>NZ_WWJT01000405.1 GCF_009865385.1 Streptomyces sp. SID486 | reverse complement strand
CTGTCCCTAGTACGAGAGGACCGGGACGGACGAACCTCTGGTGTGCCAGTTGTTCTGCCAAGGGCATGGCTGGTTGGCTACGTTCGGGAGGGATAACCGCTGAAAGCATCTAAGCGGGAAGCCTGCTTCGAGATGAGTATTCCCACCTCCTTGAGAGGGTAAGGCTCCCAGTAGACGACTGGGTTGATAGGCCGGATCTGGAAGCCAGGTAACTGGTGGAGGTGACCGGTACTAATAGGCCGAGGGCTTGTCCTCAGTTGCTCGCGTCCACTGTGTTGGTTCTGAAACCACGAACAGCCCCACGTTGCCACAGCGTGGTGCGGCGTTCAGTTTCATAGTGTTTCGGTGGTCATAGCGTGAGGGAAACGCCCGGTTACATTCCGAACCCGGAAGCTAAGCCTCACAGCGCCGATGGTACTGCAGGGGGGACCCTGTGGGAGAGTAGGACGCCGCCGAACAAATTTTGGGAAAACCCCCGCATCTTTGATGCGGGGGTTTTCTGCGTTCCGGACCAGAATGTGCCGTGCCCGGATCAGAACGTGACGTCTGCGGTGTCCACGGTCCCACCCCGGCGTCCGGGCGCGCTGTGCCACTTCCAGTAAGGAATCGGTGTATTTCTTGTGGACCAGGGGCTCGCTGTCCCGGCGGGTCAGCTCCGTGGTCATGCCCACACCCTAGGACCGGACGTTGACGGCAGGCGTCCGTATTTGAGGTGAGAGAGCTGCGGTGCGTGGTTACCGTGGCTGCATGAGCACCCCCACCAGCGATGACTACGTCGTCCGTGCGATACGACCCGACGAATGGGCCGCGGTGCGGCAGCTGCGTCTCGACGCGCTCCGCGACCCGGTGGCGCACCTCGCCTTCCTGGAGACGTACGAGGAGGCCGCGGCCAGGACGGACGCGTTCTGGCAGGACCGGGCGGCCGGGTCGGGCGAGGGCTCTACAGCGGCCCGGCAGTTCATCGCCGAGGCGCCCGACGGAACCTGGGCGGGCACCCTGACCGTGCTCGTCGAGGAAGCCGGCACGAAGGACTGGGCCGGCGATCCCGTCGACCGGCGCCAGGGGCATGTGGTCGGCGTCTTCGTGCGGCCCGAGCACCGCGGGAACGGGCTGATCGGGGCGCTGTTCGACGCCGGTGTGCGGTGGGCGTGGGAGCAACGGGCGGAGCGGGTCCGGCTGTTCGTCCACCGGGAGAACGAGCGCGCCCAGGGGGCGTACCGGAGGTTCGGGTTCGAGCCCAGTGGCCGTGTCGTGGCGTTTTCGAAGAACGAGGCGGAGACCGAGCTGGAACTCGTCCTGGAGCGGCGGTCCTAGACCGGCAGTTCCTGGTGTGGCCAGCGGGCACGGGCCTGTTCCCGGGAGCGGAGCAGGGCGAGCGTCGGCAGCCCCTGGCCGGCTCCCGTGGCGAGCAGCCCGGGCAGCTCCGGGAAGGGGGCCACGGCCGCGATGTCGTCCATGACCAGGGTGAGTGGTGGGTCGAGCCGACCGGAGGATGACCGTTCGGCCATGTGCCGGCCGCGCTCGACCACGCTGGAGACGAGGGCCGTCAGGAGGGGCATCGCGCCGGGCCTGCTCCTCGGGTCCTCGATGGGTTCACCGACCACATAGAGCGTGCCCCCTTCGTGGACGAAGGAATCCAGGGCCAGTGCATCATTTCGGTTGGGTGTGCACGACTCGCGGATGTTGACCGTGGACAGCGCCGACAGTGCCCTTCCGGTCAGTTCCTGGGCGATGTCGCGGCGTTCGGGATGCGCGGTCAGCGCCGCCTCCAGTTCCCCGGCGGCGCCGGGAGCGGCCTTCGGGTGCGTGCGGAGCGTGCGGACGGCGTCCTGGATCTGCGTGCCCTGGGCCCAGCGGTGGACGTGCCGGACGGTGCGGTTCTCCAGGGCGGCGGCGTGGAGGTAGCTGCGCAGGAGGGTGACCGCCGTCTCCGCCACCGTCTGGTCGATCTTGGCGGTGGGCTGTACCGGCGCGAGCAGCGCCGTCGCCCTGCGCAGGGCCGTCTGCCGGTCCGCGCAGCCGGCGGTGGGGGACCAGTGGAGACGGGCCGGGGTGTCGCAGAGATGGACGGGGTCGTAGAGGAGGATCGGGCCGAGTTTGGCCTTGGCGTCCTTCGTCTCCGCCCACAGCTCCGGGTCGGAGGTCACCACGAGGGTGGGGCCGGGCGCGTCCTGGATGGCCTGCGCCGCGGTCGCCCGGCGGGCCGCGGGCGGGGCGTAGAGCACCGTGCGCCGGACGCCGTCGGACTCCCGCTCCCACGCGGGCGCCGGTCCACCGTCGGCGCGGGCGGCGGCGGCCGGGGCTTGCGGGACCGTCTCCTGCAGGGGCATCGCCGGAGTCGGCAACGGCAACGGTGACGGTGACGGTGACGGTGACTGTGACGGCGACAGTCCCGGCTCGGTGCGGGGCTCCGGCACGTCGTACCGGGGCTCCGGCATGCCGTACCGGGGCTCCGGTTCGGTGCGGGGGCCGGGCATGTCGTACCGCGGCTGCGGCTGCGGCTGCGGCTGCGGCTCTGTGCGGAGTGCCGGGGGTCCCAGGGGCCCCGGAACCGGAACGCCGTTGCCGGGCCCCGGGTCGTCATGGCGCTGCTCTGGACCGCCGTAACGGTGCTCTGGACCGCCGTAGTGCGGCTGTTGCTGTGCCGGTTGTGTCGCCTGTGCCGCTTGTGCCTGTTGTGCCGGCTGTGTGGGTCGGGCCGGCTGTGTGGGTTGTTGCGGGGGGCCGGGGTGGGGCTTGCGGCCGGGGGTGCCGGTGGCGCGCCGGGTCGCTCTGTTCGCACGCCAGCGTGCCGTCGTACCCATCGCGAACACCGCGGCGACGACGAGGATCATCAACTGGCCGATGAACAGCCCCCAGAACAGGCCCCAGCCGGACAGCTGGGCGGGCGGGGTGTCCGGCCAGGCGCCGGGGACGTCGTGCGGCTTGCCGATGAGATGGCGCATGGCCAGGGGCGTGCGGGTGAAGGTGACGCCGTCGGGCCAGGCGCCCTGGGCGAACCAGGCGGCCAGGCCCGTGGCGGTCCACACCAGGACGGTCATGCCGAGCAGGAACGCGAGCATGCCGACCAGCAGGCCGTCAGGGATGCCGCCCTGGCCCTCCCGGCGGCTGTCACGGTGGTCGTCCGGTCTCACCCTGCACTCCCTCACGCCACCGTCGACTCGGAGTCGCCCAGGTGCTGTTCCACGAAGGCCGCGGCCCGCTGCTCGGCCTCCAGTTCGGCGGCGCGCAGGGCGTCGTCGGCCGTGAGGTCGGCGGAGGACTCGGTCATCGCGCGGTCGGTGAAGACCAGCGGGCGTTCCGTCTCCGTGATCAGGTGTTTGACCACCTGGACGTTGCCGTTGACGTCCCATACGGCGATGCCGGGGGTGAGCGTCGGGATGATCTCCACGGCCCACCGGGGCAGGCCCAGCACCCGGCCGGTCGCCCGCGCCTCGTCGGCCTTCTGGGCGTAGATCGTCCTGGTCGACGCCATCTTCAGGATGGCCGCCGCCTCCTTCGCCGCGGCCCCGTCGACCACGTCGGACAGGTGGTGGACGACCGCCACGAAGGACAGGCCCAGCCGGCGGCCGAACTTCAGCAGCCGCTGGAACAGCTGCGCCACGAAGGGGCTGTTGATGATGTGCCAGGCCTCCTCGACCAGGAAGATGCGCTTCTTCCGGTCGGGGCGGATCCAGGTGTGCTCCAGCCACACGCCGACGATCGCCATGAGGATGGGCATGGCGATGGAGTTGCGGTCGATGTGGGAGAGGTCGAAGACGATGAGGGGCGCGTCGAGGTCGATGCCGACCGTGGTCGGGCCGTCGAACATGCCCCGCAGGTCACCGTCGACGAGCCGGTCCAGCACCAGGGCGACGTCGAGGCCCCAGGCGCGTACGTCGTCTATGGCGACGTTCATCGCCTCGGCGGACTCCGGTTCGGGGTGCCGTAGCTGATCCACGATGTCGGTCAGCACCGGCTGGCGGTCGACGATGGTCTCGTTGACGTAGGAGTGGGCGACCTTCAGGGCGAAGCCGGAGCGTTCGTCCAGGCCGTGGCCCATCGCCACCTCGATGATCGTCCGCAGCAGGGCGAGCTGGCCGGTGGTGGTGATCGCGGGGTCCAGCGGGTTGAGCCGGATCCCGTGGTCCAGGGCGGCCGTGGGGTCCAGCCGGATGGGAGTTATCCCCAGCTCCTGCGCGATGAGGTTCCACTCGCCCACCCCGTCCTCGCCCTGCGCGTCCAGGACGACGACCTGGCGGTCCTTGAACCGCAGCTGGCGCAGGACGTACGTCTTCTCCAGCGCCGACTTGCCGTTGCCGGACTCGCCGAGGACCAGCCAGTGGGGGGCCGGGAGCTGCTGGCCGTAGAGCTGGAAGGGGTCGTAGATGTAGCCCTTTCCGGAGTACACCTCGCGGCCGATGATGACGCCGGAGTCACCGAGACCGGGCGCGGCCGTGGGCAGGTAGACGGCCTGGGCCTGGCCCGTGGAGGTGCGCACGGGCAGCCGGGTCGTCTCGACCTTCCCGAAGAGGAAGGAGGTGAATGCCTCGGTGAGGACGGACAGCGGATCCCGCATCGGTGAATCAGCCCCTACCTTCGGATGCCGGTGGCGAAGGGAAGTGTGTTCACGAAGGCGCGGTGGTGCTCTCGGTCGCACCACTCCAGCTTGAGGTACGACTTGCCGGCGGAGGCCCTTATCGTGCGCTTGTCGCGGGCGAGGGCCTCCGGGGAACGCGAGGAGACGGTGATGTAGCCGACCAGGTTGACGCCCGCCGCGCCGCTGGCGAGGTCCTCGCCCCGCTGGTCGAGACGGTTGTGGGCGGCGATGTCCCGGGGGTCGACGGTCCGGTTCATCTTGGCGGCGCGGGACGCCTCGGCCTCGTCGTTGGTCTTCTCGGTCAGCATGCGCTCGATGGCGACCTCGGTGGGTTCGAGGTCCATGGTCACGGCGACCGTGCGGATGACGTCCGGGGTGTGGACGAGGAGCGGGGCGAGGAAGTTCACGCCGACCGGGGTCATCGGCCACTCCTTCACCCAGGCGGTGGCGTGGCACCAGGGGGCGCGGGTGCTGGACTCCCGGGTCTTGGCCTGGAGGAAGGTGGGCTCCATGGCGTCCAGCTCGGCCGGCCAGGCGTTGCGCTGGGTCATCGCCTGGATGTGGTCGATGGGGTGGTCGGGGTCGTACATGGAGTGGATGAGGGAGGCCAGCCGCCCCTGACCGAGCGGCTGCCGTACCCGGATGTCGGCCTCCTGCAGCCGCGAGCAGATGTCCGTCAGCTCACGGGCCATGACGACGGCGAGCCCGGCGTCCCGGTCGACCTTGTTGCCGTGGGCGCGGGCGGCGCGGGCCATGGCGTGGGCCTCGGCCGCCAGTTCGCGGTTGTAGTGCATGCAGGCGACGAGGTAGGCACGGTGCTGCTCGCTGCTGGTGGACACCATGGACTGGAGCTGGTCGTAGGACCGCTGGAGCCACTCCGGGGAGCGGCCGTCGCCGCGCAGGCTGACGTCCTTGGCGTGCGCGTCCGGGTCGGCGGGGAGGGTGCGGGCGAGCATCTGCAGCCGGGTCACGAAGCCGTCGCCGTTGGCGACGTGCTTGAGCAGGGTGCCGAACCGGTCGACCAGGGCCTCCTGGTCCTCGGAGTCGCGCAGGCCGACGCCGGGGCCCTCGATCTCGATGGCGGCGGTGACCGTCTTGCGGTCGGCGTGCAGGAGGACGGCGATCTCGTCGGGGCCGAAGGGCGCGGCGAGCCAGGTGATCCGTCCGATGCCCGGGGGCGGGCCGATCTCGACCTCCCGGCCGTCGAGCCGGGTGCCGGCCTCGGCGGCGCCGGCCCGGTAGGCGGTGCCCCGTTTGAGGGTCCTCTTGTACGAGCGGTTGATCTCGAACCACTTGTAGAACGTGCGGCGCTTGTACGGCACGTAGACCGCGGCGAGCGCGAGCAGCGGGAAGCCTGTCAGCAGCAGGATCCGCAGGGAGAGGACCGGCACGAGGAGGCCGCACATCATGCCGAGGAACGCGCCGGCGATGATCAGTGCGATCTCACCGGATTCGCGGTTCCGTCCGACGATCGCGTTCGGCCGGGCGCGGCCGATGAGATACGTACGGCGGGGCGTGACCGGATGGGACAGGTGGGACTCGGTCGTCAACGCCCTTCACCTCCCGAGCGGTTGTTGCGGGTGTTGCTGGCGTGCGGGGTGTTGACCGGGCTGGACGCGCGGGGCGCGGGCGTGGCGGAGGGGACGGCTCCGCCGGTGCCCCCGGGGGTACGGCTGCTGTGGGCGGCGACGCCGCCGCTGACGGGGTTGGCCGGGCGGGGGGCGGAGCCGCCGCCGCCCTGTGCCCCGCCGTTGCTGTCGGCACGGGTGCTGTGGGTCTTGATGCCTTGGGCGACGAGGGTGGCGGGGGAGCTGATGACGGCGGCTGCCTTGCCCTCGGCGCCCTGCATGATGCGGTTGTTGCGGCCGCTTGCGATCTCGTCGCCGAAGCCGGGGACGAAGCGGTAGATCATCGCGCTGGCGAAGATGGCCAGGAGGATGATGGCGAGGCCGGAGACGACGGCGGAGAAGGCGTCGGGGCCGCTGCCGCCGGAGAGTGCGCCGGCGAGGCCGAGCACGATGACGATGACGGGTTTGACCAGGATGACGGCGATCATGATGCCGGCCCAGCGGCGTACGTGGCCCCACAGGTTCTTGTCGACGAGCCCCGCGTAGACGACGGTGCCGAGGAGGGCGCCGACGTAGAGGAGGGCGGCCCTGATGACCAGTTCCAGCCACAGGACGCCGGCGGCGAGGATGCTGACGAGGGAGACGACGATCAGCATGATGGGGCCGCCGCCGATGTCGGTGCCCTTGTTCAGGGCGCCGGAGAAGGTGCCGAAGAAAGTGTCGGCCTGGTCGCCGGTGGCCTTCGCGAGGACGTCCGAGACGCCGTCCGCCGCCGATACGACGGTGTAGAGGATCAGCGGGGTGAAGGCGGAGGCCAGCACGGTGAGCCAGAGGAAGCCGACGGCTTCGGAGATGGCGGTGGTGAGCGGCACACCGCGCACGGCCCGCTTGGCGACGGCGAGCAGCCACAGCAGGAGGGTCAGGATGGTGGAGGCGGCGAAGACGACGGCGTACTGCTTCAGGAAGGCCTGGTTGGTGAAGTCGACGGTGGCGGTCTCCTTCACGGCCTTGCTGAGCTTGTCGATGGTCCAGGCGGCAGCCTCGGCACAGCCTTTGGCCAGGGAGGAGAGGGGGTCGAGGGTGGAGGTGTCCGGGGTGGTGCCACCGCCGGATCCGCTGGAACTGTTACCGCGCTCGCAGTACTTCTTGGCCTCGCCCGGGATGGCGCCACAGTTGAACCTCGACGGCGAGGGAGACGGGCCGCCGGAGGGTGTGGGTGTGGGCGTGGGGGCGGCGAAGGCGCGAGTGGCCAGCAGTACCGCGGAGGTCTGTACGGCCGTCACGACTCCGGCGAGCTTGAGCGCACGCTGCGGGCTACCGGGCATACGTGAACCCTCCGTACTCTTCGATGGCCTTGCTGATCTCGTCGGAGGTGGCGGCCTTGTCGTCGCCGGGGACCGGGGCGGGGCCGTCCTGCTGCGTCTGGGAGGCGATCTTCCAGTCGCCGGCGGACCACCGCAGGTCGAACGTCCACGTCTTCCAGGATGAGGTGACAGGGTCGGTCGAGGCGGTGCCGGCCATGCCGATGAGGCCTACGTACCAGACGGCGACCTTGGCGCTGTCGGCCGAGTACTGCTGCACCGTGGTTCCGATGGGGATCACCCGTGAGACGAACGTGTTGCCCTTCGGCGGGTTGCCTGCGGCGTCGAGGCCCATCGTGGCGAGGAAGCCGGTCGAGTAGGCCTGGTCCATCGTGGCCTGGAGACGGACCGCTGTGTCGGCGGTGTAGAGGAGTTGCAGGAGCGTGTGGCGGCTGTCCTTGTTGAACATGCCCGTTGAGCCCAGTGCCACGGCGTAGTTCGAGGCCGCCGACTGGGCTCCCTGCTCGGTGCGGGCGAATCCGGTGGGTACACCGACGGACTTGGTATCCACCGGGCGGGTGCCGCTGGCCGATGTCACGGAGGATGCCGGCTTGTCGGCCTTCGTCGACGCCTCGTCGGAGGACGACCCGCCCCCCCGGTTGGCGAAAGCGATGGCGGCGATGAGGAGGACGACCACGCCGACGACCGTCACCAGGCTCTTGGAGGAGGAGCGGTTGGGGCGGCGAGGGGCGCCGCCGTAGGGGTCGGTGTCCGGCAGGCGGGTCCGGGTGTGGCCCGTCTCCATGTAGTCGCTGTAGCCCTGCTCGTCTCCGGGACTCATGCCGCGTACGCCCCCTCCACCTCGTAGACATACGACGGTAGCCGTGCTGGTTCCCGCGCGGGCGCGGTGTGGTGACTCGACATCAGGGAGACGCAACCTCAGCCGGTGGGCACGACGGGTGGGTGGGGTGGAGGGGACAGCCGCTGCCGGGCGTGCCCGGAAGGGGTGGGGCTACACCGCCATGCCGTACACGATGGTGAACAGGGTGCCGAGGGAGCCGATGATGAAGACTCCGGTGAGGCCGGCGATGATCAGGCCCTTGCCCTGTTCCGCGCTGAAGGTGTCCCGGAGGGCCGTCGCGCCGATGCGCTGCTTCGCCGCGCCCCATACCGCGATGCCGAGGCAGAGGAGGATGGCCACGGCCATGACCACCTCGATCATCACCTTGGCCTCGTTGCCCAGGCTGCCGAAGGGGCCCCAGTCCGGAGCGATCCCGCCGATGATGGTGTTGATGTCTCCCTTGTCGGCCGCAAAGAGCATGTAAGTCACCGCCCCTGGTGGGTAGTTCCGCATCGCCTCTGCCGTGTGCAGAGGACAGGCCTCATTGTCGCCGACAACGTCGCCAACGTATGTCGACTTGACGTCATTGACTGGCGGGTTTCGTACGAATGGCACGTACGGTCACTCTGTGTATCACGGCAGGTCACGCCGGGCAATGAGATCCGACCGGAACCTGTCGTGTGGTTCGGTCGTTGACCCCCTTTACGACCTGGCGCGGTTTCTGACGGCTGGTCGGGTGAGATGTCGCCTCGATGTTCTCATGGGCGCGGAGGTGGGCGCCGGGTCGGCGGCGCCGTGGGTCCCAGGTGTTCACAGAAGAATCTCAGGGAAGCAGGAGGGGGATTCTCACCTTCCTGGCGCAAAGTGAGGCCTGATGAAGCGCATCTCACGCATCTCCATCACCTCGCGGCCCGCGCTGCTCGGCGCTGTGGTGCTGCTCGCGCTGACGTCGGCCTCCGTGGCCGCCGCCGACGACGGGCGGGGACCGCTCGGCGTCACCGCCGACGCCGGCGCCAACCGGAAGAGCGCCCGGGTGGGTGCGCTGTTCGCGGCGGACGGGGCGGGCCGGCCGGACGGCAGCCACTTCTGCACCGCGTCGGTGGTGCACAGCCCGCAGGACGATCTCATCGTCACCGCGGCGCACTGCCTGGGCGGTGACGGCGATCTGCTGTTCGTGCCGGCGTACCGGGAGGGGCAGGCGCCGTACGGGGTGTGGAAGGTGATGCGGCGGTATCTGCCCGAGGGATGGACCGAGGACCAGGACGAGGACAGTGACCTCGCCTTCGCCGTCGTCGCGGACCGGGAGGGCAGCCGGCTGGAGGACGTGGTCGGGGCCAACCGGTTCGCGACCGGGGTGGCCACCGGGGCCACCGTGGTGACCGTCACGGGTTATCCCGCGTCCCGTGAGACGCCCGTCAAGTGCAGCAACAGACCCACCGCGCAGAGCGGTACGCAGCAGCGCATCGCCTGCCCGGCGTTCACCGGCGGCACCAGCGGCAGCCCCTGGGTGAACGGTGACGGCCAGGTCGTCGGCGTCCTCGGTGGCCACGAGCGGGGCGGCGCCACGGCCGACGTCTCCTACAGCGTGACGCTCCGCGCGGAGGCGGCCCGCCTGTACGAGGAGGCCGCCGGGCCGTGACGGCGGCCGACCGCGCCGCGCCGTCCCGGCCGGGCCCGTCTCCCGCGCCGTCCCGGCTGGGGCCGTCTCCCGCGCCGTCCCGACCGGGCCCGTCTCCCGCGCCGTCCCGACCGGGCCCGTCTCCTGCACCGTCCCGACCGGGCCCGTCTCCCACACCGTCCCGACCGGGCCCGTCTCCCACACCGTCCCGACCGGGCCCGTCTCCCACACCGTCCCGACCGGGCCCGTCTCCCACACCGTCCCGACCGGGCCCGTCTCCCGTACCGTCCCGGCCGGGGCCGCTTCCCGTACCGTCCCGGCCGGGGCCGTCTCCCGCATCGTCCCGACCGGCCTTGGTGTGCTCCTCTTCGCGTGCCGTCCGGTGAGCGAGTGTCAGCCGGCTCGTATGGAGGCCCGGTGAGTGGGTGTCAGCCGCCCACGGGGTGCTCGTGGTGCGGGTGCGCGTCTCGGCCACGGCGGTCCGGGTGTGGCTTGGCAGATGTTCTCGTGCCGTGGGGGTCGCGCTTCTAGACTGCTGTCGGTGGACTGGCCGACGGTGAGGGGCGGTTGACGGTGCGTCGGACGTGGGTCGTCGGTGGCGCCCTGGTGGGTGCCGGGTTGAGCTTCGTCATGCTGCTCGTCGTCGGCGTCTACATCGTGGCCGGGAATCTGGTCAACGGCGTGACCTCGGGGAGCCGGGGGCTCGCCAAGGGGGCCGTGCCGGCCGCCTACAAACAGCTGGTGCAGCAGTGGGGCAACCTGTGTCCGGCGCTCAGTCCCGCGCTGCTCGCCGCCCAGCTCTACCAGGAGAGCGGCTGGAACCCGACCGTGGTCAGCCCGGCCGACGCCCGCGGTATCGCCCAGTTCATCCCCAGCACCTGGGCGACCCACGGCATCGACGGCGACGGCGACGGGAAGCGCGACATCTGGGATCCGGACGACGCGATCCCGTCGGCCGCCTCCTACGACTGCGAGCTGGCGAAGTACGTGAAGGACGTGCCGGGCGACGTCTCCGACAACATGCTCGCCGCCTACAACGCCGGTGCCTACCGCGTCATCCGGTCCGGCGGGGTTCCGGGCATCAGCGAGACGCGGAACTACGTCCAGCGGATCCGCAGCCTGGAGAAGAGCTTCGCCGCGCCGGTCACCCGGCTCGACCCCTCCCGGCAGGCCGCCGGTGCCATCTCCTTCGCGCAGAGCCGGCTCGGCACGCCCTACCTGTGGGGCGGCAACGGCACGGCCGACCAGGGCGGGCGCTTCGACTGCTCGGGTCTGACCAAGGCCGCGTACGAGAAGGTCGGGATCACCCTGCCGCGGGTGGCCAACGACCAGTACAACGCCGGGCCGCACCCGTCGCGGGACCAGCTGCTGCCGGGCGACCTGGTGTTCTTCTCGGACGACCTGACCGACTCCCGGGCCATCCGGCACGTGGGTATCTACGTCGGCGGCGGGTACATGATCGACGCGCCGCGCACCGGTGCCGTGATCCGGTTCGACCCGGTCGACACCCCCGACTACTTCGGCGCCACCCGGGTGACCGAGGATGGCGCGAAAGCGCTCCCCACGAGTGTGTGAACCGAACGTGAAGTCACCCCCTGAGCTGCGGTGATGAGTCTCTCTTCGATAACGTCTGAGTGATCATTCAGTGGAGAGTGGAACGTATTGATGGTGGCTGTGCGTTCCTGTTGACGTAGCCCAGCGGACGTCGGTACGGCAGTGCAGCGAAAGCGGATCTACGAACCACGGGGGGCAGGAGCGACGCACACCCGGTGCGTCCGGACGAACGACGAAGGGGCCGCAGCACCATGGCTGTACTCGCCGAATCCGGATCGAACCCCGACGTCGACCTGCTCTACGACATCAACGGCCTGGCGAAGAGCGCCCCCGGCTGGGTCGACCGGACCATGGAGTTCGTCGGCGAGTACGGTCTGCTGCTCGCCATGGTGCTGCTGATCCTGTGGTGCTGGTGGACCGTGCGGCGGCGCGGCGGCGAGGACGCGGCGCCCTCGGTGGCCGCGCTGGTGTGGGCCCCGCTCGCGGCCGGCCTCGCCGTGCTGGTCAACGTCCCGATACGCGGCTTCGTGGAGCGCCCGCGCCCCTTCGTCGACCACGAGGGCCTGGACGTCCTCGTCGCCGGCAAGACCGACTTCTCCTTCGTCAGCGACCACGCGACGATCACGATGGCGCTCGGTGTGGGCCTCTTCGTCGCCAACCGGCGCTTCGGCCTGGCCGGCATCGGCCTGGCCCTGCTGGAGGGCTTCTGCCGGGTCTTCATGGGCGTGCACTACCCGACGGACGTCGTCGGCGGTTTCGCCCTCGGTACGGCGGTGGTCCTGCTGCTGTCCCCGCCGGCCATGGCCCTGCTCACCCCGCTCATGCGGGCGGTGGAGCGTTCGCCCCGGGCGGGCCGGCTCGTGCGGCGCCGGCCGGCGGCCGGCGGCGGCCGGGACGCGGTGCTGCCCAGCGCCCGCAAGCCGGTGGAGTCCGAGGAGCGCGACCTGGCGGCGTAGCCCCGCGCTGCGCCCGGCGGCGCCCGACGCCCTGTCACCACGGAGGACTGGTCTCCACGGTCACCACGGAGGGCTGGACCCGACGGTCGCGGCCGAGGGCCGCGGTCCACTCTCGCCACCGTGTGCCGTGGTCCACGGTCGTCGCCGAGCGCCGTGGCCCCGGGGGCTAGAGGCCCTGCCCGTAGGAGAAGAAGCGCTGCGGGTCGTAGGTCTTCTTCACCTTGGCCAGCCGGGCCGCCGCGTCCCCGTAGTACGCCTTCTTCCAGTCCTTCAGCGTCGGGTCGGTGTAGTTCTGGTAGGCGGCGCCCGAGGCGTAGGGCTTCATCGCGTTGTGGGCCGAGGTCAGCCAGGACTGGGCGGTGGTGCCGGAGCCGCCCGCGCCCCAGGAGGCGATGTACTGGGCCAGCATCCGGGACCGGCGGTGGACGAACGCCGTCGCGGTCGGGGAGACCCGGTTGACCGCTCCGCCGAGCGCGGTGAACGCGATGCTGCCCCCGCCGCCGCGCACCGCGGCGATCTGCCTGAGCACGGTCTGGATGCCGGCCGCGGACAGCGACCGGTCGAAGAAGTCGGAGCGGGCCGCGTACGTCTCACGGCCCAGCTTGCCCTGCGGGGAGCGGCCGGGGGTGGAGCCCGGCAGGTGGCACTGGGCGTCGGCGGAGAAGGAGGAGCAGCCGGCGTAGATCTCCATGGCGTCCTCGTAGCCGCGGCGGCGCAGGGAGACCGAGGCGGCGTTCGCGCCGGCCAGGTGGGCCAGGCGGTCCACGGCGTTCTGGAGTTCGCCGTAGGTGCCGAGGGAGAAGCAGGACACGGAGATGGCCGGGGTGCCGCCCGGGGAGCAGGACAGGTGCAGGGAGGACCAGATCTCGTCGGGCTGGCCCGGGCCCCACTCCTGCCAGGCCCTGAGCACCTTGGCGGCCTTGGACCACGGCCATGTCAGGTAGGCGGTCACGGCCTGCGGCGCGGTGTGTGTCTTGAAGTGCAGCTCGGTGACGACGCCGAAGTTGCCGTTGCCGGCGCCGCGCAGCGCCCAGAAGAGGTCGGAGTGGTGGGTGGCGTCGGCGGTGAGCTGGGTGCCGTCCGCGGTGATCAGGGTGGCCTGGGTGAGGCTGTCGCAGGTCAGGCCGTAGGCGCGGGAGGCGACACCGTGGCCGCCGCCGAGCACCAGGCCGGAGACGCCGACGGTGGGGCAGGAGCCCGCGGGTATGGTCACGCCCTTCGCGGCCAGCCCGCGGTAGACGTCGATCAGCTTGGCGCCGGCGCCGACGACGGCCTGGCCGCCGCCGGCCCGGACCCGGTTGAGCCGGGAGACGTCGAGGATGAGGCGGTTGTCGCCGGAGGAGTAGCCGGCGTAGGAGTGGCCGCCGTTGCGGATCGACACCTTGATCTGGTGCGCGCGGGCGTACGCCAGGGTCGTACGGATGTCGGCGGCGTGCGCCACGTAGGCGACCGCGGCCGGTTTCAGGCCGTCGAAGCGGGTGTTGTAGAGCTGGTGGGCGGTGGGCCAGGAGGCGTCCCCCGGCCGCAGCAGGCTGCCGTCGAGGTCGCGGCCGAGGGCGGCCCAGTTCGCCGCGGCGCTCGCGCTGGTGGTCTTCAGCGAGGTCAGTGAAGATGGGCGCGACGGCGTACCGGTGTGCGCTGTCGCGTGGGCGGAGGACCCCGCGCCCCCACCGCACGCGGTCAGTGCGGTCGTCGCCAGGGCGGCTGCGCCGCCCGAGATGAACGTACGCCGTTCCATGTCCGTCGCCTTTCCTCGGCTCTCCTGGAACGAGACGACGACCCGTGTCGCGGGGTTCCCCCGATCGGGTGAAGAAGGTTGCACGCGTGTTCGTGCAACCCGATCGCCGGAACCTCCATGTGCCCTCTACGTAAGCATTCCGTGACCTAACCAGGCCGACGGCAGGGGTTCACTCTCCGTTTACTTCTGGCCATCGGCGGCTTCACCTGATCTGCCTAATTTCGGCCCTACACGGTGCGAAGCGCGGCCTCTTATGCGCTCACGCACTCACTTACCCTCGCGCGCCGCCGGACAGCGGCGGCTCCTGGAAGGAACTTCCGAAAGTGATGCTTCAGCGCAAGAACCGGCTGCGTGCCCTTTCCCTCGGTGCTGTGGCCGTCACCGGCGCACTTGCCCTGACGGCGTGCGGTTCCGACGACAACGGCGGCGGCGCGGCGTCGGGCAACCCGTCCACGGCGGCCAACGCCGGGTCGGTCAAGTGTGACGACGCCAAGGGCCAGCTCCTCGCAGACGGCTCCTCCGCGCAGAAGAACGCGATCGACGCCTGGGTCAAGCAGTTCTCCCAGGCGTGCAAGGTGCAGATCAACTACAAGGGCGGCGGCTCCGGCGCCGGTGTCACCGCGTTCACCCAGGGGCAGGTCGCCTTCGCCGGCTCCGACTCCGCGCTGAAGCCCGAAGAGGTCACCGCCTCGAAGAAGATCTGCGACGGCGGCCAGGGCATCGACCTGCCGATGGTCGGCGGCCCCATCGCCATCGGTTACAACGTCCCGGGTGTCGACAACCTGGTTCTGGACGCCCCGACGCTGGCCAAGATCTTCGACAGCAAGATCACCAAGTGGAACGACCCGGCGATCGCCGCGCTGAACAAGGGCGTGAAGCTGCCCGACCTGAAGATCCAGGCGTTCCACCGCTCGGACGAGTCCGGTACCACGGACAACTTCACGAAGTACCTGATCGCCACCACCCCGGCCAACTGGAAGTACGACGGCGGCAAGGCCTGGCAGGCCAAGGGCGGCCAGTCCGCTCCGCAGTCCGCCGGTGTGGCCCAGCAGGTGAAGCAGACCTCCGGCGCCATCGGCTACTTCGAGCTGTCCTACGTCAAGGACGGCATCAAGGCCGTGTCCATCGACACCGGTGCCAGCAAGCCGGTCGCCCCCAGTTCCGAGAGCGCCACCGCCGACATCGCCGCCGCGAAGGTCGTCGGCACCGGCAAGGACCTCTCCCTCAAGCTGGACTACCAGACCAAGGCCGAGGGCGCCTACCCGATCACCCTGGTCACCTACGAGATCGTCTGTGACAAGGGCAACAAGGCGGACACCCTGCCCGCCACCAAGGCCTTCCTGCGCTACATCGCCGGCGAGGACGGCCAGAAGATCCTCCCGAGCATCGGCTACGCGCCCGTGCCCGACGAGATCATCGCCAAGGTCCGCACGACCATCGACGGCCTGAGCTGACCTGATCCGTGAGTGCGGCCCGGTTCTCCACGACCCGGGCCGCACCGTCCGGTGCACCGCCGCCACGAGCCGGGCCCCTTTCGGGCGCACGGCTCCGCAGACCGGAGAACCCGATGGACATATCGACGACAACAGACGTCCCTCCCCCTGTGCCGCCCCAGCCCGAGGTGGCCGAACGCAAGCGCGACGCCCGCGGCGCGACCCGCCCCGGCGACCGCATCTTCCTCGGCCTGTCCCGGGGTTCGGGCATCCTGCTGCTGGTGATCATGGCCGCGATCGCGGGGTTCCTCACCTACCGCGCCGCCCTCGCCATCAGCAAGGACCACGGCAACTTCCTGACCACCTTCGAGTGGAACACCAACATCCAGACGCCGACCTTCGGCATCGCGGTGCTGGCCTTCGGCACGATCGTCTCCTCGGTCGTCGCCATGGCCGTCGCGGTCCCGATCGCGGTCGCGATCGCGCTGTTCATCACGCACTACGCCCCGCGCCGCATGTCCGGCCCGGTCGCCTACGTGATCGACCTGCTCGCCGCGGTGCCGTCCATCGTGTACGGCCTGTGGGGGGCGCTCGTCCTCGTGCCGCACATGACCGGTCTGTTCGGCTGGCTCGACGACTTCTTCGGCTGGACCGGGGTCTTCTCCTGGGACGACGGCGCGCCGCGCTCGATGCTGACCGTCGGCATCCTGCTCGCGATCATGATCCTGCCGATCATCACCAACGTCAGCCGTGAGGTCTTCCGACAGGTCCCGCAGATGCACGAGGAGGCGGCTCTCGCCCTCGGCGCCACGCGCTGGGAGGTCATCCGCATGTCGGTGCTGCCCTTCGGCCGCTCCGGCGTGATCTCCGCCTCCATGCTCGGCCTCGGCCGCGCGCTCGGCGAGACGATGGCCGTGGCCACCGTCCTCTCCCCGACCTTCGACATCCAGGCCAGCCTGCTCGATCCGGGCGGCGGCACCTTCGCCCAGAACATCGCCAGCAAGTTCAGCGAGGCGGACGAGTTCGGCCGTGACGCGCTCATCGCCTCCGGTCTGGTCCTCTTCGTCATCACCCTGGTGGTCAACGGCGCGGCCCGGCTGATCATCGCCCGTCGCGCGGAGTACTCGGGGGCCAACGCATGAGCACCGCAGCCGTCACCGGGAAGCGCTCCAGCACGCTGCGCGCCGCCAGTCTGCCCAGGTGGACGCCGTGGGCGATCGCCGCGGGCTCCCTGGCCCTGGGCATCGGCATCAGCGCCGCCGCCGGCCTGGACAGCACGATCCAGTGGGGTCTGATCGCCGCGGTCCTGTTCGTCCTCGGCACCTACGGCATCGCCGCGCGCGTCGAGGGCCGCCGGCAGGCCAAGGACCGGGTCGCGACCAGCCTGGTCTGGGTCGCCTTCGTGGTCGCCGTGATCCCGCTGGTCTCCCTGATCTGGGTGACCGTCGCGCGCGGCGTGAAGGTCCTCGACCTCTACTTCCTGTCCCACTCGATGGGCGTCGTCGCCGACACCGAGCCCGGCGGTGGCATCTACCACGCCATCATCGGCAGCCTGGAGCAGGTCGGCCTGGCCACCGCCATCGGCGCCCCGATCGGCGTGCTCACCGCGATCTACCTGGTCGAGTACGGCCGCGGCCGGCTCGCCAAGGCCGTCACGTTCTTCGTCGACGTGATGACCGGTATCCCGTCGATCGTCGCGGGCCTGTTCATCCTCAGCCTGATGCTGATCTTCAAGATGGAGCCGTTCGGCTTCGCGGGCTCGCTGGCCCTGGCCATCCTGATGATGCCCGTGGTCGTCCGCTCCACCGAGGAGATGCTCAAGCTCGTCCCGAACGAGCTGCGTGAGGCGTCCCTGGCGCTCGGTGTGCCGAAGTGGCGCACCATCCTGAAGGTGGTCCTGCCGACCTCCATCGGCGGCATCACCACCGGCATCATGCTGGCGGTCGCCCGTATCGCCGGTGAGACCGCGCCGGTGCTGCTGCTGGTGTTCGGCAACCCGTTCATCAACAACAACCCCTTCGAGGGCGCGCAGGCGTCGCTGCCGCTGTACATCTACCAGCAGTTCGCCAACAGCGCGGGCTCCGGTGCGGCGTACGACCGCGCGTGGGCGGCCTCCCTCACGCTGATCGCCTTCGTGATGATCCTCAACCTCGTGGCCCGCGGCATCGCCCGCTGGAAGGCCCCGAAGTCCGGTCGCTGAGGCGACTGATTCCGGCCCCGCCCGGCGGGGCCACACAGCGACCGAGCTTGAAATTCTGGAAGTGAAGCAGACATGGCCAAGCGAATCGACGTAAGCGGACTCACCGCCTACTACGGCTCCCACAAGGCGATCGAAGACATCTCGATGACCGTCGAGCCGCGCTCCGTGACGGCGTTCATCGGCCCCTCCGGCTGCGGCAAGTCGACGTTCCTGCGCACGCTGAACCGCATGCACGAGGTCACCCCCGGTGGCCGTGTCGAGGGCAAGGTGCTCCTGGACGACGAGGACCTCTACGGCGCCGGTGTCGACCCGGTGTCCGTGCGCCGCGAGGTCGGCATGGTCTTCCAGCGCCCGAACCCGTTCCCCACGATGTCGATCTTCGACAACGTGGCGGCGGGTCTGCGCCTGAACGGCAACTACCGCAAGAGCGAGCTGAACGACGTGGTCGAGAAGTCGCTCAAGGGCGCGAACCTCTGGAACGAGGTGAAGGACCGCCTGAACAAGCCGGGCTCCGGCCTCTCCGGTGGCCAGCAGCAGCGTCTGTGCATCGCCCGCGCCATCGCGGTCGAGCCGAAGGTCCTGCTCATGGACGAGCCCTGCTCCGCCCTGGACCCGATCTCCACCCTCGCCATCGAGGACCTGATCGGTGAGCTGAAGGAGCGCTTCACGATCGTCATCGTGACGCACAACATGCAGCAGGCGGCGCGTGTGTCGGACCGTACGGCGTTCTTCAACCTCGCCGCGGTCGGGCAGCCGGGCCGGCTGATCGAGATCGACGACACCGAGCGGATCTTCTCGAACCCCTCGGTCCAGGCCACGGAGGACTACATCTCGGGCCGCTTCGGCTGAGCCGGCTCCCTCTGGACCCCTCGCGGTGCTGCATGGCGGTGCCACCGCGAGGACGCAAAAGGGCCCGCCCCCGGTTCTCCGGGGGCGGGCCCCTCGCGTCTCCCCCCGCCGGGGGGTGGTGGTGCCGGGGTGGTTACAGGGCCACCAGCTTCACCACGCCGAAGGCCAGCGCGGCGACCAGGCCCGCGGCGGGCATCGTGATGAACCAGCCCAGGACGATGTTCTTGGCCACGCCCCAGCGGACGGCGTTGACCCGCTTCGTCGCGCCCACGCCCATGATCGCCGAGGTGATGACATGGGTCGTGGAGATCGGCGCCTTGAAGATGAACGCGGTCGTGAACATGATCGACGCGCCCGTCGCCTCCGCCGCGAAGCCCTGCGGCGGGTCCAGCTCGATGATCTTCCGGCCCAGCGTGCGCATGATCCGCCAGCCGCCGGCGTACGTGCCGAGCGACAGCATCACCGCACACACGATCTTGACCCAGACCGGGATCGGGTCACCGAACGTCTCGTGGCCGGAAATGACCAGTGCCAGGACCACGACACCCATCGTCTTCTGGGCGTCCTGGAGGCCGTGGCCCAGGGCCATGCCCGCCGCCGAGACGGTCTGGGCGATCCGGAAGCCGCGCTTGGCCTTGTGCGGGTTGGACCGGCGGAACAGCCACATGATCGCCGTCATGACCAGGTAGCCGACGATCAGGCCGACGACCGGGGACAGGAACATCGGGATGACGATCTTGTCCAGGACGCCGTCCCAGAGCACGTCCGTACCGCCCGCCAGCGCCGCGCCGACCATGCCGCCGAACAGCGCGTGGGACGACGAGGACGGCAGGCCGAAGTACCAGGTGGCGAGGTTCCACACGATCGCGCCGATCAGCGCCGCGAACAGGATCGCCATGCCCGTGGAGCCCTTGGGCGTCTCGATCAGGCCCTCGCTGACGGTCTTGGCGACCCCGGAGCCGAGGAAGGCGCCGGCCAGGTTCATCACCGCGGCCATGGCGAGCGCCGCCCGCGGGGTCAGCGCCCGCGTCGACACCGAGGTCGCGATGGCGTTCGCCGAGTCGTGGAATCCGTTCGTGTAGGTGAAGAAGAGCGCGACCGCGACGGTCAGGATCAAAGCGAAGGTGTCCATCGACGCCTCAGGACTCCTTGACGGCGATGGTCTCCACCGTGTTCGCCACGTGCTCGAACGCGTCCGCCGCCTCTTCCAGGACGTCCACGATCTGCTTCAGCTTCAGCACCTCGATCGCGTCGTACTTGCCGTTGAAGAGGTGGGCGAGCAGCTTGCGGTGGATCTGGTCGGCCTGGTTCTCCAGCCGGTTGACCTCGATCCAGTACTCGGTGAGGTTGTCCATGGTGCGGAGGTTCGGCATGGCCTCCGCCGTCAGCTCGGCGGCTCGCGCCAGGACCTCGATCTGCTGCTCGACGCCCTTGGGTAGCTCCTCGACGTTGTACAGGACGACGAGGTCGACCGCCTCCTCCATGAAGTCCATGATGTCGTCCAGCGAGCCGGCGAGGGCGTAGATGTCCTCCCGGTCGAACGGCGTGATGAACGAGGAGTTCAGCTGGTGGAAGATCGCGTGCGTGGCGTCGTCACCTGCGTGTTCCGCGGCCCGCATACGCTCTGCGATCTCGGCCCGGGCAGACGTGTCCGCCCCGAGCAGTTCCATCAGGAGCTTCGAGCCGGTGACGATGTTGTCCGCGGACGCGGCGAACATGTCGTAGAAGCTCGTCTCCCTGGGGGTCAGACGAAAGCGCACGTGGGGTCCTCGGGGTGCTTCGGTTTCGGTCAGGCTGATGCTAGGCGCATCATCCGGCCACGGCTAATGGGCCGCATCCCAGTGTCGCCCATCGGGCGTGGTGATCAGCACGGGGGCGCTCCTAGGGCTCCCTACCCCGCAAAGTTGGTTACCATATACCCACTAGGGGTATGTACACCTTTTGTCCGAAGCTCGTCCCGAGACGGAGGCCCGCGATGACGACGACGACCGAGGCCGGCGCCACGCACGGCTACCACCAGCAGAAGGACGAGCACCTCAAGCGGCTGCGCCGCATCGAGGGGCAGATCCGCGGTCTGCAGCGGATGGTGGACGAGGACACCTACTGCATCGACATACTCACGCAGGTCTCCGCCTCCACCAAGGCCCTGCAGTCCTTCGCGCTCCAGCTGCTGGAGGAGCACCTGCGGCACTGCGTCGCGGACGCGGCCGTCAAGGGTGGTGAGGAGATCGACGCGAAGGTGGACGAGGCGACGAAGGCGATCGGCCGGCTGCTGCGCACCTGAGCGGGCCCGCCGGGGCCGGTGCTCAGCCCGGCTTCCTCTCCTCGGCGACCCGCAGCACCTCGTCGATGCTCTCCAGGCTGAGCCGGTCCTCGGCGGCGGAGGCCGCGATGATCAGTTCTCCGCACAGCTCGATCTCGGCGAGGGCCTCGTGGTCCTGAACCGCCGTGCCGCCGACCGGAGCCACCCGCCTCACCTCTTCTCTGCCGTCGCCCGCTTTCTAGGGTAGGCAGCGGCCCGCACACCGCGCATGGCACGGACGGGCTACTTACGGGAGGGCGTCCCGGACTAGTTGGCCGGATCGCGGCGCCGCCCCCGAGGCCCTCCCGAGGCCCCGGCACGCCTTCTCAGGGCCTGGCCCCGGCCTCGTCCCCGGGCTCGTCCTCGGCGATCCGGCCCGCGTAGATGTCCGCCGGGGCCGGCAGCCGGACCTCCACGGGCGTGCCGAAGGCGTAGAGCAGCAGGGTCGAGGCGACCGCCACGCCCGTCCGCTGCCGGCCGTTGACGAAGCTGAAGCGCTGCCGGAGCTTGCGGATGCGGCCCTGGTCGTCCAGATAGGCGTCGAACGGCACCTCGGCCGTGGCGAACCCTTTCGCCGCCGCGGCCAGGGACGCCCTGGTCCCGGCCGACGCGTACCGGGCCGCACGGCCCAGGTCGGCGGTGCCCCGGTAGTGCCGCACCGGCGTCCCGGCCACCTCGGTCCGCCCGACGAAGACGGCCTCCCGTGTCCCGCGCAGCAGCTCGGCCGCCGCGTACGGGTCGGTCGCGCCGCCGGTGACCAGGTTGCCGTCGGACAGCGTGGCGGTCTCCACCCGCACCCACTTGTCGGCGGGCACGCCCGCGCCCCGGTTCTTCATGTAGAGGGCGCCCGGGGCGAGCAGCTCGGTGATGGGCCGGTGTTCGGCGGTGCCCGCGGGGTCCTCGGGCAGCATCACGGTGAGCCGGCCCAGGCGGTGCCGGTAGTCGTAGACGCCCCTGCCACGGATGGTGACCCGGGTGCCGCCGGTGGCCATCTCCATCGAGGTGGTCGCCTTGGAGCTGCCCGCGCCCCGCAGCGCCTCGCCGGCCCGGTGCAGGGCGCTGACGGGGTCGCCCCCGCCCTTGACGTCCTCGGCGGCGGCTCCGCTGCCCATACAGCCCGTGGTGGCCGTCCCGAGGCCGAGGAGGACACCCACCGCGGCGACCGTGCCGCCCGCGCGTCTGTGCTGCCGCCGATCCATCGCCTGCCTACCCCCAGCCGGTGTGTCCGTCACGGGCCCTCGTTGTCCGGTTAACGACGGGTGGAGGGCGCCGTCACGCGCCACCGGGGCGGGCGGAGGCCGCGCGGAGCCTTTTCCCGCGGGCTGGGTAACGTTGTCGGGGTGGCATTCACCTCGGCGCAGCACGACGGGCCGGAGCACGCCCGGCCCGGACGGGACCACCTCACGACGACGGACGAACAGGGCCGCTTCTGCGTGGCCCGTTGCAGCTGCGGCTGGCGCGGTCCCGCCCGCAGGGCCCGCAGCCAGGCCCGCACCGACGCGGAGGGGCACACGGCCGGCCTGTGACCGGCCGCGGGCCGCACGCCCGTGCCCCGGGGCTCAGCCCCGCCGTTCCCGCGGGCCCGACGGGATGCCGAGGGCGTTCACCAGGTCGCGGTCGCGGGGCTGGGTGAGACGGGACCTGGCCGCGGCCGGAGAGAGCCACAGGATGCGGTCCACCTCGGCGTTCGGCGTGAAGTGGCCGGAAACCGCCTCCGCGGCCCAGTACCGCACCCGCTTGGGCCGCCCGCCCGCCGCGTAGTGCACGGTGGGCAGCTCACCGCCCGGCTCGGCCGTGTACCCGGTCTCCTCCGCGACCTCGCGCAGGGCGCCGGCGAGAGGGTCCTCGCCCCGCTTGAGCTTGCCCTTGGGGTGGGACCAGTCGTCGTACTTCGGCCGGTGGACCAGGCAGATCTCCAGGTCACCGGAGACCGGTGAACGGCGCCACAGCACGCAGCCGGCCGCCTGGACCACGGTGTCCTCCACACCGCCTCCTCGTGGACTCGGGGCGCGTCAGGGCACGTCGACGGGCTGCCGCTGCCACGCCTGCTGGAACGCGAACCGGGCCGCCTCGACCTCGTGCCGCTGGTCGGCGTGGAGCACGCCGAGCGCGTACGCGGTGGCCGGGGTGATCCGGGGGGTGCGGGCCGCCTGGGCCGCCGCCGCTGCCGCCTCCGACGCGTCCCGGTGCCGGTTCAGCGCCTGGCCGGCCGTCAGCAGCCGCATGTCGACGGGGGCTTCGCCGCGGTACAGCACCTCACGGGCGTACCGGTGCAGGCGCAGCAGCAGGCGGACCTGGTGCCAGGGGCCGTCCTGCGGGTGCGGGGACGGATCCGGGGACAGGCCGTGGACCAGCGCCTCCGCGTTGTAAGGGTGGCCGGCGGTGATCAGGGGGAGCGCGGCGATGGCGTCCGTGAGGCGTTCCTCCGCCGCGCCGGCGAGGGGGTGCAGGCCGGTGACGGGGGCGGCGGGGCTGAGCGGGACCTCGCTGGCGAGTACGGCGACCTTGTCGGCGACGGCGTGGAAGCGGGAGGAGCCGAGCGCCTGCAGGGCAGTGGAGTGGGCCCGGGTCCGGGCCAGGGTCAGCTGCCGTTCCAGCAGCGCCCCGGCCTTGGCGGCGCCCACGGTGAGGCTGCCGCGCTCCGTGCCGGCCGGGCCCCCGGTGTGCTCCGGTGCCGCTGTCCCGGGGAGGGGCGCCGTCCCGCCGGTCCGGCCGGCCGCGGCCAGGGCGTCGACCGTCTGGGCGGGCAGCACCGCGGCCCCCGACAGCCTGTGCAGTGCCAGCAGCAGCCGCTCCAGACGAGCCTCGTAGGAGTGTTCGAGGCCCAGGGTGCCCGACAGCCAGGCCAGTTCGGGGCGCATCTCCTCCGACCACGCGGGGTCGAGCAGCGGGCGGAACGTGTGCAGGCTGCCGCTGATGCGGCGGGCCGAGCGGCGCAGGGCGCGCGCCGCGTCGACGGACTCCTGCGCGCCGGCGGCCGCGTGGCCGCGCGCGGGG
>NZ_WWJT01000404.1 GCF_009865385.1 Streptomyces sp. SID486 | reverse complement strand
GCCTAAAGGTTGTCCCGTAACCGGTGGGGCGGTTGGTGCGTTGGCTGGGTATGGGTGGGGTGATCTCAGCAGATGATCCGAAGTGGATCGAGCCGTTCTCGGGGCTGACCGAGGTGCAGTTCGCCAGGCTGGTGGCACTGGTGCGGCGTCGAGGCGGTGACGTGCAGCGGGGCCGGCCGTGGCGGCTGTCGCTGGAGGACCGGGTGCTGCTGGTGGCGACATACTGGCGCACGAACCTCACGTTGCGGCAGGTGGCGCCGTTGTTCGGCATCTCGAAGTCGGCCGCCGACCGCGTCCTCGATCACCTGGCACCTCTACTGGCCCTCTCGCCGGCACGCCGTCCGCGCAAGGACACCGTCTACATCGTGGACGGCACCCTGGTGCCCACCCGCGACCGCAGCATCGCCGCATCCAGCAAGAACTACCGCTACTCGACCAACCTTCAGGTCGTCATCGACGCCAACAGCCGCCTGGTGGTGGCGATCGGCCTGCCGCTGCCCGGCAGCCGCAACGACTGCCGGGCGTTCACGGAGTCCGGCGTCGACCGGGCCTGCCGCGGCACCCCGACCATCGCCGACGGCGGCTACCAGGGAACCGGCCTGCTCATCCCGCACCGAAGACGACGAGGCCAGAGGCACCTCAGTCCGGAGCAGGAAGCGGAGAATGCTGTCCACCGCCGGGCGCGAGCACGTGTGGAACACGCCCTGTCACGGCTGAAGAACTGGAAGATCCTGCGCGACTGCCGACTCAAGGGCACCGGCGTACACCACGCCATGCTCGGCATCGCCCGACTCCACAACATGGCCCTCACCGGATAACCCAGACCCCATACGGGACAACCTCTAGGTGCACCCGATGTAGATGAGCAGAGCGCCGTCGGCTCCGTACGCGGGGATCCGTCGGCGGCGGTGTGTCCTATCCAGGGTGGAGAATTCGGATTCGCTGTCCTGGCGGCACCCGCTGAGGCGTTCTCCGGCTTCGGTGCCTGGCGGAACGATTCGGAGGTGCTCGGTCCTGTCGAACCTCATGCGCTTCGTCCTTGTATTCCGCGATCTGTCTTCTTGACCGGTGGCTGTCATGTCGCCCAGATCGAACCCGCTGGCCTAGCCCTGGCCGGGCCGTACGGTGGACCGCACGGTGATCACCGGATGCAGATCTCTTGCTCGGGATGAAGATGTCGACGTGGTTCCCGTCTGCCTGGTCGACGATGAACTGATACTTTGTGGTCGGTGATCCCGGTTGACTCCTCAGCCCACGTCTCCCCAAACGGCTCGCAGGTCCTTGCAGCGGACGGTGATCGACGCGTCGGTGAGTGCGATCTCGTGCACGCAACCCCCGTCCTCGCCCGGGAGGATCTCGTCGAGTAGCACGGTGTCGACCAGCATCCAGTCAATGGAGTGCTCATAGTCGATGGAGAAGTGCGTCACGCCTGAGTAGCTGATGCGCAGCCCGGCGTCGTGCTTCCACTGATTCGGGGCGAATTCCAGGGTGAGCCCTCCGCTTTTGTCGATAGCCATTTGGATACCGGACAATTCCAGATCCTTCACGCAGCGGCCATTGCCGTGCCCGAGAGCATAATGCGCCGGATCCGACGCGAATTCCCTTGCCCCGGCCGGCAGCTGATCGCGAAACTTGGGGAGTTCGGCCAGATAGGCCCTCGGATCGACATGGAATCCGCCATCGTCCCAAACGGCCGTCACGTACTTCATTTGCAACCTTCCGCGGCGAGAGGCGGTCGCCTCCACGTGTTTCCCGAAATGTCTTCGGTATCCTTCGGGCCGATGCGGCTGGGCGGGGCTCGTGTCATGATCCGGTCTCATGAGTGACCGTTCACTTTCACTCGCCTGGCTGGCTTCGTGGACAGGCAGAGTCTCCGTGACGCTCAGGGCAATGACGGACGAGTTCGAGTGTCGACACGGCTTTCCCCCCGGCATCAACGAGGTCCGGCCGGCCAACCACGACGATCTAGTCGCGGCTCGCGCGCTTGCCCAAGAGGCTCTCATACCGGCTGATCTGGTCACCTTCTACGACAGCATCGGCGACGTCACGTGGGCGGACGTGGGGAACGGCTACTTCCTCGGTCCGGCAAGTGACGCCCTTCTGCGACTCCAGGAGTACGGCGCTGTCGACGTCGGCGCGAACCAGAAGGGTCCTGGTCTGGTCATCGGCTCGAATGGCGGCGGCCTGTCCTACGTCGCGAGCCCTGATGGGTCGGTTCATCGGACACGGACGGCGTCGCTCGACGAACCAGAACTCGACAAGGTAGGCCAAGACCTGCGGCAGTTTGCAGAACTGCTGGAGCAATCCCTGACGCGGTTCGTCGCCGACGGGGAGCCAGGATCTTTCTGAGCCAGCCCGCGGGCCCATTCTGTTGGCTGTTGTCAGCCCGGAAACTCGTCGGGCCCGGTGGCGCGGTTCAGCAGGTCGCGCTCGGTCTGCGTGAAGGGGGGCCGGTCGAGTGGCGTGCGGAGGGGGCCGAGGAGTGCCGTCAGCAGCACGCCGGGTTTGACGAGTGTCGTGGGCGACGCCTGAAGGGCGAGTACGTCGGTCAGGGCCGTGGCCGCGTGGAAGGAGCCTGTTGCGGTGCGGGACAGGCGGCTGACGTAGCGGTGCAGGAGGCGATCCGCGATGGTCGGGCGCTTGCCCTTCGTGGTGGGGAAGTGGATGTCCTGTCCCGTTGCGAGAGCCCACGCATGGTCGATGGGGCGGGCGATGGCGCGCTGGGCGTTGCGGGCGAACCCCGTGGTGAGGCCCTTGGCGAGCTGGTCGCGGAGGGCGACTGCTCCTTGCGCGGCCACTGATATGCCCTGCGCGTAGACGGGGTTGAAGGTGGCGGCCGCGTCTCCCAGCGCGACAAGGCCCTCGGGCCAGTGGGCGAGCCGTTCGTAGTAGTAGCGCCGGTTGGCGGTGCTGTGGGTGAGAGCGACGTCGGTGAGCGGTTCGGCATGTGCCAGGAGGTCGGCCAGGAGGGGGTGGCGCAGGGTGCGGGCGAAGGGTTCGAACGCGTCCGCGTCCCGGGTGGGGTGCCCGCCGGGGGCGCCCATCAGGCTGACGTGCCAGCGGTCACCCTCGATCGGGAGGATGCCCCCCGCGCTGCCGGGCCCGGGCAGGCGCGGGTCGGCTTGCACACCCACCATGGGCCAGTCGCGGGTGGGGACGGGAGCGCGATAGATCCGGCTGGCATAGACCAGACCGGAGTCGATCTCGTCCTGTGCGAGGCCGGTGATGCCGAGCCGGGCGAGCCAGCGGGGAGTGCGGGTGGACCGCCCGGAGGCGTCGATGACCAGGTCGGCGTGCAGATCGTCTTCCACGCCGTCGGTGGTGCGGACGCGCACCCCCGTCACGGCGCGGTGGTCGCCGAGCAGCCCGACGGCCCTGGTGTGCGTGCGCACGGCGACCCGGGGGTCTTTGAGCACCTGTGCGCGGACGACGTGGTCGGTCAGGTCCCGGCTTGCGGTGATCAGGTAATGGGTGGTGCGCCGCCAGCGGCGGTACCAGCCCTCGGGCGAGCAGATGACCATGTTCGTGGTGACGGGTATGCGGTGAGCACCTGCGGCCAGGAGGAGGCCGGTGCTGCCGGGCAGGAGGGTCTCGATCGCCTCGGCGCCGCCGGTCTGCAGCATGTGGATGTGAACGGCCTGGGGGACACCGGTGCGCGGCTCGGGCCCTTCGGGCAGCTCGTGGGCCTCGATGATTTCGACGGCACCGACGTGGTCCTTGACGGCGGCTGCGGCGAGCATGCCTGCCATGCTGCCTCCGACGACGACAACGCGGACGGGGTTGTGGCGCGAGGCCTCACTCATGATGTGCTGCTTCCTTGGGGACGCCGAGTTGATCCAGGAGATTCGGCAGTACGGGCGAGGTGAGCGCCGAGGACAGGGGGAGCAGATCCTGCACGTGCCGTGCCGGTGCGCGCGTCACGTCGTGCGGCTGTCCGGGGTGGGTGCGCTGCTGGTCGCGTGCGACGAGGATCATGGCCGCGTCAGCGGTGGCCGCGGCGCGGGCCTCGTCGTCACCGCCTCGGAGTGCCGCTCGGTAGGCAAAATCGCGGACGGCGGGGTCGCAGTAGGGTGTCAGCGCCAGGAGGGCGTCGTACAGGGCCGTCTTACGGCCGGTGAGGAGCACGGCCGGCGGCGTACCCCACCATGGCTGCGGCGCACGGATCGCGCCGGGGGTGGGCACATGCCGAAGAGCCCGCCACAAGGGTGTGAGCTGCCGCAATTGCTGCACCGCCCGGGCCGTTCGTGCCATGCGTGGGCCGACGAGGGGAAGCGCGAACCCGATGGCGCCGAGAACAGCGACGGGAGCGGCCAGCAGTACGGAAACCCTGTCCACGAGGAAGTCCAGGTTGTGGTCCGTCCACCGGGCAGCCACGGCCACGAGCCTGATGACGTCGTAACACACGATGGTCAGGTAGGCGGGTGCGAGGATGCGCAGACCTGCCCGGAGCGAACCGTGGACGTCGTTGGACCATCGCCAGCACAGTGCGCTGGCAGCCGTCATGGCCACGCCCTGGGCCACCAGATACGTGAGGATCAACTCGCGAATGTAGGGCGTTTCAGCGTAGTAGACGTCGAAAAGGGTGACCTGCTCCACGGGAGCGTTTCCTGCCCAGAACAGAACGATGATGGCCACGATGACGACGCTGTAGGCGGAAACGCATATTCGTGAGAATCGCCGCGTCTGCTCTGGTGGCCCTGGCCGCCAGTTGATGATCAGCAGGAGACTGGCGCCGGCGAATGCGGTCGTCACCGTGTAGACCGTGGGGGCGGCCACATTGGGCACTCCGGTGAGCCGGTTGAGCGTGGTGATGGAGTCCGGGGCGGCCAGGAGCATCTGGCATCCTCCGGCGAACAGCAACACGCAGGCAGCGCGTAACAGCGTGTCGCCCCTTCTGCGGAGCAGCGCGGGAATCTTCAGGGCGCAGACCAGAAGAAGGATGGTCCCGCAGACGTAGAAGCCGAGATCGCCGGGGCCGGACGTCACCGTGCTGCTTCCCTTCTCGGTGAGTGGGTGGGGCGAGCCGGATCAGAGCCGGCGGAAGGGGTGCGCCATGGAGGCATGGATGCGCCCGGCAAGGTTGTGGGGGTCGACCGGCACGCGCGTCTCCGCCAGGACGGTCTGCACGTCGGTGGCGAACCGGAAACCGAAGTGTTCCGCCTCGACCTCTTCGTCGATGTCGCGGGCGTCGGCGCGGGCGGCGAAGTGGAGCGCGGCATCCATGGGCGCGTCGGGAGAAAGGTCGGTGTCAGTCGCCGCGGAGACACGGGCCACGAGTTCCGCCAGCGCACCTGCGGTCTCGTTCTTTCCCGCGCGTGACGCGGCGACGCCGTGGCCGGCGCCGTTGCCACCATGACCCTGGAACATGTGCCACGCCTCGTGACCGATGATCACAAGCTGGTGCTCAGGATCGGTGTTCTTCTCGTAGACGATCAGGTCGTGGCTGGTGCGGTCCACCCATAACCCGCTGGCTGTCGCCGGTGGGAATTCCGCTACGCGCAACCGGACCGGGCGGCCACGCACCTGGCTGAGCGCCTGTCCTATGGAGAGGACGACATCCTCTTTTCCGACCAGCGGCCTGATGGTCCCGACGAGTCGGGCGCTGAGCTTCCGCATCGCTTTCGGTCCCGTGTTCATCAGTGTCCTTCGTCGTCGAGATCCAGCAGGGCCTTCAGCGTCGCGTTGAGCACCTTCCAGCGCTCCGGAGGGAGATCGCGCGCCTGCCGCAGGGCGATGCCGCGCACGTCGTCGTACTCCCACAGGACTTCGGTCAGTGGATCACCCGCGGCTTGCGGTCTGTCCGGCGTCGGCTGCGCCGCGGCGAGCATGGGCAGCAGCGCCTGGTTCAGAGCCTCGGAGGCCGGGGCCGTGAAGAACGCCTCGCCTCCTTTGACCCCGAAGAAGTCCACCAGGCCGTGCAGGAGTTCCACGCTGGGGACCTTTTCGCCGGAGCACACCTTCCGCGCCCAGAACGCGGAGATGCCCAACTGCTGCGAAATGCTGCCGGCGAGGTCCGACATGCGCTTGCCGGTCCTCGTCAGGTAGGCGTCGGCGAGCGCCTTGATGCGGGTGCGAACCCGGTCGTTGACGGTATCGGCCGTCGGTTCACCGCCCCGCAGCAAGGTGCGAACGGTGTCTTCGGACAGGGCTGTTCTGTCTGCCAGCTCCGCGGGGTCGAGCAGCTCCGCGGGATCCGTCCCTCGCTCTCGGATCAGTGCCTGAAGACGCTCGACCGTCGCTGACAGAGGCGGGGCAGGGTCCACCAGCGGCCTCCAGGGTGCGCGGGCGCTCAGGTCAGTGTGCAGGGCACCCTATCGACGCCTCCCCCGGGTATCAACGATCGTTTATGGCCGAGCTGTCGATCGCTGACGTGCCGTGCCGTGCCGTCGGCCCGTGACGGCTCCCCATGTGCCGGCGCGATGTGCCGGCGAGCGAGCACTCAACGATCGATAGCTAGACGAAAACTATCGTTGACAGCATGTGTTCGGGCGTAGCACGATCCTGTGCCGGAGCCGTCGGTGGCCGCATGGTGCTGGGGTTCCCGCCGCGCGTCGCGAAGCCAGTCATCCGTTTGCAATTCGACTATCAGATTGGATGCTTGGCATGCATGTGCCAGCTCTGCAGCCTGTCCGTCAGTTGACCGACAGTGACTTCACCAAGGAGGACGTGGCGGAATTCCATCGCCTCATGACGGCGCTTCTCGCCACGTGCGAAACGGTCGTCGATCGCTATGCGGTGGAAGGCGTATGGGCTCCGTCCGCCTCCGGACTCCTGGGGCAGTTCGGTGAGACCATGCAGGTGGCCGCGGAGATCTCCCAGCGGCTCAACCAGACGCGCAGTGGCATCCGCAGGATCGCCGGCAGGGCCCGTGAGCGCCTCCACGCCTGCGACGCGCGACTCGACGCCCCTTCCGTGTAGCCCCGAGCGCCGCGCCTCCACGCCTGCGACGCGCGACTGGACGCCTCTTCCGCGTGGCCCCGAGCGCCGTCCGACGACAGCTGACGCAATGGACCGGGCTGCTTAAAGCTCCGCTGCGGCCGCCCCGGTCGGCTCCTCGTTCCCCGGGAACACTCCTCGTTCCCCGGGAACACTCCTCGTTCCCCGGGAGTACTCCTCATTCCCCGGTAATCGAACTTCGCCCCCTTGCCTCAGCCTTAGCCCCGAGTGATCCGGATCCGGTAGTTGCCGTCGTCGTCCGTGCTCACCACCTGTACCGCGATGCCGTGCCGGGGGTCCTTGAAGGTCTCGCCCGGGGTGAAGGGGGCGTCGGAGAGTTCCGTGTGGACGTTGGGGCTGCGGGTGCAGCCGCCGCTGGCGCGGTGGCTGTCGAAGACGGTGATCGGGCCGCGGCCGGTGTCGACCGTGGAGTCGATCCGGTAGATGAGGACACCCGGGCGGCACACGGCCTCGTCGTTGCCGCCCTGTGCGCGGACCTCCAGCGCGTAGGTGGTGCGCGAGGTGACCGGCACCAGGACCAGCTTCCCGCCGCCCGGCCTGTACAGCGGGGACAGGGTGAACTCCACTTTGCCCCGTGCCGACGCGCAGCCGACCTGGCCGCCGTCCAGCCAGCCCAGCTTCCACTTGTGCCAGCCGAGCAGATCGTTGTTGGCGCCCCAGTCCTCGCTCATGATGTCCCAGTGCCCGACCGCGCCCCCGCCGTCCTGCGTGTACAGGTCGGGCAGGCCGAAGGTGTGGCCGTTCTCGTGGGGGAGGACCCGGTAGCCGGTGCGGTCGTAGGAGCCGGAGCCGTCGTCCTGGCGGGAGTAGACGAAGGAGGCGTTGGATATGCGTATGCCGTCGGCGACCGGTGCGTCGTCGTTGCCGGCGAACGTCACGGACAGCACGGTGTCCAGGGCGGAGGGTCCGGCGTTCGGGGTGACGAGCACGTTGAGCAGGTCGTAGCTGCGGAAGTCCACGGTCGGGTCGGCGGCGGCCACTATGTCCTGGACCAGGTTCCGGTAGCCGGGGTCGAAGGGTGCGCCGCGCTCTATGCCGTAGTCCCGGAAACGCTTCGGCATGCGCAGCCAGTCGGTGACGGGGGTCTCGGGGCGGTAGTCGAGACGGCCGTACGACGCGGCGCGGAACCAGTCCTGGGTCTGCGGGAAGAACTCGTGGAAGCGGTCCATGGCGCTGCCCTGGCCGGGCGCGTCGGCGAAGTCGACCATCAGGGTCAGGGCGCGGACCGTGCCCGTGGAGCGGGAGTACCCGGGCGGAGTGGGCAGACCCTCGGTCATCTGCACGTCCATCGCGCTGTGGATCATGCAGGGTACGAGTGCGGAGGAGCGGGCCAGGCCGATGGGGCCGGCGGTGGTGGGCGCCGTCAGATGTCCGGTCCCGGCCGAGGTGCTGACCGCGAGGGTCAGTACGGTCACCAGGGCGAGGGCGGCTATCCGGCGCCGGCGTATGCGGCGGGGCGGCGGCTGCGGCTGCATGCAGGGACCTTTCGCGCCACGGCAGCCGCCGATCTCCGGCTGCACCCATGCGCTCACCCTGTGTCGGCGGCGCGGCGGCCGCGCGCTGGAGGAGACCGAAGGTGGGAATGCGCGCCCGCGTAGGGGTGAAAGCCGGCGGACGGTGATTGTGTCTCAGGTCACATGCATTCTTTCCGCGGCCGGGAAATAACCGGGGACGCCTTCCCCGTTTAGCCCAGTGTCCGAGCGAAACGGGGACCTGCTCCCCGGATCGCCCCAGCAGTCTCGTCCTTCAAGGAGTGCCCGTGCCGACCGCGACCCTCCCCGCCGTGCGCAAGGTGTCCCGGCCTCGCGCCGACGCCCTGCGCAACCGGGAGCGGATCGTCACCGCCGCCCGCGAGATGTTCGTCGAGCACGGCCCGGATGTGCCGCTCGACGAGATCGCCCGACGGGCCGGCGTCGGAAACGCCACGGTGTACCGCAACTTCCCCGACCGTGACGCCCTCGTCCGCGAGGTCGTCTGTTCCGTCATGGACCGTACGGCCGGGGCGGCCGAACTGGCTCTCGCGGAGACCGGGGACGCCTTCGCCGCCCTGGAGCACTTCGTGCACGCCGCCGCCGACGAGCGGATCAGCGCGCTGTGCCCCATGGTGTCCAGCACCTTCGACCAGAACCATCCCGACCTGGTGGCCTCCCGGGAGCGCATCGAGCGGCTCGTGGAGGAGCTCATGGGACGGGCCGAAGAGGCCGGTCAGCTCCGGCCGGACGTCGGCGTGGGCGATCTGCTGATCGTCGTGAGCCAGTTGAGCCGGCCCCCGGCCGGCACGGACTGCCTCCGCGGCGACCGCTTCGTCCACCGCCACCTGCAGCTGTTCCTCGACGGTCTGCGCGCCCCCGCCCGCTCCGCCCTTCCCGGCAGGGCCGTCAGCATCAAGGAGCTGCGCGACTCCTGACCGATCAGTTCAGCGCCCGTCATCAGTCCACCCACCCAGGCAACAGGCCGGTCCCGCCACCCCGGCCTCTCCGTCTCTCCCGGCTCCACGTTCTCTCCCGGCTCCACGTTCTTCCGTCTCTCCGCCTTACTCCGTTTTCTCGCCTTTCTCGCCGTTTTTCGTCACCGCCGTCCGACACGACTTCCTTCACGCCGTACGGCACGTCTTCCGTAGCGCCGTCCGGCACGTCTTCCGTCGCGTCGGCCAACACGTCTTCCGCCACGCCGTAGACGCGTCTTGCGTCCCGCCGTCCGACACGCCTTCCGTACGTCTTCCGTCACGAAGTCACGAAGTCCCGAAGTGGGTACCTCCATGTCCGAAACAGCCCTCAAGGCTCCCCGCGCCGCCGCTCCCAGCGGCGACGCCAACCGCTGGAAAGCGCTCGTCTTCATCGCGCTCGCCCAGCTGATGGTCGTCCTGGACGCCACCATCGTGAACATCGCTCTGCCCTCCGCCCAGACCGATCTCGGCATATCCGACGGCAACCGGCAGTGGGTCGTCACCGCCTACGCCCTCGCCTTCGGCGGTCTGCTGCTCTTCGGCGGCCGGATCGCCGACCTGTGGGGCCGCAAGCGTGCCTTCGTGCTGGGGCTGGGCGGTTTCGCCGCCGCCTCCGCGCTCGGCGGTGCCGCCACCACCGGCGCGATGATGTTCGGTGCCCGCGCCCTCCAGGGCGTCTTCGGCGCACTGCTCGCCCCGGCCGCGCTGTCCCTGCTCGCCGTGATGTTCACCGACGCCAAGGAGCGCGCCAAGGCGTTCGGCATCTACGGCGCCATCGCGGGCGGCGGCGGTGCCGTCGGCCTGATCCTCGGCGGTTTCCTCACCGAGTACCTGGACTGGCGCTGGACCTTCTTCGTGAACATCCCGTTCGCCGTGGTCGCCGCGGCCGGTGCCTACTTCGTCATCCGCGAGCCGGAGGGCGGACGCAACCGCTCCCCGCTCGACATCCCGGGCGTGATCCTGTCCACCCTCGGCCTGGTCGCCCTCGTGTACGGCTTCACCCGCGCCGAGTCCGACGGCTGGGGTGACACGGTGACCGTGTCGATGTTCGTCGCGTCCGTGGTGCTGCTCCTCGCCTTCGTGGTGGTGGAGTCCAAGGTCAAGGCCCCGCTGCTGCCGCTGCGCGTGGTGACCGACCGCAACCGCGGCGGCATCTACCTCTCCCTCGGTCTCGCGATCATCGGCATGTTCGGCCTGTTCCTCTTCCTGACCTACTACCTCCAGGTCGTGAAGGGCTACTCGCCGGTCAAGACCGGGTTCGCGTTCCTGCCGATGGTGGCCGGCATGATCACCGGTTCCACCCAGATCGGTGCCCGCCTGATGACGCGGGTCCCGGCCCGGCTGCTGATGGGCCCCGGCTTCCTCCTCGCCGCGCTCGGCATGCTGCTGCTGACCCAGCTGGAGATCGACTCCTCGTACGCCGCGCTGCTGCTGCCCGCGATGCTGCTGCTCGGTCTCGGCATGGGTACGGCGTTCATGCCGGCGATGTCCCTGGCCACGCAGGGTGTCCAGCCCCGGGATGCCGGTGTCGCCTCCGCGATGGTCAACACCTCGCAGCAGGTGGGCGGCGCGATCGGCACCGCCCTGCTGAACACGATCGCCGCCTCGGCGACCACGTCCTACATCAAGGACCACATCGCCGCTGCCAGCGCCAAGCCGCAGCAGCTGGTCAAGCTGGAGGGCATGGTGCACGGCTACACGGCCGCGATCTGGGTCGCCGTCGGCATCCTGGCGCTCGCCTCGCTGATCGCGTTCACCTTCGTCAACGCCGGCCGTCCCGACACCACGGCCGTGACCTCCGGCGATGGCGTCGAGGACGAACTGCCCGTGCCTGTGGTGGCCCACTGAGCACGCGTACGGTGATCCGCCCCCGTGCCTGTGGTGGCCCACTGAGCACGTACGGTGATCCACCCCCGGTCCGCTCGGTGACCCGGCCGGCGGACCGGCGGGCGGTCTAGCGGAGCCAGGGCAGGTCCGCACCCGCTTCCTCGGGCTGGAGGCCCTCGGCGACGATCTCCATGATCTCGCCGAGGGCCTTCTGCTGTTCGGGGCTGAGCCGCTCGAACAGCGCCTGCCGTACGGCGGTCACATGGCCGGGCGCGGTATGCCGCAGGACCTCGAAGCCCGCCTCGGTGAGGACGGCGAACTGGCCGCGCTTGTCGGAGGAGCAGTCCTCGCGGCGCACCCAGCCGTTCTTCTCCAGCCGGGCGACGGCGTGCGAGAGCCGGGAGCGGGTGATCTTCGCCTTCATGGCCAGCTCGGTCATCCGCAGCCGACGGCGCGGCGCCTCGGCGAGGCTGACGAGAAGGCCGTAGTAGATGTGCGGCATGCCCGCGTCCCGCTGCAGCTGCCGGTCGAGGTGGTCCTCCAGCAGGGTGGTGGCGTGCAGGTAGGAGCGCCAGACGCGCTGTTCCTCGTCGGTGAGCCAGCGGTGCCCCGCGGCGGAGTCCGGTGCCGTGTTCATATGTCCCACTGTACGAGCCATCTCCTTGAAACTTGAACAAGTGAGGGGTAGGGTTTCGCGGTAGAACTTGAGAGTTAAAGCATCTGGGATCGTCAGGAGCCGCCGCGATGACCGTCACCCCCCAGGAGCGCATGCCCGCGCTGTACCTCAGCCATGGCGCACCGCCCCTCGCCGACGACCCGGTGTGGCCCGGCCAGCTCGCCGCCTGGTCTGCCGACCTGCCCCGCCCCACCGCGATCCTCATGGTCTCCGCGCACTGGGAGGAGGCGCCGCTCGCCCTCGGCGCGGTCGAGACCGTCCCGCTCGTCCACGACTTCTGGGGCTTCCCCGAGCGCTACTACCGGGTCCGGTACGCCGCTCCCGGCGCCCCCGCGCTCGCCGACTCCGTCCGCAAGCTGCTGCGCGCCCCCGGCACCCCCGTCCAGGACATTCCCGACCGGGGTCTCGACCACGGCGCCTATGTCCCCCTCGTCGAGATGTACCCGGACGCCGACATCCCCGTCCTTCAGATCTCCCTGCCCACCCTCGACCCGGTCCGCCTCATGGGCATCGGCCGCAGGCTGGCCCCGCTGCGCGACGAGGGCGTACTGATCGTGGGCTCCGGCTTCTTCACCCACAACCTGGCCGCACTGCGGCACACCGGAGGCGGCGTGCCCTCCTGGTCGTCCGAGTTCGACGACTGGGGCCGGCGCGCCCTGGAGTCCCGCGACTGGGACGCCCTGCTCGACTTCCTGGACAAAGCCCCCGCCGGCCGCTACGCCCATCCGCGCACCGAACACTTCGCCCCGCTCTTCGTGACCATGGGCGCGGCGGAGGCGGGCGGCGAGCCGGACGCGCAGAAATCGGTGATCGACGGGTTCTGGATGGGGATGGCGAAGCGGTCGGTGCAGTTCGGGTGAGAGGCCGCCCGCCCCCCGGCTTAGGTGGGCGGCCGAGGGGCCGGGGGAGGGGCCGGTGCGAGGCGGAGTGCCTGCGGGGCCGGTTCCGGCTGTGGCGCATGCGGGGTCTGTTCCCGGTGTGGCGCCTGCGAGGAAGGTTCCGGCTGTGGCGCCTGCGGGGCCGGTTTCGGGTGTGGCGCATGCGGGGCCGTCGTCCTGCGGCGGGGCGCACGGGCGCCCGGCTCAGCCGAGGTCCTTCTCGTACCAGGCCACGTCCCAGTAGCGGCCGAACTTGCGGCCGACCTCGCGGTGCGTGCCCACATGACGGAAGCCGAAGCGGACGTGAAGCCGGGTGGACGCCTCGTTGGGCTGGGCGATCCCGGCGTAGGCGCGGTGCACGTCCTGTCCGGCCAGTGCCTCGAACAGGGCGGCGTAGAGTGCCGTGCCGATCCCGCGCCGGCCGGTGGTGGCTCCTGTGCGTGAGTCCGGGGCGACGTACACGGATGTCTCCACGGATGTCGCGTACGCCGGCTTCGGCCGGTAAGGGCCGGCTGTGGCGTACCCGAGAATCTCCTGTGAGGTCGTGTCCGTGGCAACCATCAGCCGGTGCGGGCCGTCTTCCGGGTGGGAGAGCAGCCAGGGGCGCCGCTCCGCCGGAGTGAAGATCGCGGTGTCGAATGTGATGGCCGTCTCACGAACGTAGTGGTTGTAGATCGCTGTGAGGGCGCTGAGGTCACCCTCGACTCCCGCCCTGACCTGCACCTCAGCACGTTCCGACGGCATCTTGCCTCCCAGGGTGGCCGACAGGGTACTGCATGATCAGAAAAATTGGGGGGTGGGTTGGGAATTCTGTCCGGATTCCAGTCGTTGTTTCCCACGGATGCCGGGCACTCGGAGAGAGTCCCAGAGACGATCCCCAGCAGAGCCGAGCGTTCACCAGGACCACCCGCCAGCCCACCATCGCAAGGGAGCACGCATGGCAACCCGTGCCGTCGCCCGTCGTAAGTCCGCCACCGGCGAGACGGCCGACTCGGCAAGCAGTGTTCGCGCTCATGGCGGCGAGATCGCAGACCGCGACCTGGTCGGCATGTACCTCGACGAGATCGCGCGTACGCCGCTTCTCGACGCCGCGAAGGAGGTCGAGCTGTCCCAGACCATCGAGGCGGGCGTCTTCGCGACGCAGGTCCTCGAGGGTGAGGAGGAGTCCAGGTCGGACGCCTCCCGGGCGGAGCTCGAGGCCCTCGTCGACGCCGGTGAGCGGGCCAAGGACGTCTTCATCCGCTCCAACCTGCGCCTGGTCGTCGCGGTCGCCCGCCGGTACCCGCGCAGCGGTCTGCCCCTGCTGGACCTGATCCAGGAGGGCAACGCGGGCCTGGTGCGCGCCGTCGAGAAGTTCGACTACCGCAAGGGCTTCAAGTTCTCGACGTACGCCACCTGGTGGATCCGGCAGGCCATCACCCGGTCCATCGCCGACCAGTCCCGCACGATCCGGCTGCCCGTCCACCTGGTGGAGGAGCTCGGCCGAATCCGCCGCGTCCAGCGCGAGTTCAACCGCGAGCACGGCCGCGACCCGGAGCCCGCGGAGATCGCCGGTGAGCTGGGCTCCACACCGGAGCGCGTCATCGACGTCCTCGACTGGGCCCGCGATCCGGTCTCCCTGAACATGTCGGTGGACGACGAGGGTGAGACCCAGTTCGGCGACCTGCTGGAGGACACGTCCGCGGTGTCGCCGGAGCAGTCGGTGCTGACGCTGCTGCGCAGCGAGGAACTGGACGACCTGATCGGCCGCCTGGATCAGCGCACGGCCTCCATCATCAAGATGCGGTACGGCATCGAGGACGGACGGGAGCGCACCCTGACCGAGGTCGGCAAGGAGCACGGTCTGACCCGCGAGCGCATCCGCCAGATCGAGAAGCACGCCCTCCTCGAACTGAAGAAGCTGGCCCGCGACACCGGCTTCGACGCGGCGGCGTAGCGCACACGAGGCTCCGTGAGCCGCCCGCCGGAGGACGGCGGGCGGCGGGTGCCGGGGGTGTGTGTGCGGGCGGCGGATGCCCGAGGGATGTCCAGGGCCGCGGGCGCCTGAGGGGTGTTCAGGGCCGCGGGCGCGAGGGGTGTCCGGGCGGCGGGTGTCCGAGAGGCAAGCGGGCGACCGGGATCCTGTCCCTCTCGTGCGGGTACGGTCGGATACGACCCACCCGCGCGGTGCGTACGCCCGGTGGCGAAAGACGGCGCAAACATGGCGCTGTCCCGTCGCTTCAACCACTGGGCCCGAGGGAACAACCCTTCCGAGCCCGGAAAAGGGCCCCGCGAAACGGACCGCACTCCCCAAGTGCACACCCGCACAGCCCCCACATCGCACAGCCCCATACAGCACGGTCCCCCACAGCACAGCCTCATACAGCGCATACCGGCCGACGGCCGGCAGTGGCTGACCCCACGTGAGCCATGTCCCGACGCAATCCCCCCCCGGCGCCGGGACTTCCCGAGCCGGACTTCGGCGCCCACCCCCCCCGGGCGCCGGAGTCCGGCTGTTTTTCTCATGCCGAGAGTGGCGTGGGCCTTGGGGTTCGGATTCCGACGGCTTGGTGTCCGGTGACTCGGCGCTCGGCGCTCGGCAGCTCTGTGCCCGGTGACTCGGCGTTCGGCGCTCGGCAGCTCTGTGTCCGGTGGCTCGGCGTTCGGCGCTCGGCAGCTCTGTGCCCGGTGGCTCGGCGGCTGGGTGTCCGGGGTTCGCCAGCTGGGAGGCGGGCCGTCAGGGAGCCAACCGCCGGGGCTCGGGGGTTCGGGCCGTCGGGGGCTCGGGGCGTCCTGAGAGAGTCGGGCGTAGGAGGCCGGGGCGTAGGAGGCCGGGGCGTCGGAGGGCCGGCCCTCGGGTTCGTACGCGGGGAAGCGGATCGGGTCCCGGTACGGCTGCGCGGCCCCGAGGCGGGAGGCCGGATCCCGCTTGGATCGGCGGCCCACCCCGTACCTGAACCCCGGGGTGGACCACCGGATGGCAGATTCTGTCACACGGGCATAGCCTGCCGAGATGAGCACCACCCCCAACGCCGCCCACCAGCTGTTTTCCGCCCCCGCACCGGTCTCCCTCACCGAGCGCCGGAAGGCCGAGACCCGTATGGAGATCGCCAGGGCGGCGGCAGCCCTCTTCGTCCAGCAGGGCCTGCGGGCGACCCGCGCCGAGGACATCGCCCAGGCCGCGGGCATCGCACCCCGCACGTTCTACCGCTACTTCGCCACCAAGGAGGAGGCGGTGGCCCCCCTCTACGCGGCCGGTGCCCAGCGGTGGATCGAGGCGGTCCGCACGGCCCCTGCCGACCTGTCTGTCCCGCAGGCTCTGGAACACGCCATCCGTCACACGCTCACTCCCGGCCTCGGCGTCTCAGCCGCGTCCTGGGAATGGCTGCGCACCCTGATCCGCCTGGCCGACACCAGCCCGGCCCTGCGCAAGGTGTGGGCCGAGGTGTGCCAGGCGTCGGAGGGTGCGTTGTCGGAGATCCTGTCGGCGAGGGAGGAGGCACCGGCAGAGAACGCTCCTGCGGAGTCCACGCCCGGAGAACCGACTCCTGCCGAGCCGGCCCCCGCAGAGCCGGCCCCCGCAGAGCCGGCTCCCGCTGAACCGACCCCTGCCGAGCTCACCCCGCACCTCCGTTTCGCCGCGGCCGTGGCCGGTGCCGCCGTGCGGGTGGCCGTGGAGTCATGGGCCGCCACGACCACCCGGCCCACCGGCCCCGAGGGCCCGGCGGCCCTGGCCGTACGCAACCTGCGCGCCTTGCGGGACTTCGAGTGGAGCACACCGGAGAACACTCGCGAGCGCGAGCCCCGGGAGTAGCTCTCTCCGGGCAGGTCCCCGACCGTCTGTCCGAGGCCGGTGCCCCCGACCGTGTGTCCGGGGCCGGTGCCCGACCGTCTGGCCTGGCCGGTGCCGTTCGCGCGCCGACTCCCTCGGGGCATGCCCTTAACCCCCTCTCAAGCCATGCCCTTCACCCCCCTCAGGCCACGCCCTCCTCCCTCGGGTCATGCCCTCCTCCCTCAGGCCATGCCCTCCGTCGCCCTCGGGTCATGTCCGCCGTCCCCGGGTTCTCCGCCCGCCGCCCTGCTGAGGCGTCCGCCCAACTCTCCGACGCTCGCGACCAGTTCCGTCGGGGCGTGGACCGTGAACTCGTATCCCGCCATCGCCAGCCGGACCGCCAGCCACTCCATGGGATCTCCAGTGGTGCCCCGTAGGACGCAGCCGCCCGTGCCGTCGTCCTCAGGTGTTCCCAGCACGCTGGGCATGCGCACGGAGACCTGTTCGGCGGACGCGGCGAACCGCACCTCGAACGTGTAGGTCTCCTGCCGCCGGTGGATCGACTGCCGCAGATACTCGGCGGCGCTACCCGTCGGCAACTCCCGCGGCGCGAACCGGACACCGGTGGCGAACGGCTCGCTCACCCGGTCCACCCGGAAGGTGCGCCAGTCGTCCCGGTCGAGGTCGTACGCCACCAGGTACCAGCGCCGTCCCGTCGACACCAGCCGGTGCGGTTCGGTCTGCCGCCGGGACGCGCTGCCGTCCTTGTCGCGGTAGGCGAACCGCAACCGCTCCTGTCCCGCGACCGTCGACGCCATCACGGTCAGCGTCTCCGGGGCGATGCTCGGCCCGTCCCCGCTGGTCAGCGGCGTGGTGGCGGCCTGCAGCGTGGAGACCCGGTGGCGCAGCCGGGAGGGCAGCACCTGCTCCAGCTTGGCCAGGGCCCGGACGGACGCCTCGTCCACCCCTTCCACCGCGTGCCCGGCACCGGCGCGCAGCCCTACCGCGATGGCGACCGCCTCCTCGTCGTCCAGCACCAGCGGTGGCATGGCCTTGCCCGCCACCAGCCGGTACCCACCGTCAGCGCCCTTCGTGGCCTGCACCGGATAGCCCAGCTCCCGCAGCCGGTCGATGTCCCGCCGCACGGTACGGCGGGACACACCGAGCCGTCCGGCCAGCTCGCCGCCGGGCCACTCGCGGGGCGTCTGGAGAAGGGAGAGAAGCTGGAGCAGCCGGGCCGGGGTGTCCGTCGTCATGCGTACGAGGATGCCGCAGATATAGGACACGATCTGACCTAGTGGGGTCCTAGCCTCCTCGCATGACTCCGAACGACCGCACCGACTCCCAGGAACGCCGGGAACCGCACGACCAGCCGAAGGGGACGGACCCCCGGCGTCCCGGCGCCCCCGCGGCGCTCACCGAACCGGTTCCGGACCGAGCCCGCTGGCTGGCTCTGGCCATCGTGATGGCCGCGGCCTTCATGGACCTGGTGGACGTCACGATCGTCAACATCGCCATCCCGTCCATCGAGCGGACCGCCCACGCCTCGGTCAGCCAGATCCAGTGGATAACCGCCGGCTATGCCCTCGCCTTCGCCGCCGGTCTGATCACCGGTGGACGACTCGGTGACATCCACGGCCGCAAGCGGCTGTTCCTCATCGGTGTCGGTGGCTTCACCCTCGCCTCCGCTCTGTGCGGTTTCGCCGCGAACCCGGAGATGCTGGTCGCCTCCCGCCTGCTGCAGGGAGGTATGGCCGCGCTGATGGTGCCGCAGGTGCTGTCGATCGTGCACGCCACCTTCCCCGCCCACGAACGCGGCAAGGTGTTCGGTCTGTTCGGTGCGATCGTGGGTCTCGGCGCGGTCTCCGGTCCGCTGCTGGGCGCACTGCTGACGGAGTGGAACCTGTTCGGCCTCGAATGGCGCCCCATCTTCCTCATCAACCTCCCTGTCGGCGTCCTGGCCCTGATCCTGGGCCGCCGCTTCATCACCGAGTCGAAGGCCCCCAAGGCGCTGAAGCTGGACCTCGTCGGTGTCACCCTGGTCTCGCTGGGCCTGCTGATGCTGCTCTATCCGCTCACCCGTGGACGCGAGCTGGGCTGGCCGCTGTGGGGTCACGTCTGCATGGCCGGTGCGCTCGTCGTCTTCGCGGTTCTGGTGTCGTACGAAAAACGGAAGGCGGCCAGGGACGGTTCCCCGCTCATCGAACTGTCCCTCTTCCGAGTGAAGAGCTTCGCTGCGGGCATCGCCGTGCAGACCGTCTTCGGTGTCGCGCTCGGCATCTTCTTCCTGGTCTGGACGCTGTACATGCAGATCGGTCTGGGCTGGAGCCCGCTGCGGGCCGGGCTGACCGGGGTGCCGTTCTCGATCGCGGTGTCCGTGGCGGCGGGGCTGTCGGTGCAGCAGCTGGTCCCGCGGTTCGGCCGGAAGGTGCTCCAGGCGGGCGCGCTGGTGATGGGCGTGGGTGTGCTGATCTACCTGTGGGAGGCCCACCGCTACGGCCTCGCCATCGCCTCCTGGCAGATGGCCCTGCCGCTGGTCGTGATGGGTCTCGGGATGGGGCTGATCGTCGCGCCGCTGACCGACGCCGTGCTCTCCGAGGTGCCGCGGGAGCACGCCGGTTCCGCGTCCGGGCTGATCAACACGGTGCAGCAGATGGGCAACGCGCTCGGTCTGGGCCTGGTGTCGGTGGTCTTCTTCGGGCAGATCGGTGACCGGCTGGCCCTCGCCGAGGTCGGCCCGGCCTTCGTGCACGCCTTCCAGCACGCGCTGTGGTACGTCGCCGGGGTCATGGGCGTGATCTTCCTGCTGATGTCCGCCCTGCCGAAGCGGCCGGCACAGCACGTGGAGGGCGCCGAACAGGAGACGCCGGAGGCGACGAAGGAGCCCGCGCTGGTCCACTGACCGGGTACCGGCCGGCCCTCGGGCCGGGGCCCGTCCGGTCCACGGAGCAGGCCGCCGTTCGGTTCCGTGGACCGGGTACGACGAGGACGGACGGGTGAGCCCGGCACCGGATGGTGCCGGGCTCACCGGCGTCCGGGAGACCGGCGCGCCGCATGGCCGGGTGCCGCGCCTGATCGGGTGCCCTCGCCATGCCACGCGTGCGGGGAGGTTGCCGCTTGGCCTGCCGATCAGCCGCCGGAAGTCCGTTCGTGCCCGATCTGGATCCGAGTCTGTTTACTTTGGGAGAGGTGCGGCGTAACCTGCCGCTGAAACCACACGTTCGGGCATTCCCGGAAGCGATCGGGCATCCGGCCGACGGAACCCACGGAACCCACGGGACAAAAGGAACCGACGGAACCGACGGAACTCACGGAACTCACGGAACCGAAGGACCGACGGAACCGAAGGACCGACGGAACCGCAGGACCCGACGGAACGACGGAACGACGGCACGCGGAGGCGAGCGGACATGTACGCACCGGAACGGCAGCAGGAGATCCTCCGGCTCGCCCGTGACGGCGGCCGGGTGGACGTGCTGTCCCTGGCCGAGGAGTTCCAGGTCACCGCGGAGACGATCCGCCGCGATCTGAAGGCCCTCGACCGCGCCGGCCTCGTCCGCCGGGTGCACGGCGGTGCCATCCCGGCCGGCCGCCTGGACTTCGAGCCGGACCTCACGGAACGCGAGTCCACCGCCGCCGACGAGAAGGACCGCATCGCCAAGGTGGCCCTCGCCGAACTGCCGTCCGAAGGCACGATGATCCTCGACGCCGGTACGACGGTGGCCCGCCTCGCCGCCGCCATCCCGCTGGAGGCGTCCCTCACCGTCGTCACGCACAGCCTGCCCATCGCCGCCCGCCTCGCCGACCACCCGGGCATCCAGCTCCACCTGGTCGGAGGGCGCGTGCGGCATCGCACGCGCGCCGCCGTGGACGCCTGGGCGCTCCGCGCGTACGGCGAGATCCGCGCCGACGTCCTGTTCGTCGCGGCCAACGGCTTCTCCGGCGAGCACGGTCTGACCACCCCCGACCTCGCCGAGGCCGCGGTCAAGCGGGCCGCGGTCGCCGCCGCCCGCCGGGTGGTGCTGCTGGCCGACTCCGCCAAGCACGGCCAGGAGCACTTCGCCCGCTTCGGCGACCTGAGCGATGTCGACCTGCTGATCACCGACAGCGGGCTGGGCCCGGAAGACGCCGCCGCCATCGAGCGCGGCGGCACGGAAGTGGTACGCGCATGATCCTCACCGTCACCCCCAACCCCTCCCTCGACCGCACCTACGAGGTCCCCGCCCTGGAGCGCGGCGAGGTCGTCCGTGCCACCGGCGAGCGCATGGATCCCGGCGGCAAGGGCGTGAACGTCTCGCGTGCCGTGGCCGCCGCCGGCCGGCGTACCGTCGCCGTCCTCCCCCTGGGCGGGGCACCGGGGGCGCTCGTCGCCGCCCTGCTCGACGCGCAGGGCATCGAGGTCGCGCCCGTGCCGGTCGCCGGAGCCACCCGCTCCAACATCGCTCTCGCGGAGCCCGACGGGGTGCTCACGAAGATCAACGCGCCGGGTCCGGAACTGTCCGCGCAGGAGCAGGAACTCCTGCTGGACACGGTCCGCGCGCAGTCGCGTGAGGCCGACTGGATCGCGTGCTGCGGCAGCCTGCCCCGGGGGCTCGCACCCTCCTGGTACGCCGACCTCGTCACGCGGGCGCATGCCGCAGGCGCGCGCATCGCCCTGGACACCTCGGGGCGCGCGCTGTCGGAGGCGCTGCGCGCGCGGCCCGACGTGGTGAAGCCGAACGCCGAGGAACTGTCGGCGGCCGTCGCCCGCCCCCTGGCGACCGTCGGCGACGCGCTCCAGGCGGCCGAGGAGGTGCGCGCGCTGGGCGCACGTGCCGTCCTCGCCAGCCTGGGCGCCGACGGCCAGTTGCTGGTGTCGGAGGCCGGCGCCTGGTTCGGCAGCGCCCGCGTGTCCGCCGTCCGCAGCAACGTCGGCGCCGGCGACGCGTCCCTGGCCGGCTTCCTCATCGCGGGCGGCACCGGCCCCGAGGCCCTCGCCTCCGCCGTCGCCCACGGTGCCACCGCCGTCACACTGCCCGGCAGCGTGATGCCGGCCCCCGCCGACCTGGACCCCGCGGCCGTGACCGTCACGGCGGACATCCCCCTGGACCGCGTACTGACGGAGCCGACACCATGACGGCCCCCACGACGCCCGGCACCCCCGCCCCCATCTCCGCCCTCCCCACTCCCCGGGCCATACATGCGCAGAGGAGCCCGCGATGAGCGACATGATCACCGCGGACCTGGTCGACCTCGACCTGTCCGCCGACACCAAGGAAGCGGCGGCCCGTGCCCTCGCCGAGCGCATGGTGGCCCAGGGCCGGGTGACCGACCTGGAGGGCTTCCTCGCCGACGTGGCCGCCCGCGAGGCGCAGATGCCGACCGGCCTCGACGGCGGCATCGGCATCCCGCACTGCCGTAGCGCGCACGTCACCGAACCGACTCTCGCCTTCGGCCGCAGCGCCGCCGGTGTCGACTTCGGCGCCGCGGACGGCCCGGCCGACCTGATCTTCCTGATCGCCGCACCCGCCGGCGCCGACGACGCCCACCTCACGATCCTCTCCGCGCTCGCCCGCCGGCTGATGGACACCGGATTCACCACCACGCTGCGGGCACTGGGTGACGCGGACACGGCGGCGGCACTGATCCGGGGGGACGAGGACCCGGCCCGGGGCGTGCCGAGTGCCTCCGCCGACGGGGGTGGGGAACCGCAGGCGGAGAGCGCGACCGGACCCCTGGGCGCCGAGGGTGCCTCGACCGGCGGGGGCGCGAAGGAACGTACCGGCGCCGCAGCGGACACCGAGGCCACCGCCGCCGAGAGCCCCGAGCCGGCCGAGCAGTCCGAAAGTCCCGCGCCCGCCGCGCAGGCTGCCCGGACCGACCGCCCCGCGCAAGCCGAGCAGTCCGGCAGCCCGGTCGCCGAGCAGGCCGAAAGCCCTGTGCAAGCCGCGCAGTCCGGCAGTCCCGCGCCCGCCGAGCAGGCCGAAAACCCCGCGCACGCGACGCAGTCCGGACGGCCCTTCCGTATCGTCGCCGTCACCTCCTGTCCGACCGGTATCGCGCACACCTACATGGCGGCCGAGTCCCTGGAGAACGCCGGCCGCGAGGCGGGCGTGGAGGTGGTCGTCGAGACGCAGGGCTCGGCCGGGTACACCCGGTTGGACCCGGCCGTGATCGCGGCGGCGGACGGCGTGGTCTTCGCGCACGACGTCGCGGTGCGCGACAAGGACCGTTTCGCGGGCAAGCCGACCGTCGACGTGGGCGTGAAGGCGGGCATCGGCCGGCCCGCCGAACTCATCGCGGAGGTCCGCGAGAAGGCGGCGCGAGGTGAGACGAGCGCCCCGGCGCACCCGGTGGCCGGCACGCCGGTGCAGCGCGCGGGCGACTCCGGCGAGGGCTACGGCACCAGGCTGCGCAAGTGGCTGATGTCCGGCGTCAGCTACATGGTTCCGTTCGTCGCCGCGGGCGGACTCCTCATCGCCCTGGGCTTCGCGATCGGTGGCTGGCGGGTGAACAAGGCACCGTCGGTCATGGACCACTTCCTGTGGACCCAAGCCGACAGCTGGGGCGCCCTGCTCTTCCAGATCGGCGGCGTCGCCTTCACGTTCCTCGTGCCGGTCCTGGCCGGTTACATCGCGTACGGCATGGCCGACCGGCCCGGACTCGTCCCCGGTTTCGTGGGCGGCGCCATCGCGCTGGACATCGACGCGGGCTTCCTCGGCGGTCTCGCGGCCGGGCTGATCGCCGGTGGCGTGGTGCTGGGGATCCAACGGGTGCGGATCCCCACGGCGCTGCGCGGCATCATGCCGGTGGTGGTGATCCCCTTGGTCTCCTCGGCGATCGTCGGCTTCCTGATGTTCGTCGTGATCGGCAAGCCCATCGCCTCCGCGCAGAAGGGCCTCACGGACTGGCTGACCGGCCTCACCGGCGCCAACGCCGTCCTGCTGGGCGCCCTGCTCGGCCTGATGATGTGCTTCGACCTGGGCGGCCCGGTCAACAAGGTCGCCTACACCTTCGCCACCGCCGGCATCGCCGTCGCCGATCCCAGCGACTCCGCCATGAAGATCATGGCCGCGGTGATGGCGACCGGCATGGTCCCGCCGCTGGCGATGGCGCTGGCCACCACCGTGCGCGGAAGGCTGTTCACCCCGGCCGAGCGGGAGAACGGCAAGGCCGCCTGGGTGCTGGGCGCGTCCTTCATCTCCGAAGGCGCGATCCCGTTCGCGGCGGCCGACCCCCTGCGCGTCATCCCGTCCTCCATGGTGGGCGGCGCGCTCACCGGAGCCCTGTCGATGGCCTTCGGCGCCACCCTGCGCGCCCCGCACGGCGGCGTCTTCGTGGTCCCGCTGATCGGCAACCCCTTCCTGTACCTGGTGGCCATCGCGGCCGGCGTCTGTACCACCACGGTCCTCGTGGTGCTCCTCAAGGGGATGCGCCGCCGGAACCCCGCACCCACGGCCACCGATCCGGCCACGCCCGCGGCCGGGACACCGAAGGAGTCCGAGGAGCCGGTGGCGGCCTGACCGCCACCGCCCCGCTGCCGCCGCACCAGTGCCGCACCATGGCCCTGGCTGCCGCCACTCCGGCGCCTTGTCCCTTTAGTTCGCTGTGAGTTGTTCACGGCACCTGCGAGATACGTCACGGTCCGGGCCCAAAGTCCCGGGCCGTGGTGTGTACTGGGGTGCATGCCCGAACACGCCCCGACCCTCCAGCTGATCGGCGTGGCCGTACTCGCCGTGACGGCGGTCGCGTGGACCGGCGTCCTGCTGCGTCTGCTGCGCCGGACGAATCTCCGGGCCGCCCCCCGGCGCCGTGCGACGCCGCTCCCGGCCCTGCCGCGGCAGGCCCGCGGCGGTCCCCCGCAGGAGTCCGTCGAGCTGACGCCCGCCGAACGGGACGCCTTCGCGGGCCTCGTACGACGACTCGCGGGCGGCTGACCCCGGGGGCGGCTGAAGCCGGTGCCGTACGGCCCGCACCGGCGGGACCGCCCGGACCGGTGAGGACCGCCGCCAGCCGCTGGGATCCGTCTGCGCCGACCGGAAACGTCTGCACGCGCTGGGGGCAGCCTGCGTACCCGTACACCTGCGCACCTTTACACCTGCGCACCTGTACACAACCGGTGTCTTCGGGAACGGCCGGTACCGCAGAAGTCCAGGAACCGGCAGTCCCCGGCGTTCAGCCCTGCCGCGCCGCGCGTCGCTCCATCGCGTCCCGGGCCGCCTCCTCCGACATGTACACCTCGCACATGTGCCGGCCGTCCGGCGTCGCCGTGTGCTCGACCTCCCACAGGGAGACCTCGGTGTCGTCGGGCAGCAGGAAGGCGTGCTCGTACAGCGCGTAGCTCAGGCCCGTCCGCCCGGCCCGCCCGGGCCGGCCGAACGCCTGCGTGATCTGGTGCGCGGTGGCCGTCGCCAGCAGGGCCGCCGTCTTCGCGTCGGGCCGGTCGGCGTTCTCCGCGCGGCGCAGGAGCCGGCGCGCGTGGTCCGCGGAGTCCTCGGAGGCGAACGCGTGCCGCGGCTCGGGGATCGCCCACAGCCGCATGACCGAGGGCAGTTCGAAATCCTGTGTGTCCGGCGGCAGCCCGAGCCGAGCCGTGGCGGTCTGCAGCTCCTCCTCGTCGACGTACACCTCGTGCTCGGGGGCGCTGCCGGGCGCGTGGTTGCGCACGAGCTCCCACAGGGTGACCGCCGAGCCGTCGGCCAGCAGCCAGGTGTGCCGGTACGTCTCACGGTGCAGCCCCGCGCTGTGGTAGGCGGAGTGCAGTGAACTGTCGTGCGCCAGCGCGCAGTCGAGCTGCCTTATCACCTCGTCCGGCAACTCGAAGGAGTTCAGGGCACGGCCGAGGAGTCGCGCGAGATGCTCCTCCGGAGACTCGGGCGACTCGGCTGGTTCGTACGCTGCGGTCTCGTACGGAACGCTCAAGGCATCTCCCGGCGTTGCTGCATGTCACCTTGTGGGTGCATACCGTAGCCCCTCGGTCGGACATCATGTCCGGGAACCGAGAAAACGTACGCCGGGAAAACGCGGGGGCCGCGCGAAAAGTTCCCGCGCGGCCCCTCGTAGCGTCAGAATCCGCCGGTCAGGCGGCACTTCCGGCGGTCCAGGCGCTCCACGTCATGTTCCATCCGTTGAGGCCGTTGTCGGGAGCGACGGTCTTGTCGGGGGAGTTCTTGACGATCACGACGTCCCCGATGAGCGAGTTGTCGTAGAACCACTTGGCGGACGTGTCGCCCTGCGCCCCCTGCACGTCGGCGAGGCCGACGCAGCCGTGGCTGGTGCCCTCCCGGCCGAACGGCGGGTTGCCCTGGTTGTACCAGTAGTTGCCGTGGATGAAGGTGCCCGACGACGTCAGCCGCATGGCGTGCGGCACGTCCGCGATGTCGTACTCCCCGCCGAAGCCGACCGTCGAGCCGTTCATGCGGGTCTGCACGAACTTCTCCGAGATCACCATCTGCCCGTTGTAGGTGGTGTGCTGCGGGCTGCCCGCCGAGATCGGCACCGTCTTGATGGTCTTGCCGTCCCGCACGACCGTCATGGTCTGCGTGTTGACGTCGACCGTGGAGACCTGCGACCGGCCGATGGTGAAGGAGACGGACTTCTTCTGGACCCCGTAGACGCCCTTGGCGCCCTCGACCCCGTCCAGGTCGATGTTCATGGTGACCTTGGAGCCGGCCTTCCAGTAGTCCTGCGGCCGGAAGTCCAGCCGCTGGTCACCGAACCAGTGCCCGACCACCTGCTGGCCACTGCTGGAGTTGACCGTGATGTGGGACTGCACGGTCTTCTTGTCGGTGATCGCCTTGTCGAAGGTGAACGACACCGGCATGCCCGCACCGACCGTGGAGCCGCTGTCGGGCGTGTAGGTGCCGATGAAGCTGTTGGACGAGCTGACGGTGGTGAAGATGGCGTTGGCCGCCGCCGTGCGCCCCGCGGAGTCCTTCGCGGTCGCGGCTATCTGGTACTTCGTGCCGCGCTCCAGCTGCTCCTTCGGCTTCCAGACGCTGCCGTCCGCGGATATCGCCCCGGGCACGGCCTGGCCCGACCCCGCCACGGTCATCTTCACGTCGGTCAGCTTGCCGTCGCTGACCTTCACCCCGGTGGCGTTGATGGACGCCCCGGTCGAACCGTCCTTGGCCGAGATCGCGATCTTCGCCGTCGACGTCTTCGGGGAGTCCTTGCCGCCCTTCCCGTCGTCGTTGTTCGCGTTGGCGCTGCCGCCGCAGGCGGTCAGGGTGAGGGCGCCGACCATCAGGGCGGCACAGGCCCCGAGTACGCGCCGCGCTGCAATGTCCGGCGTTGTCACGGGCTGCTCCAGGTTCGTGTGAAGGGGTGATCCGTTCGGCGTGGAGAAAGAGGGTGCGGACGGCGGGGAAGGTTCCCGCCGAGTCCGATGAACGCCATCACGTGACAGAACCGCGACAATCCAGGGCCCGCGGCCCCCTGACCACCCCTCCAGGCCGCGGTCAACTCTTGCCGTACAGCTCCTCGTACGACGGCCAGATCCCGGCCGGTCCGTCGACCGACTCCGCGGCGCGTACCGCCCGTACGATCGCCCGCGTCACCAGATCCGCGCCGGCGGCCAGGATGTCGTTGAGCGCCAGGGGGTGCGGGTCGAGCGGGCGGGTCCCGGTGGCCAGCGCGAACACCGTGTCCCCGTCGTGCAGGAGGTGCACCGGCCGCACCGCGCGCGCGATGCCGTCGTGGGCCGTGCCCGCGAGCTTCTGCGCCTGCGCCTTGGAGAGGGCGGCGTCCGTCGCGACCACCGCCAGCGTCGTGTTGAGCGGCGGCGGGGTGTTGCCGGCGGCCGTCTCGGCGAGGCGCCGGCACGCCGCCTCGTGCACACCGTCCTCCGGGTACGCGATCCGTCCCTGGAACAACTCCCCGTACAGCACGCCCGTCCCGGGGTCCAGCGCCGCGCCCGCGGCGTTCGCGACCACCAGCGCGGCCACCGTGATCCCCGAGTCGAGGACCGTACTCGCCGTGCCCACCCCGCCCTTGAGCCGCCCGACGACGGCGCCGGTGCCGGCGCCCACGCACCCTTCGGTCACCCGCGTGCCCGCCGCACCCGCCGCCGCCTCCACCGCGGCACGCCCCGTCGCCGCGTCCGGGCGCGCCCGGAAGTCGCCGCCGCGCCCCAGGTCGAAGACGCACGCGGCAGGCACCACCGGTACGACGTGCGCCGGATCGGTCCCCACCGGTACGCCCCGCCCGTGCTCCTCCAGCCAGGCCATCACCCCGGATGCCGCGTCGAGCCCGTACGCGCTGCCCCCGGTCAGCACGACCGCGTCGATCCTCTGTACGACGTTGCGCGGGTCGAGCGCGTCGGTCTCCTTGGTGCCGGGGCCGCCGCCGCGTACGTCCACGGCGGCCACGGCACCGCCCTCGGGCGCGAGGACGACCGTGGTGCCGGTGAGCCGGCCGTCGCCGGTCAGGGTGGCGTGCCCCACCCGCAGTCCGGCGACATCCGTCAATGCGTCAGCTGTCATGGACGCCAGTGTGCCCCGGCCGGCGCGCCGCTCGAAGGGATCAGCCGGCCACGCCGGCGGGGTTCGCCGCGCGTTCCCGTCCGGCCGTGCGCGCCGTCAGCACCACCCCGGTCACCACCGCGGCCGAGCAGACGAGCCCCGCCGCGAGCACCGCCCAGTCGCCGAGGGCGGTGCAGCAGATCACCAGCAGAGCCGTGACCGGCAGGACCAGCTGCTGGGCGAGACCCACCTTGAAGTGACGCGAGTGCAGGGCCCATACGGTCAGCAGGTACAGGGCCGTCGGCAGGGTGACGGCGGCCGAGGCGGCCAGGGTGGACAGGTGCGCGGCGCCGACCGCCTGTTCCACGGCCACTTCCAGCCCCGCTCCGATCGCGGCCGCCGACGTGAAGACGAGGTAGTGCCCGTAACCCCAGACGAACGCCCGCCCCCGGGAGCGCAGGTGACCGTGGATGGGGACCACGAAGTAGATCCACCACGCGGAGAAGACGATGAGCAGCCCGCCGGCCGCGATGGGCAACAGCTCGGTCAGCGCGTCGTGGTCGTCCACGGCCGACTTCACGGCGACCGTGGCCGCGGCGATCGTCTCGCCGAGCACGATGATCGTGAACAGGCCGTAGCGTTCGGCGATGTGGTGCGGATGCCAGGAGGTCTGGTGGTGCATCTCGGCGAAGACCGGCACGCACAGTTCCACGACCACCATGACGAGGAAGAGCCAGGGCCGGGCCGGCTCGGGCAGCAGCACCAGGCCGAGCCAGCCCACCTGGCACGTCAGCACGCCGCACGCGTACCGCAGTGCGGTGGTCCGCTCCTCGCCCGAGGCCGACGCCGCGGCTCTCAGCCACTGCCCGGCCATCGCCAGCCGCATGATCACGTAGCCGAGCCAGACCAGCAGGAAATCGTGTTCCGTGAAGGCCCGGGCGATGCCGGCTGCCAGGACCAGGACACCGGCGATCTGCACCAGGGTGACGACCCGGTAGAGCGCGTCGTCGTTGTCGTACGCCGACGCGAACCAGGTGAAGTTCATCCAGGCCCACCAGATGGCGAAGAACACCATCGCGTAGTTGAGGACCCCGTCGGCCGCGTGCCCTTCCGCGACGGCGTGCACCAGCTGCACGCCTGCCTGCGCCACCGCGACGACGAAGCACAGGTCGAAGAGGAGCTCCAGCGGAGAGGCGACGCGGTGTGACTCGTCGCGCCCGCGCGCGGTGAGCCGTCGCAGGAGGGCTGGGGGCCGCGGCTTGGCGGAGGGGGCGGGCGTCTGGCCGGAACTCGACGTCATGGTTCCCAGCACAGCAGAAATCCGCCGCGAAATCCTGTGGGCCGGTACATAAGTGAACGAAGGGGACTCCATCGGGCCGCCGGTACGGGAGCCGTACCCTTGAGGCATGAGTACCGCCCCCGAACCCGAGCCGCGCGCCCCGAAGCCCGCGCTGGTCTTCGACGACCCGCTGGACCAGCAGACCTCGGACGACACCGACCGCGGATGGGGCGAGCGCACGGAGGGCGACAGCGCCGCCGACCTGAAGCGCTTCCTCGACGAGAAGCCGCCCCACCACCTCTGAGCCGTCCGCGCCGGTGCCGTCCGCGCCGGTGCCGTCTGCGCCGGTGTCGTCGGCGCCGGTGCCGTCAGCGCTCGGCTTGCCCGGAGCCGCGCTGCGCGACCAGCGCGTCGCGGATCTCCTTGAGCACCTCCAGTTCGCTCACCTCGATGATCTCCTTGGTGCCCTCCCGCGCCGCCTTCCGGGCCGCCTGCCGGGCCAGGTACTTCGACATCGGCAGGACCATGAGGAAGTACACCACCGCCGCGGTGATCAGGAAGGTGAGCGTGGCTCCCAGGACGGAGCCCCACATGATGCGCACGCTGCCGTCCGTGGCCTTCGCGCACGGCCCCTTCAGGCAGGAGCTGTAGCTGTCGAGGTTCTGGGTGCCGATCGCTCCGACCAGCGGGTTGATGATCCCCTTCACCACGGAGTTGACGATGTTCGTGAAGGCCGCGCCGATGACGACCGCGACGGCCAGATCGACGACGTTGCCGCGCATCAGGAAGGCCTTGAAGCCGTGCCAGATGCTGCCCGCTTCCTTCTTCGCGCTCACCTCGGGGACTCTCCTCGCATGCACAGGGTGTGGAACGAAACGCTCCGCAACCTACGGCACGGTGCGGCGGGTCTGTCCAATTCCGCTGCCGGAGCGAGGCACTTGACGGCGAGCCGACGACAGTGTGTACGAGTCGGTTCAGCACAACGTCACCGCCAGGCGGGCGGTGGCCCCGGCGCCGACCAGACGTGCCGCCGTCGCCCGTGGCACCGACAGTACGACCAGGGCGCCGCCGTCGGCCGCGCCGGCCGGCTGCGGCGGCACCTGCGTCACCCGTGCCCCGCGCACGAGCACCCGGGCGCCGACCCCGGCGGACGGTTCCTGCGCCGCGATCACGTCGACGCGGTCACCGGGCCGTAGCAACCGCACCGTGGCTGCGTCGGCGATCCGCACCGGCGCCGTCACCGGGTCCGTCGCGGGGGGCCGCCGCACCGGCTGCGCCGTCCGGTGACCCGGGGGCCGCTCCACGCCGTGCGGTTCCGTCCCGCTCCCGGGCCCCACGGCCACGAGGGCCGCCGCGGTCACCACGAGGCCGACCGCGAGGGTCCGCCTGCGATGTCGTAGGAGTCCCCGCAGTCCGTACCGGCCGCCACGCACCCGGACCGGATCGAACGAGGGCACCTCCCGGGTGGCCGGGGCGTCCGTGCCCAGCGGGCCCGGCAGCCGGAAGGGAGGCGAGGGCGAGGGCGCGGACGAGAGTGAGGGGGAGGCGGAGGGGAAGGGCGAGGGGGAGGCGGAAGGGAAGGGCGAGGGGGAGGCGGAAGGGAAGGGCGTGGGCATGATGGGGATCACCGCCTGCGGCGAGGAAATCGGCTGGCGATGCCACGATGACGGCTCGCGCCGGATCCCGCCGCGGCCGGTGGACGGTGAACGGGCTGTGGACAACTCGCTCACCCGAACGAGAGGTTCAGCTTTCGCCCGCCGGATGCCGTCCGCGGTTACCGTCCGCCGCATGCCGCCCGCCGGATGCCGTCCGCCGCCCGCCGGATGCCGTCTGCCGCCCGCCGTCGACCGGATGCCATCCGCCGGATGCCGTCTGCCGCCCGCCGTCGACCGGATGCCGTCCGCCGGATGCGGTCCGCCGCCCGCCGCATGCCGTCCGCCGGATGCCCGTCCGCCGTCCCGCCGCCCTACGGCAGCCGGAACCCCGGATCCATCCCGCCGAGCGCGTTCGCGCACAGGCAGTCCCGTGCCGCGGTCTCCGGCAGGGACGCCACCGCGTCGAACAGCACACCGCGCAGCCGGTCCACATTGGCCGCGAACACCCGCAGCACCTCTTCGTGGGAGACGCCCTCACCGGTCTCGGCGCCCGCGTCGAGGTCGGTGACCAGGGTCAGCGACGAGTAACACAGCTCCAGCTCCCGGGCCAGCGCCGCCTCCGGGTGGCCCGTCATGCCCACGACCGACCAGCCCTGTGCCTGGTGCCACAGCGATTCGGCGCGCGTCGAGAACCGCGGCCCCTCGACCACGACCAGCGTGCCGCCGTCCACCGGTTCCCAGTCCCGTCCCCGTGCCGCCTTCAGCGCGGCGGCCCGCCCGGTGGGGCAGTAGGGGTCGGCCACGGACACGTGCACGACGTTCGGCACGGTGCCGTCGGGCAGCGGCAGCCCGTCGAAGTACGTCTGCGCCCTGGACTTCGTACGGTCCACGATCTGGTCCGGTACGAGCAGGGTGCCCGGGCCGTACTCGGGGCGCAGGCCGCCCACCGCGCACGGGCCCAGCACCTGCCGGACCCCGACCGAGCGCAGGGCCCACAGGTTGGCGCGGTAGTTGATGCGGTGCGGCGGAAGGTGGTGGCCGCGGCCGTGCCGGGGCAGGAAGGCGACCCGCCGGCCGGCGATCTCACCGAGGAAGAGGGAGTCGCTGGGCGCCCCGTAGGGGGTGTCCACCTGGACCTCGGTCACGTCGTCCAGGAAGGAGTAGAAACCCGAACCGCCGATTACGCCGATCTCTGCGTTCGCCATGACCAGCACATTAGCGGGCCGCCGAACCGCGGGGCACCGGGTGCCGGGAACGCCGAGAACCCCGCCGTCGCTACGACGGCAGGGTCCGGGTGGGAGAGAACCCCGCCGTCGCTACGACGGCAGGGTCCGGGTGAGAGATCTCAGGCGGCGGAGCTGCTGCTGGCGGAACCCGACGAGGACGACGCCGAGGAAGCCGACGACGTCGAAGCCGAGGACGACGCCGCCGAGGACGTCTTCGAGTCGGACGACGAGCCGGCCGGCTTCGACGCCGGGGTGCTGCTCGACGAGGAACCGCGGGAATCGTTGCGGTAGAACCCCGAGCCCTTGAAGACGATGCCGACCGCGGAGAACACCTTCTTCAGGCGGCCTTCGCAGTTGGGGCACTCGGTCAGGGCGTCGTCGGTGAACTTCTGCACCGCCTCGAGGCCCTCGCCGCACTCGGTGCACTGGTACTGGTAGGTCGGCACTGTCTTCCTCCTGGCACTCTCACTCAATGAGTGCTAACGACGATCCATAGTGACGTATTCCCGGGGATCAGTCCACCGTGACCGGGACGCGGTGACCGACGCCACGCGCGACCGTACGGTTCCGGTGCTGCGCGACGAGCCGTGAACGCAGGGCCACCAGGGTCACCAGCGCGAGCACGGTACCGGCCATCGGCACCAGGAATCCGGCACCGTCCCACAGCCGGTCCTCCAGCTGTCCGGAGACCGTGACGGCGGCGGCCTGGCCGAGCGCGACCGCGCCGGTCAGCCAGGTGAAGGCCTCGGTGCGGGCACCGGCCGGGACCAGGCTCTCGACCAGCGTGTAGCCGGTGATCAGCGACGGCGCGATGCACATGCCGACCAGCAGGCCGAGTGCGGCGAGCAGCAGCACGGAGTGCGCCGTCCACAGGGCGGACGCCGCCAGCGCGAGCGCCGCGTAGCCCACGACCAGGCGCCTCTGGGGGGCCACCTTCCAGGCGATCGCGCCGCAGATGACGCCGGACAGCATGTTCCCGGCGGCGAAGACGCCGTACAGGACGCCGTTCAGACCGGGCTCGCCGATCGACTCCGTGAAGGCCGCGAGGGACACCTGCATGCCGCCGAAGACCGAGCCGATGCCCAGGAAGGTCGCCACCAGGACACGCACGCCCGGGACGCTCAGGGCCGAGGCGTGCTTCACGCGCGCGTGCCCGCTCTCCGCGCTCACCGACGGCTGCGTGCTCTTCTGCGCGGCGAACAGCAGGCCGCCGACGAGGGTCAGCGCGGCCTCCGTGACCAGGCCCGCGGCCGGCGTCACGGCGGTGCACAACGCGGTCGCCAGCAGCGGCCCGAAGACGAAGGTCAGCTCGTCGGTGACCGACTCGAACGCCGCCGCGGTGGTCATCAGGGGCGATCCCTGGAGCTTCACGCCCCAGCGCGCGCGCACCATCGGGCCGACCTGCGGCACCGAGGCGCCGGTGGGGACGGCCACGAGGAACAGCACCCACAGGGGCGCGTGCGCCAGCGCGAGAGCCGTCAGGGACAGCCCGGAGACCGTGTGGACGAGCACCCCGGGGATCAGTACGGCGCGCTGGCCGTAGCGGTCGGCGAGACGGCCGCTGTAGGGCGCGAACAGCGCCATGGAGACGCCGGTGGCGGCAGCGGCGGCGCCTGCCGCGCCGTAGGAGCCGGTGGTGTGCTGGACGAGCAGCACGATCGAGATGGTGAGCATCGCGAACGGCTGGCGTGCCGCGAAACCGGGGAGCAGGAACGTCCAGGCGCCGCGGGTGCGCAGCAGCTGTCCGTATCCAGGGCGGGGCGATGCCGACGGGTTCTCCGCCGGCTCGTCGGTGACCGTGGACACCACGGCCCGTGCCTTTCTTCCGCCTGGTAGCGCGCCCGTGCGGGGGCGCCGAGAGCTGTCCTCTTGCGCAGAACTGCGGTAGATACCGGTGCCAAAAGGGAGGTGCTCCGGCCGCCATACGGTCGCGCCAGCTCTGCATCAGGCAGAGTTGGTTCGATCAGGGTGCCTTAATACTACAGGGATCAAGGGCTTGTGCACCTGTGAAACCGCGCACCGTCGGGCGCGTCCGCCTGTGAATGGCGAGGGTGCGAATCGCCGGAAAACCTCCCGTGACGCGCGCTTTCCCAGCTCGCGCGCCTCACGGTGCCCCCGCCCCCCTTGGCCGACGACGGCACCGCCCGCGCCCTGCCCCACTCCGCCCGACGGCCCGGCAGCCGTCCGGCTCGAAGCAGGCCCACCGCCCGGCTGCACTCCGGCCTCCACACCGGCTCACCGCCCGGCCCCCGCCCCGTCGGAGCCCAGCCAGCCCGCCAGTTTGCCGCCGTGGGCGACCGCGCGCAGGCGCCGTTCCGCCGCGTCGCGCACCGGATCGGTGGCGACGACGAGCAGCTCGTCACCACGCCGCAGCACCGTCGTGGGCCCCGGCACAAACGATTCTTCCTCGCGGACCACCAGCGTGACGGCCGCACCGGGCGGCAGCCGCAGCTCCCCGACCTCCACGCCGTGCATCCGGGACCCCTCGGGGACGGAGACCGACAGCAGGTGGCCGCGCAGCCGCTCCAGGGGTGCCGACTCGATGCCCAGGTCGGACGCCTCGCCCTTCTCGCCCAGTCGCAGGGTGCGCGCCAGCCAGGGCAGGGTCGGCCCCTGGACCAGGGTGTAGACGACGACCAGGACGAAGACGATGTTGAAGATGCGACGGCTGCCGGTGACGCCGTTCACCATGGGGATGGTCGCCAGGATGATGGGCACGGCGCCGCGCAGTCCCGCCCACGACATCAGGGCCTGCTCCTGCCAGGGCACCCGGAACGGCGCCAGGCTGAACACCACGCTCAGCGGCCGGGCCACCATGGTCAGCACCAGCCCGATGACCAGCGCGGGCCAGACGTCGTCACCCAGTTCGTGCGGGGTGACCAGCAGACCGAGCACGACGAACATGCCGATCTGCGCGATCCAGCCGAGTCCCTCGGCGAAGCCCCGGGTGGCGGGCCAGTGGGGGAGCCGGGCGTTGCCCAGCACCATCGAGGCCAGGTAGACGGCCAGGAAGCCGCTGCCGTGCGCCAGGGCGCCGGCGGCGTACGCCGTGACGGCGATCGCGAGCACGGCGATGGGGTACAGGCCGGACGCGGGCAGTGCCACGTGCTTGAGTCCCCAGGAGCCGAACCAGCCCACGGCGATGCCCAGGGCCGCGCCGATGGCCAGTTCCAGGGCGATCTCGGCCAGCAGCACGTACCAGTGCTCGACCGGGCCGGCCGTGGAGAAGGCGACGACCAGGATGACCACGGGGGCGTCGTTGAAGCCCGACTCCGCCTCCAGCGTGCCCGTCACGCGCGCGGGCAGGGGGATCCTGCGGAGCACCGAGAAGACCGCCGCCGCGTCCGTCGAGGACACCACCGCGCCGATGATGAGCGCCTGCCGCCACTCCAGCCCGACCAGGAAGTGGGCACCCGCCGCCGTGACCCCCACGCTGATCGCGACCCCCGCGGTCGCCAGCACGGAGGCGGACGCCAGGACGGGCCGGACCTCTTTCCACTTCGTGCCCAGGCCACCCTCGGCGAGGATCACGACCAGGGCCGCGTAGCCCATGACCTGGGTCACCTCGGCGCTGTTGAAGTGGATGTCGCCGATGCCGTCCTGGCCCATGAGGACGCCGATCCCCAGGTACACGAGCAGGCTGGGGAGCCCGCTGCGCGAGGAGATCCGGACGGCCGCGACGGCGACGAGCAGGACGAGGGAGCAGACGAGCAGGAGCTGGTTGAGGTGGTGGACAGTCAGCGGTCGTTCCTCCTCGGATTCCGGGCCGGCGATCTCCGGTTACTTCGTTACCTTACCTAACTCTTGACGCTTTCTTGACGTTCGCCGAGGCAAGATCGAACGCTCGTGCACGCTGGTTCCCGACTCCGCGTCAAGCGGCACAGGGCCCTGCGCCTATGGTTGCTCCAGCGCTCATTCAAAGTCACAGCCCGACCTGCCGCTCGCGTTAGGACAGCAAGGACAGCGATGCCCCCCAACACCACCGCCACAACGGGTGACACCGCCACCACGGGTGCCACGTCCGTCAAGTCCGGCAGGAAGAAGGGGCGCAAAGCCCGACTGGTCGTGCTTGTACTGGTCCTGGCCCTCATCGCGGGCGTCGCCTACGGGGCGTACTGGTCGATCAGCACGGTCCGCGCCTCCTTCCCGCAGACCACCGGTTCGATCAAGCTCGACGGCCTGTCCGGGCCGGTCGACGTCAAGCGGGACGGCTACGGCATTCCGCAGATCTACGCCTCCTCGGACGAGGACCTGTTCATGGCGCAGGGCTACGTCCAGGCGCAGGACCGGTTCTACGAGATGGACGTGCGCCGGCACATGACCTCCGGGCGCCTGTCGGAGATGTTCGGCAAGAGCCAGGTCACGAACGACGAGTTCCTGCGCACCCTCGGCTGGGACCGCATCGCCCAGCAGGAGTACGACCACAAGCTGTCGCCCGCGACGAAGAAGTACCTCCAGGCGTACGCCAAGGGAGTCAACGCCTACCTCCAGGGCAAGGACGGCAAGGACATCTCCCTGGAGTACGCGGCCCTGGGCTTCACCAACGACTACAAGCCGGGCAAGTGGACCCCGGTCGACTCCGTGTCGTGGCTGAAGGCGATGGCCTGGGACCTGCGCGGCAACATGCAGGACGAGATCGACCGCGCCCTGATGGCGAGCCGGCTCGGCCCGCAGCAGATCCAGGACCTGTACCCGTCCTACCCGTACGGCCGCAACAAGCCGATCGTGCAGGAAGGCCAGTACGACGACCTGACCCAGGCCTTCCAGCAGGGCGACGGCACCGGCTCCTCCTCGTCGCAGGGCTCGGGCGACGGGACCGGTTCCTCGCAGGGCACGGCCGGCGGCACGACCGGTTCCTCGCAGGGCACGTCCGGCTCCTCGCAGGGCACGTCGGGTACGACCGGCTCCTCGGCCTCGGCCGGGACGTCCTCGGGCCTCACCGGCCAGCTGGGCGGCCTCTACGACGTCCTGGACGACCTCCCCGCGGCCGTCGGAGTGAACGGCCAGGGCATCGGCTCCAACTCCTGGGTGGTCGCCGGGAAGCACACCATCACCGGCAAGCCGCTGCTCGCCAACGACCCGCACCTGTCGGCGTCCCTGCCGTCCGTCTGGTACCAGATGGGCCTGCACTGCCGGACCGTGTCCGCCAAGTGCCAGTACGACGTCACGGGCTACACGTTTGCCGGTATGCCCGGTGTGATCATCGGGCACAACGCCAAGATCGCCTGGGGTATGACCAACTCCGGCGTCGACGTCACCGACCTCTACCTGGAGAAGGTCAGCGCGAACGGCTACCTGTACGACGGCAAGGTGCGGCCCTTCAGGACCCGCGAGGAGACCATCCGGGTCGCCGGCGGCAAGTCCAAGACGATCGTCGTCCGGCAGACCCAGGACGGGATGCCGCTGCTGTCCGACCGCGACGACGAACTCGTCCAGGTCGGCAGGAAGGCGTCCGTGAACGCCGCCGCACCCGACCGCGGTGACGGCTACGGCATCGCCCTGCGCTGGACGGCGCTCGACCCGGGCACCTCCATGGACGCGGTGTTCGCCCTCGACAAGGCCGGCGACTGGGACGGCTTCCGCGCGGCGGCGGCCGAGTTCGACGTGCCGTCGCAGAACCTGGTCTACGCCAGCACGGACAACCACATCGGCTACACGCTGCCCGGCCGGATCCCCGCGCGCTCCGCCAAGGACGCCGGCGCCCTCCCGGTGCCCGGCTGGGAGCCGAAGTACCGGTGGAAGGGCTTCATCAAGCAGGACGAGCTGCCCCACGAGTACGACCCCGCGCGCGGTTACATCGTCACCGCCAACCAGGCGGTGGTGGACCCGGACAAGTACCCGTACACGCTCACCACGGACTGGGGCTACGGCGCCCGCAGCCAGCGCATCACCGACCTGATCGAGTCCAAGATCAAGGACGGCGGCAAGATCTCCACGGACGACATGCGGCAGATGCAGCTGGACAACAGCAGCGAGATCGCCAAGCTCCTGGTGCCCAAGCTGCTGAAGATCGACATCGACGACCCGGAGGTCCGCAAGGCGCAGGAGCTGCTGGAGGGCTGGGACTACACCCAGGACGCGGACTCCGCGGCCGCCGCGTACTTCAACGCCGTCTGGCGCAACATCCTCAAGCTCGCCTTCGGCAACAAGCTCCCCAAGGAGGTGCGCGTCAAGGGCCAGTGCCTGTGGGTCGACAAGATCGACAGCACCGGCCCGGTGGACGACGACGCCAAGGTGCGCGAGTGCGGTCAGCGCGACGGCGACCAGGCGCAGCCGGACGGCGGCGACCGCTGGTTCGAGGTCGTGCGCACCCTGATGGACAAGCCCGACAGCGACTGGTGGAAGGCCCCGCGGTCGGGCACCCGCCCCGCCGCGAACAACCGCGACCAGCTCTTCGCCCGCGCCCTGATCGACGCCCGCTGGGAGCTGACCGCCAAGCTCGGCAAGGACATCGACACCTGGAGCTGGGGCCGGCTGCACCGGCTGTTCCTGAAGAACCAGACGCTCGGCACCGAGGGCCCCAAGGTCCTGCAGTACATCCTGAACCGGGGCCCCTGGAAGCTCAGCGGCGGCGAGGCCACGGTGAACGCGAGCGGCTGGAACGCGGCCGGCGGCTACAGCGTCGTCTGGGTGCCGTCCATGCGGATGGTCGTCAACCTCGCCGACCTCGACAAGTCCAAGTGGATCAACCTCTCCGGCGCCTCCGGTCACGCGTTCAGCGCGCACTACACGGACCAGACGGGCAAGTGGGCCGACGGTGAGCTGCTGCCCTGGTCGTTCACGACCGCGGCGGTGGACAAGAGCACGAGCGACACCCTCGTCCTGCAGCCGTGACCCTTCCGGCGCCTTCGCCGGTCCGGGGAACGCAGTAGGGCACAGCACGGGAACGGCCCTCCACGCGCGCGTGGAGGGCCGCTTCCCGTGCCTGGGGCGTGCCGTTCCCGGCGGCGGTGCCGAGGGGGCTTCGGTCAGGCGGCCGGGAAGCGGCGCACTCCGGAGGGTGTCACCACCGCGTGCACCGGCCTGTCGTGCGCCTCGGCCGGCACGCGTGCGACGACCTCCGTGTCGTACAGCAGCACCACGAGCAGGGGACGGGCGCCCGCGCGCTCCAGCCGGGCCAGCACGCGGTCGTACGAACCGCCGCCGCGGCCCAGGCGCATCCCGCGCGCGTCCACCGCGAGCCCGGGCAGCAGGACGACGTCCGCGTCCGTCACGGCGTGCGGGCCCAGACGCGCACCGGAGGGCTCGGAGAGCGTCATCCTCCCGTCGTGCGCGACCTGGACCAGGGAGCCCGGGCCGGTGTACTCGCCCCAGTCCAGGTCGTTGTCCGGCAGGAGCGCGGGGAGCAGGACGCGTACGCCCCGCGCGCGCAGCGCGTCCAGCAGCGCGAGCGTGCCGGGCTCGCTGCCCACGGAGACGTACGCCGCCACCGTGTGCCCGTGCGCCAGCTCGGGCAGCTCGAGGGCGTGCCCGGCGAGGGCGCGGGCCGTTCCGTGGACGTCATCCGCCGTCAATCTGTTCCTCACCCCGAGGAGCTCTCGCCGCAACGTGCGTTTGTCAGGCTCGTCCATACGTCCGAGGTGTTTCACTGGCTGTTCTCGCACCCTTCTCAATGCAGGTCATATGAGGGTCAAACAACCGGAGCCACAGAATTCGAGCAAAGGCACCGGATATGGTTGCGGGCATGACTCAGTCCCACCCCAGGATCAGCAAGGCTGTCATTCCCGCAGCCGGCCTCGGCACCCGGTTCCTGCCGGCCACCAAAGCCACTCCCAAGGAGATGCTGCCCGTCGTCGACAAGCCGGCGATCCAGTACGTGGTCGAGGAGGCCGTGTCGGCGGGGCTCGACGACGTCCTGATGGTCACCGGACGCAACAAGCGTCCCCTGGAGGACCATTTCGACCGTAATTACGAGCTGGAATCGGCGCTCGGGAAAAAGGGTGACGCCGCGCGGCTGGCGAAAGTGCAGGAGTCCAGCGATCTGGCCACCATGCACTACGTGCGCCAGGGCGACCCCAGGGGACTCGGGCACGCCGTGCTGTGCGCCGCTCCGCACGTGGGCAGCGAGCCGTTCGCCGTCCTCCTCGGTGACGACCTGATCGACCCGCGCGACCCGCTGCTCCAGCGCATGATCGACGTCCAGGAGCAGCACGGCGGCAGTGTCGTCGCCCTCATGGAGGTCGCGCCCGAGCAGATCCACCTCTACGGCTGCGCGGCCGTGGAGGCCACCGCCGACGGTGACGTCGTGAAGGTGACCGGGCTGGTCGAGAAGCCGGACCCGGCGGACGCCCCGTCGAGCTACGCGATCATCGGCCGCTACGTCCTCGACCCGAGCGTCTTCGGCGTGCTGCGCGAGACCGAGCCGGGCCGCGGCGGCGAGATCCAGCTCACCGACGCCCTCCAGCAGCTCGCCCAGGACGAGAAGGTCGGCGGCCCCGTGCACGGTGTCGTCTTCAAGGGCCGGCGCTATGACACCGGCGACCGTGGCGACTACTTGCGTGCCATTGTCAGACTCGCGTGCGAACGTGAAGACCTGGGCCCGGACTTCCGGACCTGGCTTCGCAGTTACGTAGCCGAGGAGATGCAGCAATCTTGAGCAGCGCCGTGACCCGCCCCGCCGGCCCGGACGACCTGTGGTCGGTGGACGAGCACCTGGAGGACATCCTCTCGACCGTCCGCCCCCTCGAACCCATCGAGCTGCAACTGCTCGACGCCCAGGGCTGCGTCCTGGTCGACGACGTCACGGTGCCGGTGTCCCTGCCACCGTTCGACAACAGCTCCATGGACGGGTACGCGGTACGGGTCGCGGACATCGCGGGCGCCGGGGAGGAGTTCCCGGCCGTCCTGGAGGTCGTCGGTGACGTCGCGGCCGGTGCCGCCGATCCGGTGCGGGTCGGCCCCGGGCAGGCCGCGCGCATCATGACCGGCGCGCCCCTGCCGCCCGGCGCCGAGGCCGTCGTGCCCGTCGAGTGGACCGACGGCGGACTCGGCGAGGGCCCGGTGAGCGGCATGCGGGCGCGCAGCGCGGCCCCCGAGGGCGCCGAGGGGCACGTGCACGTGTACCGCCCGGCGGAGGAGCGCGCGCACGTGCGGGCCAAGGGCAGCGACGTGCGGGCCGGCGACCGCGCCCTGGAGGCCGGGACGATCCTCGGTCCGCCGCAGATCGCGCTGCTCGCCGCGATCGGCCGCGGCACGGTCCGCGTGCGCCCGCGCCCGCGCGTGGTCGTGATGTCCACCGGCAGCGAACTCGTCCAGCCCGGCGAGCAGCTGGCCTCCGGCCAGATCTTCGACTCCAACAGCTTCTCCCTCACCGCCGCCGCGCGGGACGCGGGCGCCATCGCCTACCGGGTCGGCGCCGTCGCCGACGACGCCGAGACCCTGCGCTCCACCATCGAGGACCAGCTCATCCGCGCGGACCTGCTGGTGACCACCGGCGGCGTGAGCGTGGGGGCCTACGACGTGGTGAAGGAGGCGCTGTCGTCCGTCGGTGACGAGGACGTGGCGGGCAGCGGCGTGGAGTTCCGCAAGCTCGCCATGCAGCCCGGCAAGCCGCAGGGCTTCGGCTCGATCGGCCCCGACCACACGCCGCTGCTCGCCCTGCCCGGCAATCCGGTGTCGTCGTACGTCTCCTTCGAGTTGTTCGTCCGGCCCGCCATCCGCGCCCTGATGGGCCTCACCGACCTCCACCGGCCGCGCGTGCGGGCCGCCCTGAAGGCGGACGAGGCACTGCGCTCGCCCAAGGGCCGCCGCCAGTTCCTGCGCGGGGCCTACACCGACGGGGAGGTGGTTCCCGTGGGCGGCTCCGGGTCCCACCTGATCGCCGCGCTGGCGCAGGCCGACGCGCTGATCGTGGTTCCCGAGGACACCGAGTCCGTCGAGCCCGGCAGCGAGGTCGAGGTACTGCTGCTCGGCTGACGCACGCGCGCGGGCCCGTCCACCGGACGGTCCTCGTCCGCTCGGCGCGCCCGCTTGGCGGTAGCGTGTGGCGCACAGCAGGCCCGCGCTCCGCACCGCGCCGGGCCCGGACCGGGAGCGCCACACACCATGACTGTGCCTTCCCGGGGGGAGACCCCCGGACGCCCTGTGCAGGACCGACTGACGCACATCGACGAGGCGGGTGCGGCCCGCATGGTCGACGTGTCCGGGAAGGACGTGACCGCGCGCACCGCCCGCGCCACCGGACGCGTCCTCGTCTCACCGCGTGTGATCGAGCTGCTGCGCGGTGAGGGGGTGCCCAAGGGCGACGCCCTCGCCACCGCGCGCATCGCCGGGATCATGGGCGCCAAGCGCACCCCGGACCTGATCCCGCTGTGCCACCCGTTGTCGGTGTCCGGTGTGAAACTGGACCTGTCGGTCGCGGACGACGCCGTGGAGATCGCGGCCACCGTCAGGACCACGGACCGCACGGGTGTCGAGATGGAGGCCCTCACCGCGGTGACGGTCGCCGCGCTCACCGTGATCGACATGGTCAAGGCGGTCGACAAGGGAGCGGTCATCACGGACGTGCGCGTGGAGGAGAAGACGGGCGGCAAGTCGGGCGACTGGAGCCGGGCATGACGTACTACGACACTTTCGGCGGTGCGCTGTCGGCGCCGTACGCCGCGCTGGTCGTCACCGCCTCCAACCGGGCCGCCGCGGGGGTCTACGAGGACACCGGCGGCCCGCTGGTCGTGAAGGGCCTGCGGGAGATCGGGTTCGCCGTGGACGGGCCGCAGGTGGTGCCCGACGGGGATCCGGTGGAAGCGGTGCTGCGGGCGGCGGTGGAGGCCGGGTACGACGTGGTCGTCACCACCGGCGGCACCGGTGTCTCGCCGACCGACCGCACCCCCGAGGCGACCCGCGCGGTGATCGACCACGAGGTGCCGGGCATCGCGGAGGCCGTGCGCGCGTACGGCCGGGAGAAGGTGCCGACCGCCGCCCTGTCGCGGGGTCTGGCGGGCGTGGCCGGGGGGACGCTGATCGTCAACCTGCCGGGATCGCGGGGCGGGGTGCGGGACGGCCTGGCCGTGCTGGAGCCCCTGCTGATCCACGCCGTCGACCAGCTCCGCGGCGGTGACCACCCCAGACCGGGCAGCGGGGGTGCGAGCTGAACAGCCCTTCCTGGCCTGTCGTGCTGGCGGACGGCGATGTCGTCCTCCGGCCGATAAAGCTGCGCGACCAGCGGGCCTGGCGCGAGGTGAACCGGCGCAACCGCGACTGGCTGCGCCCCTGGGAGGCGACCATCCCGCCGCCCACGCCGAGCGGGCCGATCACCCACCGGCCGACCTTCCGGCAGATGGTCCGGCACCTGCGTTCGGAGGCCGGCGCGGGCCGGATGCTGCCGTTCGTCATCGAGTACCGGGGGCAGCTCGTCGGACAGTTGACGGTGGCCGGGATCACCTGGGGTTCGATGTGCTCGGGGCACGTCGGCTACTGGGTGGACGAGGCGGTGGCGGGGCGCGGAGTGATGCCGACGGCGGTGGCGCTCGTCGTGGACCACTGTTTCCGGGGGGTCGGCCTGCACCGCATCGAGGTTTGCATCCGCCCCGAGAACCGGCCGAGCCGGCGGGTCGTGGAGAAGCTGGGATTCCGCGAGGAGGGGCTCCGGCCGCGCTATCTGCACATCGACGGTGCCTGGCGCGACCATCTCGTGTTCGCGCTCACCGCGGAGGAGGTGCCCGACGGGCTGCTGGCGCGGTGGCGCCGGGCGCGTGCCCAGGAGGCCCGGCGTGCCGAGCGGGCGGCCGGTGCCGGGGACGCCTCGGACGCGCCGGACGCGCCGCGGAATCCCCGGAGCACGCCCGGGAATCCTGCCGAGCGCCCCTGAATTGAATATTTGTTCGAAATTGATCGTGGTCGACCGCCACGGGCCGCTTGAATTCGCGGACGTGGTGGTCCGCTGATCGCATCGGTCGCAAAAAAAGCTGGAAATATCAGCCAGATCGTGCGACACACCGGCCCAATTGGCGGATGGCCTCCCACAAACCCCTCTACCGTGTGAGGCGTGAGCAGCAGCGGCCTCATCTACGCAGTCATTGTCGGGGCCTGGGCCGCCTACTTGGTGCCGATGTGGCTCCGTAGGCAGGACGAGCTGAACGAGGCCCGTCCGACGGAACGCTTCAGCACCGCCATCCGGCTGCTTTCCGGACGGGCGGGCATGGAGCGTCGGTACGCCAGGGACCTGCGGGCGCGCTCCGCCCAGGAGGGGGAGCCGGACGCCGATGTTCCGGACGTGGTCACCGACTCGGTGGACGTCCGGGCCTTCGCCGTGCCTCCGACCCGCCGTCAGGTCACCACGGAAGCCGAGCCCGAGGCGCCCAGCAAGGTGGAACCAGCGCGTGACCAGAGCACCGCGCCGGCACCCAAGCCCCCTACCGTTCCCGCACCCGCACCCGTCCCGCAGCGCGAGACGGCGGCGCGGCGTGCCTCCTCGGCACAGACGGCCGCGGCGCGCGCCCGGCGTTCGAAGGTACTGGCGCGCCGCCGGCGCACCACGGTGATGCTCTTCTTCGCCTTCACGCTCGGCGCGATCGCCGCCGCCGTCGGCGGACTGGCGTTCCTGTGGGTGCCCGGCGTGCCGGCCGTCACGCTCAGCGCCTACATCGCCTACCTGCGCACGCAGGAGCGCCGCCGCTTCGCCTACCAGATGGACCGGCAGCGCGCCGAGGCCGCCGCCCAGCGGCTGCGTGAGCGCCAGCCGCGCCGGCGGGTCTCCGCCGACGAGGGCGCCGGCGGGGACGAGGCGTCCGAGGGCCTGGGCGCCGACACCGGCACCGGGCTGTCCGCGCTCGCCGCGGACCGGCGGGCGCTCGTCGAGCAGACCGACCACGCCGAGTGGGTCGACCAGCAGCGCGAGCGGCAGCGGCGGCCCGGTCGCGGGGACAGCTGGGACCCGGTGCCGGTGCCGCTGCCGACGTACGTCACCGCGCCCGTCGCGCCGCGCGCCACCTCCGACGTGGATCTGGGGGCACCCGACACATGGAGCTCGGCCCGCTCCAGCACGGTCGTGCCGGAGCACGAGGCGGGCCGCGCGCCGCAGGGCGAGGCGGGCGACCCGGAGCAGGCGTCAGGGGACAGGCCGGCGGCCGGCCGCGACGCGCTGCCGCACGCCCGGAGGCGCTCGCGCGGGGGGACGCCCGGCGCGGCCTCGGCCCGCCGTGCGGTCCGTGACCGCGGCCGCACGCCCCTCTTCGACCAGTACGAGGACGGCGACCGCCCGCGCGCGGCCAACGAGTAGCACCGCCTTCGCGGCGCCTCCCTGACCAGTCGGGGAACGGATTTCCAGGCACCCCGATCGGGATGCTAGAGTTTCACTCGTTGCAAGGGCCTGTGGCGCAGTCCGGTAGCGCACCTCGTTCGCATCGAGGGGGCCAGGGGTTCAAATCCCCTCAGGTCCACGCAGCTCAGAGCCCCGGTCGGTGATTACCGACCGGGGCTCTGACACGTTGTACGGCAGGGAAGTACCGCAACCGCTTCCGCGCTTGCGCAGCGTGATCCGCGGGCGCGGGCACGCCCCCGCCGAAGCCGACGACAGGGGCGCGCCGGAGCGCAGGCCGGTGCCGGCCTCAGAGCCGCTTGGCGAAGCAGCGGCTCTCCTCGTACTCGCGGTAGTAACCGAACTTCCCGCAGGGCACGTAGCCGCTGGAGACGTACAGGGCGATGGCCTCCGGCTGCCTGGTGCCCGTCTCCAGGACCATGCGGACCCGGCCGGCCCGGCGGGCGTCCTCCTCCAGGGCGGCGAGCATGCGGCGCGCCAGACCCCGGCCGCGCATCCCCTCGACGACGTACATGCGCTTCAGCTCGGCGTCGCCGTCCTCGTTGCCCTCGCCGTTGTCGTCCTGGCTGCGCCAGCCGCCGGTGGCCACCGGGCGGTCCTGCTCGTCGTACGCGATCAGGTACACGCCGCGGGGCGGGGCGAAGTCGGCGGCGGCCAGGGCCGTGGCGTCACCCCCGTCGCCGTAGCGCAGGTGGTACTCGGCCTGGACCTCGTCGTTGAGCTTGACGGCGTCCGGGTGGTCGAAGGGGACGGGGCGGAAGTTCATGGCGGTCATCGTAGGTACGCGGGTTCCTCGTCGTTCTCGTGCGTTCTCATCGATCGAATTCTGGACCAGGTCCAGTGTGCCGGTATCGTGCCCGCGTGCTCACTGTGACCTCTGTGAATGTGAACGGGCTGCGCGCCGCCGCGAAGAAGGGCTTCGTCGAGTGGCTCGCCGCCACCTCCGCCGACGTGGTGTGCCTGCAGGAGGTGCGGGCGGAGCCGCAGCAGCTGCCCGAGCACGTCCGCGGCCCCGAGGGCTGGCACGTCGTGCACGCGCCCGCCGCGGCCAAGGGCCGCGCGGGCGTCTCCCTGTACACGCGCCGGGAGCCCGACGCGGTGCGCGTCGGCTTCGGGTCGGCCGAGTTCGACGGCAGCGGCCGGTACGTCGAGGCCGACCTGCCGGGTGTGACGGTCGCCTCCCTCTACCTGCCCTCCGGCGAGGTCGGAACCGAGCGCCAGGACGAGAAGGTCCGCTTCATGGGCGAGTTCCTCGCCCACCTGAAGGAGCTTCGCGAGCGGGCGGCCGCCGCGGGCCGGCAGGTGCTGGTCTGCGGCGACTGGAACATCGCCCACCAGCCCGCCGACCTGAAGAACTGGCGCGGCAACACCAGGAACTCCGGCTTCCTGCCGGAGGAGCGCGCCTGGCTCGGCCAGGTGTTGGACGCCCAGGACGGGGGTTACGTCGACGTCGTGCGGGCGCGCCATCCCGAGGTGGAGGGGCCGTACACGTGGTGGTCCTACCGCGGCCGGGCCTTCGACAACGACAGCGGCTGGCGCATCGACCTGCACGTGGCCACGCCGGGGCTGGCGGAGCGCTGCGTGAAGGCGTACGTGGAGCGGGCCGCGAGTCATGCCGAGCGGTGGAGCGACCATGCGCCGGTGACGGCCGTGTACGACCGCTGACGGCCGGAACGGACGGCGTGCCGGGGGCGGGCCGGAGCCCGGCGGGCGCCGCGTGGAGCGCGGTGGCGGCCCTGCCGGAGCCTGTGCGAACGGGCAATTAACCGGTGATGGCCACTCCGTATACTCCGCCGTAGCACGCCCCCCGTGTACGCCCCCGGTCAGAGAGTCCTCACGCGATCATGAACAATCCCGTGCCTGCGCTGTCCCCCAACTACACGGCGCGGATGGCCCGCGCCTACAAGGAAAGCGTGGAGGTGCACGGGAAATGGCCGGTGGAATTCCAGTTCCGTCCGGCCCAGGGCGACCACCGGCATCTGCTGGTGGTCTTTTCGTCCGTGGGCAGCAAGTACGGATTCGGCAACGCGCTGGACAGCGTGAAGTGCAACGTCCTCAGGATACGTGACCACTTCGACGGCGCCGCCTCCTACTACGTGGCGCGCGATATGGACTTCAGTGTCTCGGACTCCATTCAGGCCCTGATACAGGACTTCATGCGCCGCCTGCGGGTGACCCGTGACGAGGTGACCCTGCTGGGCGCCTCGAAGGGCGGCAGCGCGGCGCTCTACTACGGCCTGAAGTACGACTACAAGAACATCGTGGCCTCGACGCCCCAGTACTTCATGGGGAGTTATTCCAAGGGGCACGCCCAGCTCGGGGACGCGGTGCTCGGCGAGGGCCAGTCCGACGAGAACGTGGCCGTCATGGACGCCGTGCTGAAGGACGTCATCGCCGGGGACACGGACCTGAAGCGGAACATATACCTGGTCTCCTCGCCGGGCGACTACCAGTACGAGCAGGAGGTCGTGCACTGCCTCCCCGCGCTGCGGGCGTACGACAACTTCAACTTCCTGTTCGTGGAATCGCCGACGGTACGGCGGCACGACGAAGTGGTGCGCCAGGCGCTGCCGTCGATCCTGAGCATCGTGTACGCCGTGACGGAGGGCGTCGCGCCCCGCTGGGGGGACGTCAGGGTCGGCTCCGAGCCCGAGGACCCGCAGGCCGCCGCCGAGTACCTCGCCGAGCTGCGCCGCCAGGACACGGCCCTGGCCGTGCTGACCCGTGCCGTGTTCACGGACGGCGCGCTGGAGCTCAAGGGGCGCGCCTTCCTGCCGGGCCAGGCGCCCGGGGGGCCGAGCGAGGAGACCAAGCGGCTGGTCGTGGAGAAGGACGGCCGGCACTGGACGTACCCGCTGGAGACGACCGGTGAGATCAGGCTCTACCGGGACTATTTCGACGAGTACTTCTGCGAGTACGCCAGGGGCGGTTTCGCCTCACGGGGCGGGCTGACGTTCGCCGAACTCCCGCAGGGGACGTACGACGTGTCGGTCGCCGTCGCCGCGGAGGCCGAGGGGATCGAGCGGCGGACCCGGCTGGTCTCGCAGGCCGCGGTGGACCGCAGGCAGGTCTGCGGTGATGCGGAACTGCTGTTCCGGGGCGGAAAGGGCGGACTGAAGCTGGTCAAGAGGAGCATTGTCGGGGTGGATTCCCCGGGCGTGTGCTTCTCCGTCGTGAAGGCCGAGGAGAACGGACGGAGGATTCACGCGGAGGGCGTTCTCTTCCTGCCCGGCCGGAACGCGGACCGGGACACGCACGCTTTCTACTACCTCGTCCTGGAGGGGAAGTCCGAGACGTACTCCTTCGCTCTCGGCGCCCGGAAGAATCCCGAGGCGGTCCGGCCGCACAAGCAGCAGGCGGACCTCGGGAACTACGACTTCGGGTACTTCGCCTCGCCGGCCGGTGGAATCGACGTCTCGGACCTTCCGGCCGGAAAGTACAACCTGCTCGTCTCCATGAGCGTCGGCGGCGCGCTGATCACCAAGAAGGCCGGGAAGATCACGCTGAAGCGGGCCCGCTAGTCGCGCTCGCCCCGCCGGCCGCCCTTCTGCAGCCTGCGGTCCAGGGCCAGGGACAGCTCCGCCTCCACCACGCTCCGGGCCAGCGGCCGCAGGCGGTGGAGGTCGTCCTCGGGCGCGTGGCGCAGGATCACGTCGGAGAAGAGCGCGGCCAGGGCTTCGGCGTGCTCGCGGACGCGGGTGGCGGCCGTCAGCACCTCGGCGAGCGGGATGCCCTCGCGGACCAGTGCCGAGGAGACGTCCAGCAGGCTCCGGCTGATGTGGACGATCTCGTCGCCGTCGGTGCCGATGTAGCCCAGTTCCATGGCGGCGGCGAGGTTCTCGGGCGTGACCTCGCCCTCGAAGCGGGCGGCGAGCTCCTCGGGGGTGAGGCGGACCGGCTCCTCCTCGGTGGGGGTGCCGACGCCGAGCAGGTCGGCGACGTCCCGGCCGTGGTCGAACGCCTCCGCCAGCTCCGCGATGCCGTTCAGGGTGTGGCCGCGCTCCAGCAGGGCCGCGATGGTGCGCAGCCGGGCGAGGTGATGGTCGTCGTACCAGGCTATGCGGCCCTCGCGGCGGGGCGGCGGGAGCAGTTTGCGTTCGCGGTAGAAGCGCAGCGTGCGCACGGTGATGCCGGCCAGCCGGGCCAGTTCTTCCATGCGGTACTCGCGCGGGGCGCCGGTGGGTGCCGGCTCCGGGCGGCTCTCCGGGTGTTCTGCGTCCTCTGCCACGCCCGCAGCCTATGGCGTACCGCCGGTAACTTTCTTTCCCGCGCCCCCTACCGATCGGTACGGAGCTGCTCTACAGTCCCATTGCGCCAGTGTTCACTGGCAGGGTTCCTAGGTGATGCGTGGAGGCTTCGGGATGGCCGAGCACGAGCATGTACGGGTGGCGGTGATCGGGTCCGGGTTCGGCGGACTGGGGGCCGCCGTGCGGCTGCGCCGCGAGGGGATCACCGACTTCGTCGTCCTGGAGCGGGCCGACAGCGTCGGGGGCACCTGGCGGGACAACAGTTACCCCGGGTGCGCCTGTGACGTGCCCTCGCACCTCTACTCCTTCTCCTTCGCGCCCAACCCGGACTGGCCGCGCACCTTCTCCGGGCAGCGGCACATCCGCGCCTACCTGGAGCACGTCACCGACCTGTTCGGACTGCGCCCGCACATCCGCCTCGATTCCGAGGTCAAGCTGATGACCTGGGACGACGACAAGCTGCGGTGGAACATCGAGACCACGCGCGGCTCGCTCAGCGCCGACGTCGTCGTCTCCGCCACCGGACCACTGTCCGACCCGAAGATCCCCGACATCCCGGGGCTGGAGTCGTTCCCGGGCAAGGTGTTCCACTCCGCCCGCTGGGACCACGACTACGACCTGCGCGGCAAGCGGGTCGCCATGGTCGGCACCGGCGCCTCCGCGATCCAGATCGTGCCCGCCATCCAGCCGGAGGTCGGCCGGCTCACCCTCTTCCAGCGCACCCCGCCCTGGGTGATGCCCCGCGTCGACCGCGCCATCAGCGGCGCCGAGCGCTGGCTGCACCGGCGGCTGCCCCTCACCGCCCAGGCCCGGCGCGGACTGCTGTGGGGCATCCGCGAGTTGCAGGTGCAGGCGTTCACCAAGCGCCCCGACGAACTCGGCCTGGTGGAGAAGCTCGCCAAGCGCAACATGGCCCGCGCCGTGAAGGACCCCGCCCTGCGCGCCAAGCTCACCCCCGACTACCGCATCGGCTGCAAGCGCATCCTGCTGTCCAGCGCGTACTATCCGGCGCTGGCCAAGCCGAACGTCGACGTCGTCGCCGGCGGGCTCAGCGAGATCCGCGGGTCCACGGCCGTCGCCGCCGACGGCACCGAGGCCGAGGTCGACGCGATCGTCTTCGGGACGGGCTTCCACGTCACCGACATGCCGATCGCCGAGCGCGTGGTCGGCGCGGCGGGCGTCACGCTCGCCGAGTCCTGGAAGAACGGCATGCAGGCGCTGCGCGGTGCCGCGGCCGCCGGGTTCCCGAACTGGATGACCATCATCGGGCCCAACACCGGCCTCGGGAACTCCTCCATGATCCTGATGATCGAGTCCCAGCTGAACTACATGGCCGACTACCTGCGCCAGCTGGACGTCCTCGGCGGCCGTGGCGGCCGTACCGCCCTCGACGCCCGGCCCGCCGCCGTCGAGTCCTGGAACCGCAAGGTCCAGGAACGCATGGAGCGGACCGTGTGGAACACCGGCGGCTGCACCAGCTGGTACCTGGACGCGAGCGGCCGCAACACCACCATCTGGCCCGGTACGACGACCGAGTTCCGCACCGCCACCCGGCGGGTGGACCTCGCGGAGTACGAGGTCGTCCGCAGGCCGGCGGCGGGACAGGACGCCGAGTCCGCGCCGGGTGCCGAGGACGCGCCCGGTACCGAGGACGCGCAGGCTGCTGGGGCGCGCGGGCGGAGCGAGGCCACCGCATGAGCCGCCGCGCCCCGGGCGTCCCGGCTGCCCGCACCGCCTCCGTCACCTCCGGCCCGTACGCCCCGCCCGTCCCCGCCCGCACGCTCACCGTCGTCTCCGCCGACGGCGCCCGGCTGCACGTGGAGGTGCACGGGCGGGCGGACGCGCCGCCCGTCGTCCTCTCCCACGGCTGGACCTGCTCGACCGCGTTCTGGGCGGCGCAGATACGTGACCTGGCGGCGGACCACCGGGTGATCGCCTACGATCAGAGGGGCCACGGACGCAGCCCCGCGAGCCACGCGTGCACGACCGACGCGCTGGCGGACGATCTCGAAGCGGTGCTCGCGCAGACGCTGGCACCCGGGGAGAAGGCGCTGGTCGCCGGCCACTCCATGGGCGGCATGACGGTCATGGCGGCGTCCGGGCGCCCCCGCTTCCGGGAACACGCCGCCGCCGTCCTGCTGTGCAGCACCGGCAGTTCACGGCTGATCGCCCAGTCGCGCGTGCTGCCGTTGCGCGCCGGACGCGTTCGCACCTGGCTGACCGCGCGCGTGCTCGGCTCGCGCGCCCCCCTCGGGCCGGTCACGCCGGTCGCGAAGAGCGTCCTCAAGTACGCCACCATGGGCGCCGGTTCGGCCGCGCACCGGGTGGAGGCGTGCGCGCGGATCGTGCACGCCTGTCCCCGTGCCGTGCGCCACGCGTGGGGGGCCGTACTCGCGGCGCTCGACCTGGACGACGGCGTACGGGAGTTGAACGTGCCCACCGCGGTGCTGCACGGCGCCTCCGACCGGCTCACGCCTCCCGTGCACGCCCGCGCGCTGGTCGCCGCGCTGCCGGCCTGTGTCGGCCTGACCGAGCTGGCCGGTATCGGCCACATGACCCCGATCGAGGCTCCCGAGCTGGTCACCGGCCGGATCCGGGAACTCGTCACGACCTACGTCACGGGGGCCGGCCCCGCGGACGCGCACGAACACGGTTCCATCCCAGCGCAGATCAAGGAGGGCGCATGAGCAGGGTCAGCCTCGAAGGACAGGTGGCGGTCGTCACGGGAGCGGCGCGCGGCGTCGGTGAACTGCTGGCGCGCAAGCTGTCCGCGCGCGGGGCGAAGGTCGCGCTGGTCGGGCTGGAGGAGGAGGCGCTCAAGGAGGTCTCCGGGCGCCTGCACAGCGAGAGCGCCTACTGGTACGCCGACGTCACCGACGACGAGACCATGGGCCGGGTCGCGCGGGAGGTGAAGGAACGCTTCGGGAAGGTCGACATCGTGGTCGCCAACGCCGGTGTGGCGAACGGCGGTCCCTTCGTCGACTCCGACCCGCGGGCCTGGCGCCGGGTGATCGAGGTGAACCTCATCGGGTCGGCGGTGACCGCGCGCGCGTTCCTGCCGGTGCTGGCCGAGAGCCGCGGCTACCTGCTGCAGATCGCCTCGCTCGCCGCGATCACCCCCGCGCCGATGATGACCGCGTACTGCGCCTCCAAGTCGGGCGTGGAGGCGTACGCGCACAGTCTGCGCGCCGAGGTCGGCCACCAGGGCGTGCGCGTCGGCGTCGGGTACCTGTCCTGGACCGACACCGACATGGTGCGCGGCGCCGACAGGGACGACGTCATGCGGGAGCTGCGGCAGCGGCTGCCCTGGCCGTCGAACAAGACGTACCCGCTGGGGCCCGCGGTGGACCGGCTCGTCGCCGGGATCGAGCGGCGCTCGGCGCACGTGTACGGACAGTGGTGGCTGCGCGGCATGCAGGGGGTGCGCGGCTATCTGCCGGCGCTCATCGGGACGGTCGGACAGCGCGAGATGAAGCGGTTCGCGCCCCGGCTGCAAGGGATGAGCTCCGGGCTCGTCGGCGCAGGTGGGGAGGCCGACGAGGCGGCCCGCGCTACGGTGCGTAACTGATCGACATGCAGCCGGTGTTCGCCCGTGTGAATCTGGTCGAGGCCCCAGCGAGGGGCCAACCCCCCACCCTCACACGGGAGTGAACCCACATGGGTATGAAGGACAAGTCGAGCCAGCTGCAGAACCAGGCCAAGGAGAAGATGGACCAGGCCCGCGAGAAGGCCGGCCAGCGCGGCCAGCAGCCGAACCGCCAGGGCCAGGGCCACGGTCAGGGCCAGGGCCGGCCGCAGAGCGAGCGGGGCGGCCAGAACCACCGTGACATCCAGGACACGGAGCAGCAGATGGAAGACCGCTTCGGTCAGGACTACGACGCGTAACCGCTGCGCTCGCCCGGCCTCGGCCGGATGACGTGGGGTGCCCTTCCTCGTGGAGGGCACCCTGCGTCTGTCCCGGCTCCCCCCTCACGGCGCGCTCTGCGTCTGTCCCGGGTATCGCGCCGTCCGTTCCCGGCGCGGCCTCATTCCTGGCGCGTCCTCGGCGGGAGCTTCGGCCGGGCCCGGTTGGGGACGTCGCTGAGGTCGGGGGGGACGGCCGCGGGGTCGGACTCCAGCAGTTCCAGGGCCAGCCGGACCGCGTCGTCCAGGCCGGGGTAGCGGCCCTCCGCCCAGTCCAGGGGGGTGCGCAGGGCCTCCAGGTCGGGGGCGACACCGTGGTTCTCGACGGACCAGCCGTAGGCGTCGAACCAGGCCGCGTTCATCGGGACCGTGATGACCGTGCCGTCGCCGAGGCGGTGCCGCCCGGTCATGCCGACGACCCCGCCCCAGGTGCGCTGGCCGACGACGGGACCGAGGCCGAGCAGTTTGAAGGCGGCGGTGATCATGTCCCCGTCCGAGGACGTCGCCTCGTCGGCGAGGGCCACCACCGGCCCGCGGGGCGCGTTCGAGGTGTACGACACCGGCTGCGCGTCCCGGGTCAGGTCCCAGCCCAGGATGGTGCGGGCCAGCTTCTCGATGACGAGCTCACTGATGTGCCCGCCGGCGTTGCCGCGCACGTCCACGATGAGCGCGGGCCGGGACACCTCCATGCGCAGGTCGCGGTTGAACTGGGCCCAGCCGGAGCCGCCCATGTCGGGGATGTGCAGGTAGCCGCACCGGCCGTCGCTCAACTCCCGTACGACCTGGCGCCGCTTGGCCACCCAGTCCTGGTAGCGCAGGGGGCGTTCGTCGACGAGCGGGACGACGGCGACCCGCCGGGCCCGCCCGGAGTCGCCCTCGGCGGAGGTGAAGGTCAGCTCCACGGTCGTACCGCCCGAGCCGGCGAGCAGCGGATAGGGGCCGGTGACCGGGTCGACCGGGCGGCCGTCCACGTGGGTCAGGACGGCGCCCTCGCGGATGCCGGTGCCAGCCAGCGGCGAGCGGGCCTTGGAGTCGGAGGAGTCTCCGGGCAGGATGCGCCTGACCGCCCAGTGGCCGTCGCGGCGGACGAGGTTGGCGCCGAGGAGCCCCTGCCAGCGCTGGTAGTGGGCCGGCCCCTCGTTGCGGCGGGCGGCGGTGACGTAGGCGTGCGAGGTGCCGAGTTCGCCGAGGACCTCGCGGAGCAGGTCGGCGAACTCGTCCGGCGAGGCGACCCGTTGGAGCAGCGGGCGGTACTGGTCCAGTACCGCGTCCCAGTCGATGCCGCACATGCCCGGGTCCCAGAAGTAGGCGCGGATCAGGCGCCCCGCCTCGTCGTACGCCTGGCGCCACTCGGCGGGCGGGTCCACCTCGTGCAGGATGCGGCGCAGGTCGATCCAGACGGTCGTGTCGCCGTCGCCGGCCTCGCTCGAGGGCACCGCCCGCAGATCGCCCTCGTCCACCACGACCAGCCGGCTGCCGTCGCCGCTCACCGCGAACCAGTCCAGGTGGTCGACGAGTTCGGACTTCTTCGCCTTGGAGATGTTGAAGTACTCCAGGGTCGGCCGGCCGCTGATGTCGGCCGGGTTGACGAAGGTCTCGCCCAGCGCGCCGGAGATCGGCCAGCGCAGCCACACCAGGCCGCCGCCCGCGACCGGGTACAGCGCGGAGTACTTGGAGGCGACGACCGGGAACGGTGTGACCCGGTTCGCCAGCCCCTCCACCTCGACGGTCACCGTGCCGGCCTCGCCGGTCTCCTCGTCCTCCATCGGGTCGAGCCCGCCGGCGGCCGGGCGGCCCTCCGGGTTGAGGGCGAAGGGGGAGGGGGTCGCCGAGGAGAGCGGGACCAGGTACGGGCGGCAGCCGAGCGGGAAGGACAGGTCGCCGGTGTGGACGTCGTAGACGGGGTCGAAGCCGCGCCAGGAGAGGAAGGCCAGGTAGCGGCCGTCCCGGGTGAAGACCGGGTTCTCGTCCTCGAACCGGCCGTTGGTGACGTCCACGATCAGCCGGTCCTTGATGCGGGCCAGCTTGATCTGGCGCAGGGAGCGGCCGATGCCGGGATGCGACCAGGTCAGCCAGGAGCCGTCCGGGGAGAAGGCGAGGTCGCGGACCGGGCCGTTGGCGGACCGGATCAGTTCGGACACCGTCCCGGCACCGCCACCGCTCACCGCCGCCGCCTCCGGCTGCTCCCCCTCCGGCCTCTCCTCCCCTTCGTTCTCCGCTTCCTCCCCCCGGTCCCCTCCGGTCACGTCGATCAGCAGCAGCCGGCCGTCGTGGGAGGCGACGGCCAGCCGTTCGCCCAGCGGGTCGCAGACCATCTCCTGCACGCGCCCGAGGGCGCCGGAGGCCAGCCGGCGGGGTGCGCGGTCGCCGGTGGCGCGGGGGAGCTGGGCGATCTCGACGGCGTCCGCGCCCTCGGCGTCGGTGACGTAGGCGACCTGGCCGGAGCCCAGCATCTCCGGCAGCCGGACCCGGACGCCGGGTGTGTCGGTGATCGTGCGGGCCGGGCCGTCGCGGTGGGTGAGCCAGTACAGGCTGCCGCGGACCACGACCGCGCTGGCCCGGCCGGTCTCGTCCACCGAGATGCCGTCGACGTTCTGCGCCGCCGGCACCTGGTAGGGGCGGCGGCCGGTGCGCGGTCCCGAGAGCCGGATGTCGAGCCGGCGCGGTTCGCCGTCCGGGGAGAAGTCGTCCACCAGCCACAGGTCGCCCGCGCACTGGTAGACGACCCGTTCGCCGTCGCTGGAGGCGTGCCGGGCGTAGAAGGCGTCGTGGTCGCTGTGGCGGCGCAGGTCCGTGCCGTCGTGGGCGCAGGAGTAGAGGTTGCCGACGCCCTCGTGGTCGGAGAGGAAGGCGATCCGGCCGTCGACGAACATGGGGCAGGCCAGATGGCCGCCGATGTCCGGCAGGAGGCGCTCCCCGTGCAGCCACAGCCGGCCCGTCGCGCCGCCGCGGTACCGCTTCCAGGAGGCCGGTTCGTGCGGCGGGGTGCCGGTGAGCAGCAGGGTCTTGTGCCGGCCGTCGAGATCGGCGACCTGGATGTCGGTGACCGGGCCCCAGGGCAGCCGCCCGTCCGGGTCGCCCTCGACGGGGACCTTGTAGGCCCAGGTGAAGTAGGAGAAGGGCTGGCCGTGGGAGGCCACGGCCAGGATGTCGCCCTCCGGGGTCCAGCCGCACACCTGGGTGTCGGGGCTGCCCCAGTAGGTCAGCTGGCGCGAGGGGCCGCCGGCGTCGACGTCGACGAGGTGGATCTCGGGGACGAGGCTGCGCCAGGTCGTGTAGGCGATCCGGCGGCCGTCCGGTGAGAAGCGGGGGTGACCGGACTTGGTGCGGTCGGCGGTGAGCCGCCAGGCGCGGTCCGGGGCGTCGAGGCGGGCCAGCCAGAGGTCGTCCTCGGCCACGAAGCACAGCAGGTCGCCGTTGAGGTGGGGAAGGCGCAGATAGCTCACCTCCCCATGCTTTTCCGGGCCCACGTCCGCAGCAACTCGTGGCCCGGCGGGAGCGGGGGCGCGCCGGGGGCTTACGGGGCCTTCACACTCGTGACCCAGCACACGTACGAAACGGTTTCGTTTCGTTGCCGGACGGGGTATCTTCTTGGACGTACGAAGAAGAAGGCTCCGGAGTGGGAAGGTGACGGGCATGACCGAGGCTGTCGCGGCGACGCGCCGCAGTCGGATCACGCCCGAGCGCGAGGCCGAGCTGTACGAGGCCGTGCTCGACCTGCTCCGGGAGGTCGGCTACGACGCCCTCACCATGGACGCCGTGGCCGCTCGCACCCGGTCCAGCAAGGCCACGCTCTACCGCCAGTGGGGCGGCAAGGCCCAGCTGGTCGTCAAGGCCCTGCGGCACGGCAAACCCGGCCACGGCGAGGACATCGACACCGGTTCCCTCCGCGGCGACCTGCACGCCCTGACGGCACTCGAGGACGACTGCGCCATGGAGCGCAACTCCGCGCTGATGCGGGGCGTCGCGATGGCGATGCACCACAACGACGATCTGCGCGAAGCGTTCCGGGAGCAGCTCATCGACCCCGAGATGGGCGGGTTCCGGCAGGTCCTGCAACGGGCGATCGACCGGGGCGAGGTCCGCCCGGACTGCCCGGCGATCGACTTCCTGCTGCACATGATGGTCGGCGGATTCGCCACCCGGGCACTGCTCGACGACCAGCCGCCCACCCAGGCCTTCCTCATCTCGTACATCGACGCCGTGGTCCTCCCCGCCCTCGGCGTCCCCACCGACTGATCACCTGGCAGTCCCCTCACCCAGCCTCCACCTGACGTCACCGCTCACGTCGTCGGGCTGATCGCCCCTGCCCTGCAACCACGACCTGACCGGGAGTACGCCTCCGTGGCCACGTTCCTCTACAAACTCGGCCGACTCGCCTTCCGGCGACGGCACTTCGTCGCCCTCGTCTGGGTCGCCCTGCTCACCCTCGCGGGGGTGGGCGCCGCCTCCGCGCCGGCGGCCGGCAACACGTCCTTCTCCATACCGGGCACGGAGGCCCAGAAGGCCTTCGACCTGCTGGAACAGCGCTTCCCCGGGATGAGCGCCGACGGCGCCACCGCCCGCGTCGTCTTCAAGGCGCCCGGCGGCGGGAAGGTGACGGACGCCGCCGCCAAGGCGACCGTGAAGAAGACCGTCAAGGAGCTGGGAAGCGGCTCCGAGGTCGCCTCCGTCGCCGACCCCTACACCGGGCACGCCGTCAGCAAGGACGGCACCATCGCCTACGCCTCGGTGAAGTACAAGGTCTCCGGCATGGAGCTGGCGGACTCCACCCGGGACGACCTGAAGGCTGCCGCGCAGGACGCGCGGGACGCCGGGCTGACCGTCGAGGTCGGCGGTGACGCGCTCAGCGCGACACCCGAGACCGGCTCCAGCGAGGTCATCGGCATCGCCATCGCCGCGGTCGTCCTCGTCATCACCTTCGGCTCCCTGCTCGCCGCCGGGCTGCCGCTGCTGACCGCGATCATCGGCGTCGGCATCGGCGTCTCCTCGATCACCGCGCTCGCCAGCGCCCTGGACCTGGGCTCCACCACCTCCACCCTGGCGACGATGATCGGCCTCGCCGTCGGCATCGACTACGCCCTGTTCATCGTCTCCCGCTACCGCGCCGAACTCGCCGAGGGCCGCGAGCGCGAAGAGGCCGCCGGCCGCGCCGTCGGCACCGCCGGCTCGGCCGTGGTCTTCGCCGGCCTGACCGTCGTCATCGCCCTGGTCGGCCTGTCCGTCGTCAACATCCCGATGCTGACGAAGATGGGCGTCGCCGCGGCGGGCACGGTCGCCATCGCCGTGCTCATCGCCCTGACGATGATCCCGGCACTGCTCGGCTACGCGGGCCGCAAGGTCAAGCCGGCCGGGCAGAAGAGCAAGCTGCTCGGCGGCGGCCGTGCGCCGAAGAACCCGGACCGCCCCAACATGGGCACCCGCTGGGCCCGCTTCGTCGTCCGCCGCCCGGTCGCCGTCCTCCTGCTCGGCGTGGTCGGCCTCGGCGCGGCGGCCCTCCCGGCCACCTCCCTGGAACTGGGGCTGCCCGACGACGGCTCCCAGCCCGTCTCCACCACCCAGCGCCGCGCCTACGACCTCCTCTCCGAGGGCTTCGGCCCCGGCTTCAACGGACCGCTGATGGTCGTCGTCGACGCTAAGGGCAGCACCGACCCCAAGGCCGCCTTCGACGAGGTCGGCAAGGAGATCAAGGGCCTGAAGGACGTCGTCACGGTCACCCCGGCCGCGCCCAACAAGGCCGGCGACACCGCGACCATCACGGTGGTCCCCGACTCCAAGCCGTCCTCGGCGACCACCGAGGACCTGGTGCACGCCATCCGCGACAAGGGCGCGGACATCGCCGCGAAGACCGACTCTCAGGTGCTGGTCACCGGTTCCACGGCGATGAACATCGACGTCTCGCAGAAGCTGAACGACGCGCTCCTGCCCTACCTCGCCCTGGTGGTCGGCCTGGCCTTCCTCCTGCTGATCGTGGTCTTCCGCTCGGTCCTGGTCCCGCTGAAGGCGGCCCTCGGCTTCCTGCTGTCGGTGCTCGCCGCGCTCGGCGCCGTCGTCGCGGTCTTCCAGTGGGGCTGGCTGTCCGGCCTGATGAACGTCGAGGAGACCGGCCCGGTCATGTCGATGATGCCGATCTTCATGGTGGGCGTCGTCTTCGGTCTCGCGATGGACTACGAGGTCTTCCTCGTCACCCGCATGCGGGAGGCGTACGTCCACGGCGAGAAGCCCGGCCAGGCGGTGGTGACCGGCTTCCGGCACGGCGCACGGGTCGTCACCGCCGCCGCCGTCATCATGATCGCCGTCTTCTCCGGCTTCATCGGATCCAGCGAGTCGATGGTCAAGATGATCGGCTTCGGCCTCGCGATCGCGGTCTTCTTCGACGCGTTCATCGTCCGCATGGCCATCGTCCCGGCGGTCCTCGCCCTCCTCGGCAAGCGGGCCTGGTGGCTGCCGAAGTGGCTGGACCGCGCCCTGCCCAACGTGGACGTCGAGGGCGAGGGACTGCGCACCCTCGCCGACGTCGGCGAGGAGAAGGAGCTGGTACGCGCCTGACGTACCGCGCCTGGAACAGGACGGCCGGTGAGGGTGCCCGCAGGGACGGGGCCGCACCCTCACCGGCTCTTCTCCGTACCCGCCGTCAGGTGCGCCGCAGGCGGAACGCCGGGCAGACGTCCGGGTCGTCGTCCTCGTAGAGGTACGTCCGCTCGGAGTCCGCGGCGATCGACAGGCTGTCGACGGTGTAGCCGCGCAGGAAGAGTTCCGGGGCGGTGAAGGAGAGACGGACCTGTCCCGGGTCGCCGGCGCCGTAACCGCCCGCCACGTCCCAGGTGCCGGAGCCGTCGAAGGTGTCGCCGAGTTCGCTCCGGTACCAGTCGCCGGTCGGCCAGTCGTGCACGGTGACCGTCCCGCCGGTGCCGCTGTCCGACGCCCTGAGAGTGATCGTCGCGCCCTTGGCCTGCGCCTCTCCCCGGTAGGTGCCGGCGACTTCCCCGGAGGTGGCGGACTCGGCCTGCCTGGCCATGCACGCCTCGACGGCGGTGGACGCGGAGGAGCAGGCGGCCAGCGGAGTCAGCAGGCCCAGCGCGGCGGCGGCCGTCACCAGGCGCGGACGCCCGCCCGTCATGAGAACTCGGGACACCTGTCTACTTCCCCTTCGCCGGAATGCGTTCCGTCCAGACGATCTCCTGGTCCACGGACGAGAAGACACCCTTGTCGCGGTTGAACTTCTCGAGCCAGTCGTAGTAGCCGACGTAGTGCAGGAACGACTCGTTGCTCGTGTTGTTGTGCAGCTGGTACTCGACGACCAGGGAGCCGTCGGGATCCTCGCCCTTGACCGTGTAGTGCAGGTTGTACGAACCCGTGAACGCCTCGCCGAGATGGTCCTCGTCGCCGGTGGCGATCGCGGGGATGTCTGTGGTGACGAGCTTCTTCAGCGCGCCCAGCTTGCCGCCCGACGAGATCGAGTACGACACGTCGCCCTCGGGCCGGCCCTTCTCCCGGAACTGGTCGAGCGTGTCCAGGCGCAGCTGCTTCATGCTTTCGCTGGACCGGATCAGCTCGGTCATCTCGTCACCCTGGTGGTACTCGCGGTGCCGGGACCCGTCGCCGGACACCCAGTCCCAGCCGAGCGAGTACGGGTCGTCCGAACTGTGCGCCGGATAGGGGTCCGCTCCCCGCATGGCCAGGCCGAGCGCGCTGTACTCGTCCTCCCCGATCCTCTTCGTGGAGTCGATGTCCGTGAACTTCGGGTCGTCGTTGAACCACTGCCCGAGGCCGACGTCCGACGCCAGGCTGTAGGCCAGGTTGCGATCGGCCGCGACGCCGCGTTCGAGGATCCGCGCCATCTCCTGCTGCGCCGTCTCGATGGTCTTGCTCTCCTCCTCGGTGAGAGTGGCCTTGCAGGCGCCGCCGACGACGTCGCGGGCGAGGGTGCCGTCCCGGTTGATGTGGAGGCCCTTCTCCGCGGCCCGCCGGACGGCGTCCTTGAGGTCCTTCTGGGCGGACTTCAGATCGCCCGCCGCGTCCTCGACCACGCGTCGCGCGGCGTCCGCCACCTTCGTGGCGTCCTCCAGCTGACGCTGGATGTCGTCGATCATCCTCCAGGCGTACGGGGCCGCGACGCCCTCCCAGTAGCCCTTGTTGCGCAGCGGGCTGAGGACCTCGTCGTGCATGCGCTTGCCCAGACCCTTGATGTCGCGGTGGATGTCCTCCCACCGGTCCGCCAGGTCGTCCAGGGCCGACAGGTCCGCGGCCAGCAGGTCCTCGAAGAAGGTGCCGCTCATCAGTAGTCCTCCAGCGCCGACCTGATCCGCACCTGGTTCGCCGTCAGCCCCACGGCGACGTCGGTCCTGGTGTAGGTGCCGTCACTGGACCGCAGGCTCTCGGCGATATGGGCGAGCCATGCCGTCACCGTGCCGGCCTGCCGCTCCCACTGCCGGTGGGCGAGCTGGACCGCCAGGGCGGACTCCAGCGTCCCCAGGGCCCGCGCGGCCTTCCGGGCCGGTTCCTCCAGCGAGGCGGCCGGCTTGTAGAACGCGTCGCGGATGGCGTCGGCCTGGCCGGCGGCCTTCTTGAGCACGCCCGGGGCGATCTTCAGATCGTCCCCCGCGCCGGCGGGAGGCTGCGGCGGCTTGATGAACCCGGGCGGCGGACGGAACTGCGGCCGGTCCAGCGGATCGGCGGTGCTGTCGGCGGCCGGCGCCGTGTAGTGCCCTTCGAAGCCCGGCAGGACGCCGTGCCGTTCGATCTCGTCCGGAGACAGCGGCAGTTTCGACTGTTCCGGTTCGGGGAGCTTGTCGTCCCCGGGTACTGCTTCTTGTTCGCTCACGAGTGATCCCCCGACTGCCCGGCCGACGGCACGGCAGGGCGTGACTCGGCCGCGTTCCGGCAATGGTCAGGTCGTCATCATCTCAGCGGTGTGATCATCGGCGGGCATCCGGGCCCAGTCGCGGGGCCTCCCGGGGCCGGGGGACGTGCCGAGCGCCGACCCCGTGAGCGCGCGCGGGTGATGCCGTAGCGTGCCCGTCATGACGACGACAGCCGCCACTGACGCCGAGAGGTCCCGGTCCCGTCCCCGGTTCGCCGAAGCGCGGCGGGCGCACGGCCGCGCGGACGGGGTGTCGCGCGAGCGGACCGCGTGACACCGCTCGTCGCGGCGGCCGTACTGCTCGCCGCCGTCACCCACGCCGGCTGGAACGCCCTCGCGCACCGCGTCACCGACAAGCTCGCCGGCTTCGCCCTGATCTCCGGCGGCGGGCTGCTGATCGGGCTCGCCGCGACACCGTTCGTGGCGTTCCCGGCGGGCCCCGCCTGGACGTACCTGTTCGTCTCGGCGGCCGTGCACATCGCCTACTACGCGCTGCTGATGACCTCGTTCCGGCTGGGCGACTTCGGGCAGGCGTACCCCATCGCGCGCGGCAGCGCCCCGCTCCTGGTCACCCTGCTCGCGGCCGTCTTCGCGCACGAGGTGCCCGGCGCCTGGGCGAGCGCCGGCATCGCCGTGTCCTGCCTCGGCCTGACCGGCGTCAGCCTGTGGGGGGTGCGCGGCAGCCGGCCCGACTGGGCGGCCGTCGGCGCGGCCCTCGCGACCGGCCTCACGGTCGCCGCCTACACGGTCATCGACGGTCTGGGCGTACGGGCCGCCCACACGCCCCTCGGGTACACCGCGTGGCTCATGGCCGTCCAGGGGGCCGCCATCCCCGCGTTCCTCTGCGTACGCGCGCGGGGCGACACGGTACGGCTGCTGCGCCCGTACGCGGCCGTCGGCCTGCTCGGCGCCGCCCTGTCCGTCGTCGCGTACGCCCTGGTGCTGTGGGCCCAGACGCGTGCCGCCCTCGCCCCGGTCGCCGCGCTGCGCGAGTCGTCCATCATCGTCGGCGCCGCCATCGGCGCGCTGTTCTTCAAGGAGAGCTTCGGCGCTCCCCGCATCGCGGCGGCCGGCCTGCTGGTCGTGGGGATCGGGCTGATGCTGCGGCCCGGATAGGGCGCGCGCAGCCGTGCGCGGCGCCGCACCGCCGCCCCGGTGCCGACATGACGGGCCGGGGTGCGGTGGCGCACCCTGGAAGCAGCGATTGTCGGAGGTGGTCGTCATGATGCACACCCCTGTCGGATGGCACATCGAGCTGGAGTTCATGGAGGACGATCAGCACACCCGCGCGGTGGCCATGGTGCGCCTGCCCGACGGCGCCGAGGTACGCGGGCACGGGCGGGCCAGCAGGCACCGCGTCGACGCGAACCAGCCCCGGGTCGGCGAGGAGATCGCCGGCGCCCGGGCGCTCAACGAACTCGCCATGCAGCTGCTGACCAAGGCCCACGAGGAGATCGACGCGGACTCCGGGCGGATCTCGCACCCGATCCACGTGTGACGCCGTCCGGCGCGCGGGTGCCGCCGTCGGATCAGGCGAGCGCCGTGCGCACGGCCCGTACGAGCGCCTGCGCCCTCGGGTCGGCCGTCACACTCTGCCGGAACCCGTTGGTGACGTAGCCGAAGGCGATGCCGGTCTCCGGATCGGCGAAGGCGAGGGCACCGCCGCGGCCGGGGTGGCCGAAGGAACCGGGGGAGAGCAGCGGGGACGCGGGGCCGTGCAGCATGTACCCGAGGCCGAAGCGGGTGCCGACGACCAGGACGCGGTCCGCTCCGGCGGACCGCTCGGCGCGGGCCAGCTCCATGGTCTGCGGGGTGAACAGGCGGGTCCCGCCGTCCACGTCGCCTATGAGCGAGGCGTACAGACGGGCCAGTCCGTCGGCCGTGGCGATGCCGTTGGAGGCGGGCAGGGCGGCGGCCCGGTAGGCGGGGGCGTTCTCGTCGGGGAGCGGGGTGATCGCGGCGAACGCGCGCCGGGTGAGGGAGCCGGGGTCGGCGTACGCCTCGGCCACCGCGCGCTTGGGCCGGGTCTTCAGGCCGCCGGCGGTCTCGGGCGTCCGGGCCGGTCCGACGCGGCCCACGTGCGCCTGGCGCGGCTGCGGCAGGCCGAGCCACAGGTCCGCGCCGACGGGTGCGGCGATCTCGTCCGCCAGCCATTCGCCGACCGGGCGGCCGGTGATCCGGCGCAGGAGCTCACCGGTGAGCCAGCTGTAGGTCTGCGCGTGGTAGCCGTGGTCCGTGCCCGGCTCCCAGGCCGGCGCCTGGGAGGCGACCGCCGCGGCACCGGTACCGGGGTCGGCGGCCTCGGCGGGGGTCAGGGGGCGGTCCAGGGCCGGCACGCCCGCTCGGTGGGCGAGCAGGTGCCAGACACGCGTGTGCTCCTTGCCGGCCGCCTTGTACTCCGGCCAGTACGTGCCGACCGGGGCGTCCAGGTCCAGCTCGCCGCGCTGGTGCAGGAGCAGCAGCGCGGCGGCGGCGACGCCCTTGGTGGCGGAGCGCACGATCTGCGCGGTCCCGCGCTGCCAGGGGGTCTCGCCGTCCACGTCCCGGGTTCCGGCCCACAGGTCCACGACCCGGTGGCCGCCGCGGTAGACGGCCACGGCCGCGCCGCGCTCGCCGAGCAGCGCGAAGTTCGCCGCGAACGCCTCCCTGACCGGCTCGAAGCCCTCGGCCACTGTGCCGTGCACGTCCACGCCCGCCGTCCCTTTCCCTCGCCCAAGACAGTGCCTGCAACAGCGGCCTCCCGCCTGCGATTCCTCGGCGGGGGGCGGGACGGGCGTGAGATGTCTCTCAGTAAAGGGGGGCGCCTCGGGGCATCCGGGGCCCCTCGGCACTCACCACGGGGAGACGCCTCGGCATGGGGACGCCTCGGCACGGGGAGACGCCTCGGCACGGGGAGACGCCTCGGCATGGGGACGCCTCGGCACGGGGAGACGCCTCGGCACGGGGAGACGCCTCGGCATGGTGGGACGCCCCGGCACCGTGGGCGTCTCGGCACAGCGGACCCCTCGGCACCGCGGACCCCTCGGCGCCGCGGACCCCCTGGCGGCGTCCGCGGGTGCCGTCAGCGCCCCGGCGTCCGCGCCACCGCGCGCGGATCGAAGCCGAACGGCAGCTCCAGCCGGTGCGCGCCCATCAGCGCGTCGTCGGAGAGCAGGGTCCCGGTCGGGCCGTCCGCCACGATCACTCCGTCGCTGAGGACGAGCGAGCGCGGGCACAGCTCCAGGGCGTAGGGCAGGTCGTGGGTGACCATGAGGACCGTGACGTCCAGGGAGCGCAGGATGTCGGCGAGCTCCCGGCGGGAGGCCGGGTCCAGGTTGGAGGAGGGCTCGTCCAGGACCAGGATCTCCGGCTCCATGGCGAGCACGGTGGCCACCGCGACGCGCCGGCGCTGCCCGAAGGAGAGGTGGTGCGGCGGCCGGTCGGCGAAGTCCTGCATCCCGACCCGTTCCAGGGCGGTGCGCACCCGCTCCTCCAGCGCCGCGCCCCTGATCCCGGCGGCGGCGGGCCCGAACGCCACGTCCTCCCGCACGGTCGGCATGAACAACTGGTCGTCCGGGTCCTGGAAGACGATGCCGACCTTCTGCCGGATCGCGGCCATGTGCTCCTTGCCGACCGGCAGCCCGGCGACGGTCACCGTGCCGGTGCCGCCCCCCAGGATGCCGTTGAGGTGCAGCACCAGGGTCGTCTTGCCGGCGCCGTTGGGGCCGAGCAGGGCGACCCGCTCGCCGCGGGCGAGGGAGAAGTCCACACCGAACAGGGCCTGGTGCCCGTCCGGGTAGGCGAAGGCGAGGCCGGAGACCTCCAGCGAGGGCACGGGCGCGGACGCGGGCGTAGCAGTACTCACAGGACCCATCCCAGCAGACAGACGACGAGGGCGGCGCAGGGGAGGCCCAGCGCGTGCCGCCACTGCGCGCCGGACGCGGTCACCTCGTCGATGACCGGCATCGCGCCCGCGTAGCCGCGGCTCACCATCGCCAGGTGCACGCGCTCCCCGCGCTCGTAGGAGCGGATGAACAGCGCACCGGCGGACTTGGCGAGGACGCCCCAGTGCCGTACGCCCTTCGCCTCGAAGCCGCGCGACTCCCGGGCGATCCTCATCCGCCGCATCTCGTCGGTGATGACGTCACCGTAACGGATCATGAAGGACGCGATCTGCACCAGGAGCGGCGGCAGCTTCAGCCGCTGCAGCCCGAGCAGCAGCTCGCGCAGCTCGGTCGTGGCGGCCAGCAGCACGGAGGCGGCGACGCCGAGGGTGCCCTTGGCGAGCACGTTCCAGGCGCCCCAGAGCCCGTTCACGCTCAGCGACAGCCCCAGCGCGTGCACCCGCTCGCCCTCCGCCACGAACGGCATGAGCACCGCGAACGCGACGAACGGCACCTCGATCAGCAGCCGCTTGAGCAGGAAGCCGGCCGGCACCCGCGCGGTGCGGGCGACGGCCGCGAGCAGTACGGCGTACACCGCGAACGCCCACATCGCCTCGCGCGGCGTCGACACTACGACCACCACGAACAGGAACGCGGCGGCGAGCTTGGTGTGCGGCGGCAGGCCGTGCACGGGCGAGTGCCCGTGCCGGTAGAGCCTGTGCGCGTGCCCGGCACCCATGTCAGACGCCGGTGTTCACGGGGGACGCGTCGGCGTCGCGCCGCCTGCGCAGCGCCCAGAACACCGCACTGCCCGCGACGACGGTGACGCCCACGCCGATCACCCCGGCGAGGCCGCCGGACAGGCGGGCGTCGGAGACGTCCTTGACGCCGTAGTCGGCCAGCGGCGAGCCGGCCGAGGCGTGCTTCTCCTCCTTCTTGTCGATCCCCTTGTCGTGCGCGACCTTCTCCAGGCCGTCGGGGTTCGCGGAGGCGTAGAAGCTGACGAAGCCGGCGAGGACGAGCGAGGTGACCAGGCCGGTCACCCACAGGGTGCGCCGGGAGGTGCGTGGCGCCGCGGGCACCGTGGGCGGTGCGAGCGCCGGGGCGTCCACCAGGTCGCCGTTGACGCGCAACTGGAGCCGCCGGCGCAGACCGCGCGCACCGTGCACCAGGTCCGGGCGGACGGCGATGACGGCGCCGACCGTGAGCGCGGTGATGACCGCCTCGCCGATGCCGATCAGCACATGCACACCGATCATGGCGGTCGCGACCTTGCCGATGGAGACGTCGGTGGTGCCGCCGACCGCGTAGATCAGGGTGAAGACGACCGCGGCGGCCGGCACCGACACCAGCGCGGCGACGAAGGAGGCGACCGTGACCGAACGCCGCTTGCGGGGCAGCACGGCCAGCAGGGCGCGGAACACGGCGTACGACACGACGGTGGTGGTGATCGCCATGTCGGTGATGTTCACGCCGAGCGCGGTGAGGCCGCCGTCGGCGAACAGCACGCCCTGCATGAGCAGCACGACCGACACGCACAGCACGGCCGTGCAGGGGCCGACGAGTATCGCGGCCAGCGCGCCGCCGAGCAGATGGCCGCTGGTCCCGGCGGCGACCGGGAAGTTCAGCATCTGTACGGCGAAGATGAACGCCGCCACCAGGCCGGCCAGTGGCGCGGTGCGTTCGTCGAGTTCGCGGCGGGCGCCGCGCAGGCTCACCGCGAGGGCGCCGGCGGCGACCACTCCGGTGACCGCGGAGGTCGGGGCGTCGATGAATCCGTCAGGTACGTGCACCCGCCGATTTTAGAGCCGTCTTGCGAATGGTTTGCAAGAGAGAGGCGCTCTCGGCTTTCACCGGGCGGGTGCCGCAAAGTGTGCGACGCTTGATGGAAAGCGGATGCACAGCTTTCGCTTAGGTCACGGAGCGTGAGAGGGCGGTCCGATGTCTGTGGTCGAACAGTACGCGCGCGCCCATATCGTCACGGACGAGGAGGACCCGGGGGCCGTACCCGTCGTGCTGCGGTACGACCCCGACAGTGATCCCCGGTCGGTCCGGGTCGGCCTGCCCGGTCCCCACGAGTGGACCTTCTCCCGCGCGCTGCTCGAACGGGGTCTGCTGACGCCGGCGGCGAGCGGCGACGTCCGGGTGTGGCCCTGCGGCCGGGTCCAGGCCGTCGTCGAGTTCCACACCGACCACGGCGTGGAAGTGGTGCAGTTCGAGTCGAAGACCCTGCTCAGGTTCCTGGTGCGGACCTACATCGCCGAGCCGGTGCCGACCTGATCAGCTCCCGAGCTTCAGCAGTGCCGCCACGACGGGGCCGGCCGTGTCGCCGCCGTGCCCGCCCGCCTCGACCACGCCCGCGGCGGCGAGGTCGCCCCGGTAGGCGGTGAACCAGCCGTTCGGCTTCTTCTGGCCGTCGACCTCGGCCGAGCCGGTCTTCGCGCCGTAGTCCGGGCCGAGCCCCGCCATGGCCTCCGCGGCGGTGCCGGACGCGGCCGTGTACCGCAGCAGCTCGCGCAGCTGGGACAGCGTCCTGGCCGACATGGTGCGTGAGGCGGTGGCCAGCGTGCGGTGGTCGAAGGACGGCGCGACCAGGTAGGGCTGGTGGAAGGTGCCCGACCGCACGGTCGCCGCGACCGAGGCCATGTTCAGCGGGTTCATGCGCACCCCGCCCTGGCCGATCAGCGAGGCCGCCATCTGGGCCGCCGACTGCACCGGTACCGAGCCGTCGAAGGTGGGCACGCCGATCGCCCAGTTGTTCATCGACAGCCCGAACACCTGCTGGGCCTGCTTGGTCAGGTCGTCGTCCTTCAGCTTCTTCGCCTGGCTGATGAAGGCGGTGTTGCAGGAGCGGGCGAAGCTCGCCTTGAAGGTGCCGCCCTTGATCTCGAAGTCGTCGTCGTTGTGGAACTTCCAGCCGCCGTAGGTGAACGTCTTCGGGCACGGGTGCGCCTTGTCCGGCGCGGTCAGGCCCTTGTCGAGCAGCAGCGACGACGTGATGACCTTCATGGTGGAGCCGGGGGCGAGGGAGCCCTGGAAGGCGGTGTTGAAGCCGTGCCCGTTGTTGGCGACCGCGAGGATCTCACCGGTCGAGGGGCGCAGGACGACCACGGAGGCACGCGGGCGCTTGGCCACCTGCTTCTCGGCCGCCGCCTGGAGACCCGGGCTGAGGGTGGTCCGCACGGTGCCCGGGGTGCCCTCGCTCAGCTCCACCAGCGTCTTGTCGGACAGCTTGGCCTCCTTGGACGCCTTGCCGCGCACCACGCGCAGCTCCACGCCCGCAGTGCCGCCCGCCCGCTTGCCGTACTTCTCCCGCAGCCCGTCCAGCACCGTCCCCAGGGACGGGTAGTCGGCGGTGTCGAGGACACCCCCGTCGCGGTCCAGCGCCTTCACGGGCGGGGTGCCGGACTCGCCGGTCACGAGGGTGTCGCCGTCGCGCAGGTCGGGGTGGACGACGGCCGCGTGCCAGTCGACCAGCGGCTCGCCGTCACCCGGGCGGCGTACGACGGTGAGCGAACCGGCGTACTTCAAGGGCTTGCTGAAGCCCCGGTAGGACACCGTCGCCTGCACGGCGAACGGCACCTCGGCGCCCTTCGCCGGCCCCGGGGTGAACGTGACGTCCTTCAGGTGGGCGTCCTTGGCGTAGCCGGTGAGGAGCTTGCCGGCGGTGGAGGGCTCGTCGGTGGCGGACGCCGCCTCGGCGACCTTGCCGTGCTGCCAGGCGGTGAGGAAGCGGGTGGAGGCCGTGCGGACCTCGGTCGTGGTGAGCGGGCCGGTCTTCACGGCCTTGTGCCCGGCCGCGGAACCCTCGTCGGCCGCCGCCCCGCCGTCGTACAGCGCGTAGACGCCGAACCCGGCTCCGCCGACCACCACGGCGATCATCCCGCCGAGTACCGCGGGTCCGGTCTTCCGTCTCTCGGCGACGCGCCTTCTCTTGCCCACAGTTTCCGTTCCTCCGCGCCTTTCCCAGGGTCTTCGCAGCCCTCACAATCCCCAACGACGGCAATCACCTTAAAGTCCCCGCCTCCCCGGGTGACGTCAGCCGGCGTTCCGTAGCACGCTTGCGACAATCGGCCCGGCGGCGTCGATGCCGTGCCCGCCGTCCTGGACCATGGCCGCCGCGGCCACGTCGTCGCGGTATCCGGTGAACCAACTGTCCGACCTGGCCTCTCCGTCGACCTCGGCCGAACCGGTCTTCGCGCCGACGTCCCCGCCGAGCCCGGCCATCACGCCGGCCGCGGTGCCGCTGCGGGCGGTGCGGTTCATCATCGCGCGCAACTGCCCGCTCGTGCCGGAGGACAGGCCGCGTGCGCGTGCCGGTTCGCGGCCGTCCAGCTTCAGCGGCACGATCACCGGCTGGTGGAAGGAACCGGTCTTCGCGGTCGCCGTCACGGAGGCCATGTTCAGCGGGCTCATCTGCACCTGGCCCTGGCCGATCAGGCCGGCCGCGGTGTCCGGGCCGCCGGAGGCGGGCACCCGGCCGTCGAAGGACGGCACCCCGATCTGCCAGTTGTTCCGCCCGAGCCCGAACCGGTCCTGGGCCTCCGCGGTGAGGGAGTCCACCTTCACCTCGTCGGCGAACTTCACGAAGGCGGTGTTGCAGGAGCGGGCGAAGCTGTCGGAGAGGGTGGCGTGCTCGTCCGGCTGAAGGCCTTTCAGGTTGTGGAAGGTCTGGCTCTGCCAGACGGCCGACGGCGGGCACGGGGCGGGTCCGTCCGCGGTGGTCCTGCCGGTGTCGATCAGGGTCGCCGCACTGATGATCTTCATGGTGGAGCCGGGGGCGCGTTCGCCGAGGAGGGCCGCGTCGAAGCCGTCCCGGCGGTTGTTGGCGACGGCGAGGATCTCGCCGGTGCTCGGCCTGACGGCCACCACGGACGACTCCGGGTACTTCAGGACGGCCGCCTCGGCCACCGCCTGGGCGCTCGCGCTCAGCGTCGTGGGGAGCTTTCCGGGCCTGCCCTTGGCCAGGGTGAGGAGCGGGGTGTCCGCGGTCCGGCCGCCGTCCGCGGCCACCTGATGGCGTATCACCAGTTCCACCCCGGGCCGGCCGCCGGTCCGGTCGCCGTAACGGCTGCGCAGCTCGTCCAGGATCGGGCCGAGGGAGGGGTACTTCACCCGGGTCAGCACCTTCCCGTCACGGTCGACGGCCTCGATCTCCGGAGCCGCCGACTCACCCGTGGTGAGGGTGTCCCCGGTGCGCAGGCGCGGGTGGACCACGGAGGGCTGCCAGTCGACCAGCGCGCGGTGCGATGTCCTGCCGCGCACGACGGTCAGGGAGCTGCGGTAGGCGAGCGGGTGGGACGTGCCGGCGTACGACACCGTCGCCTTCACCGTGAACGGCACCGTGTCACCGGCGGCCCTGCCGGGTGTGATCCGCACCGCGCCGATGTGGGCCGCGCCGCCGTACGCCGCCAGCAGTTCCTGGGCCGCCTCCGGGTAGTTCGTGTACGACGCCGCGGTCGCCGCGTCGCCCTTCTCCCAGGCGGCGAAGAACGCCCCGGTCGCACCCTTCACCTCGGAGCCGTCCGGGGGACCCGTCCGCACCGCGGCCGCGCCCCCGCCGTCGTCGCCGTTCACCGCGGACGCGAAGTTGTAGAGCCCGTATCCGGCACCGCCCAGCAGGGTGACGCACACCCCGGCTATGACGACCGCCTTGACCCCGTTGCGCATGACGCGGACTCCCCTCCCGTTCACCCTGTTGAACATGTTCAAGCAGGTGCCGGGAGCACTGTAAGCGGTTGCGGTGCCGTCGTGGCAGGCGTTGTCGAACCGTGATCGGGCAGGGTGTCCGGCCGCGTAGGGGGGGCCGGTGGGGCCGAGTCCGTCCCGCCGCCCGCCCTGCGGCCGGGCGCTCACCGGGGGGTGGCGGTGCCGACCCGGGCGATGAGAAGGGCGATGTCGTCCTGCGCGGGGGCCGGGGCGAGGCGGTCGACGAGGGTGTCGGCCAGCTCCTCGAGGGACGGATGGACGCCGGCGAGGAGCCGGGTGAGCTCGTCCAGGCGCTCGTCGAGGTCGTACTCCCGCGCCTCGACCAGCCCGTCGGTGTAGAAGACGAGCACTGTCCCGGGAGCGAGGGGGATCTCGGTGGTCGTGTACGAGATGCCGCCGATGCCGAGGGGCGCGCCGGAGGGCAGGTCGACGAGGCGGGCGGTGCCGTCGGGGGTGATCAGGGCGGGCGGGGGGTGCCCGGCCCGGGCGAACCGGCAGAGGTTGGCCGCGGTGTCGCACACGCCGTACAGGCAGGTGGCCAGGATCGGGCTCTCGAGATCCTGCATCGTCCGGTCGAGCTGGTGCAGCAGCTGGTCGGGGGCCAGGTCAAGGCGGGCCAGAGCGCGCAGTGCGCTGCGCATCTGCCCCATGACGGCGGCGGCGGGGATGCCGTGCCCCATGACGTCGCCGATGGACAGGGCGGCCCTGCCGGAGGTCATGGCGGCCACGTCGTACCAGTCCCCGCCCACCTCACCGGCGTCGGACGCGGGCAGGTAGCGGTGGGCGATCTCGATGCCGTCGGGAGGGCTGAGGCTGTGGGGCAGCATGCTTCGCTGGAGCGTCAGGGCCGTGTCGTGCTCGCGGGCGTAGCTGAGGGCGTTGTCGATCGCCGAGGCGGCCTTGGCCGCGATCTCCCCGGCGTCGGACAGGTCGTGCTCCGCGAACGGGCCGGGGTTGTCCGCCCGCCAGAGGCCCACCGTGCCGAGAAGGGTGCGCCGGGAGTACAGCGGGGCGGTGATCAGCGAGTGCATGCCGTACTCCAGCAGCCTGCCGGCCTGCCGGCCGTGGCGGGCCTGCCATGCCCAGGAGGTGTGGAGGTCCGGCACGACGGCCGCGGTCGCGGTCGCGAGAGCGATCCGCGAGCCCACGGGGTCGAGCGGGGGATCGTCGCGGACGCCGCCCAGGGCGACGCGGCGAGCGCACGCGCCGTGCTCGTCGAGCGGCTCGTCGACGAGCAGGACCGGCAGGGCCAGATCGACGGTGACGAAGTCGGCGAACCGCGGGACCAGCACGCGCACCAGCTCCTGTGCGGTCTGCCGCGCGTCGAGGGTCGTACCGATGGCGATGCTGGCCTCGTACAGCAGCCCGAGGCGGTCATGGGCGCTGCGGGCCTGCTCACGGCTCTCCCCGAGCGAGCGGGCCATGGTGTTGAACGCCGTCCCGAGCTGACCGATCTCACCCCTGCCGGACTCGGACATCCGCACGGTGAGGTCGCCGCCGGCGAGCCGTGACGCCACGCCGGCCGCCTTGCGGACCGGCCAGACGACGGCCCGGATCACGTACCCGGCGAAGCCCGCGATGAGAAGCATCGAGCCGGTGAGGCCGATCGACCCCGCCACGACCGCCTCCCGGGCGTCGGAGTCGGCCGCGCTCTCCCGCGTCGCGACCAGCGCCTCCTGGGCCGATTCGTACCGGTCGAACTGCTTCCTGAGCGCGTCGACGCGCCGCTTGCCGTCCAGCGTCGCCGCCACGCCGCGGGCCCGGGGATCCCCTCGGCTCGCGGCCGCCACCAGCGGGATGGAGTGGGCGTGGATGAGGGATTCGCCGGCCTGCCGGATCTGCTGGGCCAGGATCTTCTGGCCGGGGGTGGTGCTGAGGCGCACGAGCTGCCGCGCCTGGCCGGAGAACGTGGTCCGGGCGGTCTGCCAGGGTTCGAGGAACTGCTTCTCCCCGGTGATGACGAAGCCGCGCTGGCCCGTCTCCAGGTCGACGACGAGCCCCTCGACCGTCCTCGCCTGGGCGAGCGCCGTCTGCGCGTGGCGGCCGGCGGCCGCCGACTCGCCGAGCCCGATGATCGACCGCAGCAGCATCGTGAAGGCGAGCCCGATCAGCAGGGCCAGCAGCCCACCCGCGACGGCGGTAAGGGGCACCAGCCCCATACGCGCGCGTCTCTTCCGTGGAGCTGACATGCACATCCCCAACCCTGTGCACCGAAACCGACGGTCGGGTCACCGGCAGGGCGGTCTCGCGGCGGGATCCGTCCCCTCGAGTCTAGGTGCGGTGCGCCGGACCCGCCGGAAGAGCCAGGCCGCACAGCAGGGCGGCCCGCCACGACACGGAACCGCCCTCGCGCGTCCGCGCGGCCATACCCAGGTGGGGACATCTCGCTATGGGCTCCGAGCATATGAGCCCCGAGCACCCGGTCCGTGCTGGAGACGGGCGGTCGGGGCTGCACTCGACTTCTGATCGTCCTCGGTACGGCAGGGCGTCACGCTGAGCACTCTGGTGACCTGAAAACGTGGACCTGTGTTATCGCGAAACCCGTGAGGAAATGAGCACCAAAAGGGCAGGTAAAGCTGTGGCGCCGAGCGAGAGGAACGTTCCATTGGCTTGCGCTGCATAAAACATGGGATATGCGCCGGCTGACATGACAGAGATGGCCCATACCGCTGCGAACATGCCGCAGATTGCTAGGACCGCCCAGGACGAACGGCGCGCGGAGCTTACGGCACGGCCTCGGTCACTTTTCCAGGCAGCGACTGCTCGTAGCAGCGTTGCCGAACAGACGCCCAGCGCGGCGGCGGCGACGACGGATAGGAAAGCGGGCCCAGTTCCGAGCAGCAGGACACCGAGGAGGAAATACCACAATGCACACAGGGTTAGGACCGGGCGCATGCTTCCCCTTCCGCATCAGTCAGTCGGTGTCAGCCCGCAGCTGGAGCTGTCGGCTCCACTTCGACGTGCTCGATGGTATGCCCCTTGCCGTCGGTCTCCGTCCAGCGCTTGGCGTCGGGATTGTCTGTCGCCGCACGGCCTAATCCAGGCGTGGACGGCTGTTGGCCGCTTGGCACGTAGACCTGCTTACCGTCTCTGTCTTTGAGGGGTTTCCCATCCGATCCCATGACGGGGAGCTTGTCGGGAATCTTGCTGACGTCGGTCGTTCCGTCAGCGTTTACCCACGCCGGCGGTGGCGGCGGCGTGTGCCCCGTATCGGTTGCCATCGCGGATGATGCTGCTGCCCCGCCGGCGATGATGAGTGCTGCTGCGGCGACGGCTCCGGTAAGAATCTTGCTCATGTGGCACCTTCCGCTCTACGGTTCGATGAAGTGGGATCCGGACCAAATCGGGACGTTACGGCCGTACCAAGTGCCGCCGTAGTAGAGGCCGGAGCCCGCCTTGGTGGCGTAGTCGCCGCCTCCACACGGGGGGTATACGCCGAAGTCGTAGCTGGTTGTGAGGATGCTGGTCTTTTTGGTGTTGTAGATGCCGCTCATATACTCACGGCAGACGTACCATGTACTGCCGTTGTACTTCATATATTGGTAGCCCACTTCGAGGTTGCCGGCTGGGCGCTCGTAGGGGAAAATGCAGCCGCCGATTCCGGTTCCATTTTGTCCGGCATGGCCTTGGGTTTTCGTGTAGCCTCCGCGGCCGCCGTGAGAGACTTCGGAATAGGTGTACTCACACTTTGAACTGTCGGAGTTCGACCACACCTCTTCGTCCTGATAGACGACGTGGGCGCTAGCGGAGGTGGATGTGGCAAGGCCTAGCACAGTGGCCGCACCGATGACGCCTGCCGCCTGTACTGCTTTGCGGACTTTGTCGTGTAACAACGAGCCTCCCTCTGGTGACTGTCGCGGCTGACGCTAGCAGGGGCGTGGTCACGTAGGAGCAAGGTTGGTCATGTTTAGGACAAAATAGTATCTAAGGCTTGCCTTAAAGAGGCCCCATCGCCTGCGCTGGACCCCTGAATAGATTCCTCGGCCGACCCTTGTTTCCCCAGGTGTCCCACGACGGTAGGCCATACGCGAAAAGCCGCAGGTCGTAGTGGTGAACTAAGTCCGCTGTACAGCTGCTGCGCTGGCGCCTGCTGCCCGTTAGCCGAGGGCCAAGGGGCATGTGCGGCTACTCGTGGCCCTGCCGCCAAGAGCATGGTGATACCGGAGATGTGCCTTGTTGATCCGGTGAGCGGGGTGCCGACGGGGCCGGCCTTGAAGGTGCCGTCGGCGGTCACACGGACGGTGTCATCGGCGTCCGCGTAGATGGCGAGTGCGTCGAACTGGACTCGGTGGTTAGGGCAGAGAACGAGCAGGCTGGACAGCGGGCGACCGAGGCCGCGGATGTGGGCTGCTTCGCTGTGAGTGCCGAACCGGGCCAGCACTTGCAAATCGCAGAAATCGCAGAACTGGCTTCGATCAGCATGAAGTCTGGTAGATGGCTTCCCACGGAGCCCTCCTGACGCCGTCATCCTGTGGGAGTGATCTTGCCATGTCTGGGTCTCACTCCGTGGGGCAGACGTGGAGGTCGCCGGTGCGTTAGACCGTTAGCGCTGGACAGCAAGGACTACCCGCGCGGTCTGTGAATCTCCCAACTAGGCCAGCGGGACGGGGCCGTCTCCGGGCCGTCTGAGGGCGGCCAGCGACGACCTCCGACGGCCAACAACGACCAAGACGGCCCGGCATCGTGCCGGGCCGTCCTCGCGTGTCCACCCTGCTAGACCCAGGTGTCCAGCCACATCCGCGATCTCCACTGGTCGATGGGGATGGCGGTGCCGGTGTACAGGGGCCAGAAGTAGATGAAGTTCCAGGCGATCAGCAGTACCAGTACGCCCGCCGCCACCGCGCCCACCAGGCGGCGGGTGTCGCCGGAGCCCGGTGGGCCGATGATCGCGCCGATCATCATCGCCACCGCCAGACACAGGAACGGCAGGAAGACGACCGCGTAGAAGAGGAAGATCGTCCGCTCCTGGTACAGGAACCAGGGCAGGTAGCCGGCCGCGATCCCGCACGCGATGGCACCGGCCCGCCAGTCGCGGCGGAACGCCCAGCGCCACAGGACGTAGGCGATCGCGAGGCAGGCCGCCCACCACAGCAGCGGCGTACCGAGCGCCAGCACCTCGCGGGCGCACTTCTCGCCCGCGTCCGCCGGGCAGCCGTCCGCGCCGGGGGAGGGGGACTCGTAGAAGTACGACACCGGGCGGCCCAGCACGATCCAGCTCCACGGGTTGGACTGGTACGTGTGCGGCTGGTCCAGGTGGACGTGGAACTTGTAGACCTCGTGCTCGTAGTGCCACAGGCTGCGCAGCCAGTCCGGCAGGAACGACCAGGTGCCGCCCTTGCCGTCGGTGGCCGCCCAGTTGCGGTAGTAGCCGCCCGTGCCGTCGGCCGGGGAGAGGATCCAGCCGGTCCAGGACACCACGTAGACCACCAGCGCCACCGGGACCGTCGCCACGAAGGCGATGCCGGTGTCGTACTTGAGGGCCGCCAGGTACGGGCGGTGCGCGCCGGCCACCCGGCGGGTGCCGACGTCCCACAGGACCGTCAGCACACAGAACGCGGCCATGACGTACAGGCCGTTCCACTTCGTGCCGGCGGCCAGGCCCAGCATCACGCCGGCCGCCCAGCGCCAGGGGCGCCACCCGAAGCGGAAGGCGTCGGCGACGTCCGCGTCCGGCCGGACCCGGCCGTCCGGCAGCACGGGCAGCGCGGCGGCCAGTCTCTCCCGCGCCCGGTCCCGGTCGACGACCAGACACCCGAACGCGGCCACCACGAAGAACATCAGCACGCCGTCGAGCAGCGAGGTCCGGCTCATCACGAAGTGCAGGCCGTCCACCGCCATCAGCGCGCCCGCGAGACAGCCCAGGAACGTCGAGCGGAAGATGCGGCGCCCGATCCGGCACAGCATCAGCACGCTCAGCGTCCCCAGCAGCGCCGTCATGAACCGCCAGCCGAACGGGTCGAACCCGAAGAGCATCTCGCCGAGCCCGATCACGTACTTGCCGACCGGCGGGTGCACCACGTACGCCGGGTCCACCGGCACCGCCAGCCGGCCGTGCCGCTGGAGCACCAGGTCGTTGGCGTTCTTGCCGTACTGGTCCCAGCTGACCTCGAAACCGCGGTGGACGAGCGCCCAGGCGTCCTTGGCGTAGTACGTCTCGTCGAATATCACCGCGCGCGGGCTGCCCAGGTGCCAGAACCGCAGCACGCCCGCCAGCAGCGTCACCAGCAGCGGCCCGCCCCAGCCCGACCAGCGGGTGATCCGCGAGGCGAGGACCGGCGACGCGCCGAGCGCCCGCCACAGCCGGGGGCTCGGCTCCGCGTACGGCGGCACCAGCCGGTCGCGTACGTCGCCCGAGGGCGCGTCCTTGGCCGGTACGTACCCGAATCGGCGCAGCCGCTGCTGCCACGACGGCCGCCGGTCGTGCGGTGCCTGGTCCTGCCGGAGGTCCATGGAGGACGCGGTACTGGTCACCGCGCCATCGTAGGGAACCGTGCTGTGCGAGTCCCGTGCATGTGCGGTACCGGTCGGGACACGGTCGGATTCCCCCCGTTCGCGGGCGCCCGGAACCGGCCCCCGGACTCCTGGGAGGATGGGGGGGTGACTGGAACCCTTGTCCTCGCAGGTACCCCCATCGGCGACATCGCGGACGCGCCGCCCCGGCTGGCCGAAGAACTGGCCGGCGCCGACGTGGTCGCCGCCGAGGACACCCGGCGGCTGCGCCGGCTCACCCAGGCGCTGGGCGTCACGCCCAAGGGCCGGGTGATCTCGTACTTCGAGGGCAACGAGTCGGCCCGCACCCCCGAGCTGGTCACGGAGCTGCTCGGCGGCGCGCGCGTGCTGCTGGTGACCGACGCCGGCATGCCCTCCGTCTCCGACCCCGGCTACCGGCTGGTCGCAGCCGCCGTGGAACAGGACATCCGGGTCACCGCCGTGCCCGGGCCGTCCGCCGTGCTCACCGCGCTCGCCCTGTCCGGGCTGCCCGTCGACCGGTTCTGCTTCGAGGGGTTCCTGCCCCGCAAGGCGGGCGAGCGGCTGTCCCGGCTGCGCGAGGTCGCGGCCGAGCGGCGCACCCTCGTCTACTTCGAGGCCCCGCACCGGCTGGACGACACCCTCGCCGCCATGGCCGAGGTCTTCGGCGCGGACCGGCGGGCCGCCGTCTGCCGCGAACTGACCAAGACCTACGAGGAGGTACGGCGCGGTCCGCTGGCCGAGCTGGCGCGGTGGGCCGCGGAGGGCGTGCGCGGGGAGATCACGGTCGTGGTCGAGGGCGCGCCGGAGACCGGGCCCGAGGAGCTGGACGCCGCGGAGCTGGTCCGGCGGGTGCGGGTGCGTGAGGAGGCCGGCGAGCGCCGCAAGGAGGCCATCGCGGCGGTGGCCGCGGACGCGGGACTGCCCAAGCGAGTGGTGTTCGACGCGGTGGTCGCGGCCAAGAACGCGGCCGGCTGAACGCCTTTCGTGACGGCCGGCCGAACGCCTTCCGCGACGGCCGGCCGAACGCCTTTTGCGCTCTGTGCCGCGGCCGGCTGAACGCCTTTTGCGCTCTGTGCTGCGGTCGGCTGAACGCCTTTCGCATGATGTGCCGCGGCTGGTTGGACGCCTTTCGCGTCATGTGCCGCGGTCGGCTGAACGCCTCTCGGAACACACGCGGAACACGTCCGCGCACACGCCACCGACCTGCCGGAACACCCTTTTGAGCGCGGCGCGCGTCGGCTGAGCGCGCGTCCCATGGCCGGGCAAAAGGCTGACGAGGAAGGCAAAGCCCACGCTTCCCATCCGGGGTGATTGGGCAAGCAGAGTCCAAATCGCCTCCAACAGTCGACAGGGCTGATGCATTCACGCCGGTGGAGGCGTCCACTGGTCGAAGGGACGCACCCGTCCATCAGGGACGCACCCGCGCAACAGGGAGCTGGCATGAGTGACATAGCAGGACGCACCGGCCTCCGCGGTACGGCCACAGCCGTCGTTCACGAGTCGTATTCGTTCGCCTGCATGCGCTGCGGGCACGGCTGGGAGCAGTCGTACGAGATAGAGCACCACACGGACGCCGAGGGAGCGGAGTTCGTGCTCTACGTGGCCGACGGCCGCGTCGTGCCGTCGCCGCTGAGCCGGCCCAGCTGCCAGAACTGCGACGGCCATGTCGTCCGCATCATGCGTGCGGGCCAGGTCTCCTCCGTGCGCAGCGTCGCGGAACGGCGGCACCACCCGGTACCGCAGGCCGGGCCGGCCGAGGCGCCGCAGGTGCCCGCGCCGGCCAGGGACGCGCGCGAGGCCGCGCCGGCCGGGGAACCGCACCACTGGCACCTTTCCGACATCCTGCACCCCTTCCAGCGCAAGGCCGGCTGAACCCGGCGCCGGTCCGCGAAGGCATGCCCCTTTCGTAGGATCGGGGCATGCCTTCGAACGCCGGCCCGCACCCCAAGGGCGACGACAAGAACGCGGCACCGCCGCTCCCGGCACCCCTGCGGGTGCCCGTCGCCGACTCCCACACCCACCTGGACATGCAGTCCGGCACGGTCGAGGAGGGCCTGGCCAAGGCCGCTTCGGTGGGCGTCACGACGGTCGTCCAGGTCGGCTGCGACATCAAGGGCTCGCGGTGGGCCGCCGAGACCGCCGCCGCCCACGAGAACGTCCACGCCACCGTCGCCCTCCATCCCAACGAGGCGCCGCGCATCGTGCACGGCGACCCCGACGGCTGGTCCCGGCAGGGCGCCCGGGGGCCGGGCGGCGACGCGGCGCTGGACGAGGCACTCGCCGAGATCGACCGGCTCGCCGGGCTGCCCCAGGTCAAAGGCGTCGGCGAGACCGGCCTCGACCACTTCCGCACCGGCCCCGGGGGCAAGGCCGCCCAGGAGCGCTCCTTCCGCGCCCACATCGAGATCGCCAAGCGGCACGGCAAGGCGCTCGTCATCCACGACCGCGACGCCCACGCCGACGTGCTGCGGATCCTGAAGGAGGAGGGCGCCCCCGAGCGCACCGTCTTCCACTGCTACTCGGGTGACGCCGAGATGGCCGAGATCTGCGCCCGCGAGGGGTACTTCATGTCCTTCGCCGGCAACGTCACCTTCAAGAACGCCCAGAACCTGCGGGACGCCCTCGCCGTCGCCCCGGCGGAACTGGTCCTCGTGGAGACCGACGCGCCCTTCCTGACCCCGGCGCCGTACCGCGGACGGCCCAACGCCCCGTATCTCGTTCCGGTCACGGTCCGCGCGATGGCGGCCGTGCGCGGTGTCGACGAGGACGTGCTGGCGACGGCGCTGGGCGCGAACACGGCCCGCGCTTTCGGTTACTGAGAGTGTATCGATCGTAACCGGCCGATAACGCCCGGCGGGATGCGGCCGGCATCCCGCCGTGACGATGCGTGGTCGCGCCGCTTTGGAGAGTGACCGGCGCTCCGCTAGGTTCTGGGCCCGATCCGGACCCCTCTGGCCTTCGGGCCCTCTGGAGCGTGTCGGCGTGAGCAACACTCAGTACGAGACCTTCGCGGCGTACGGCCCCTATGCCGCGCCACCGGGCGCACCGGGCGGCGCGTGGCCCGGCCTGCACGACGCGGAGACGGTGGGGTACGGGACGCCGGTGTACGACACGGCACCGCACGGGGCGGCCGGGCGCGACGGCACGCCGTGCGAGACCGGGTACGCAGCCGGGTGCGGGACCGGACGCGGCGCGGAGTACGGCACGCGGTACGGGACGGAGCGCACGGAGTACGAGGACACGTACCGGCCCGCCTACGAGACGGGGGCGTTCGCGCAGGCGGCGGTCCACCCGGGCGGGACAGAGCAGCGCGTGCTGCCCCGGCAGGGCGGGGCCGGGTCGCCGACGGAAGGGGCGGGCTGGGACGGCCCGCACGCCGTGGACGCGGGGGTGGACGTCGAGCGCGACGAGTCCGACGAGTCCGACGAGTGCGACGAGAGCGACGAGTACGCCGCGCAGGCCGGGCCGGCGGGACGGGCCGCGCGGCGGCGCCGGGCGCGCTACACCGAGCGCCCGGACTCCGCCGTGCGCCGCCTGCTGCCGCAGGCGCTGGTCGTCGCCTTCCTCGCCGGTGGCACCACCGCCTTCGTCGCCGAGGACAAGGCGGTCGAGCTGAACGTCGACGGCAGACCGCGCACCCTGCACACCTTCGCCGACGACGTCGGCGAACTCCTCTCCGAGCAGGGCGTGGCCACCGGGGCGCACGACGTGATCACACCCGCCCCCGGCGCGGCACTCGCCAGCGGTGACGCCGTCGCCGTGCGGTACGGGCGCCCCGTACGGCTCACGCTGGACGGCCGCCGGCACGAGGTCTGGACGACGGCGCACACGGTGGAGGGCGCGCTGGACGAGCTGGGCGTGCGGGCCGAGGGCGCCTACCTGTCCACCTCGCGCTCCCAGCGCATCGGCCGCGCCGGCCTCGCGCTCGACGTGCGCACCGAGCGCGCGGTCACGGTCATGGCGGACGGCCGGGCCCGCACCGTCCGCACCAACGCGGCCACCGTCCGCGAGGCCATCGAGGAGGCCGGGATCACCCTGCACGGCCAGGACACCACCTCCGTCGCGCCCGACAGCTTCCCGCGGGACGGGCAGACGGTCACCGTGCTGCGGGTGAGCGGCCGGCGCGAGATCCGCGAGGAGCAGATCCCGTTCGAGGTCGAGCGGTCCGAGGACCCGTCGCTGTTCAAGGGCACCGAGGTCGTGGCCCGCCCCGGCCGGCCCGGACTGCGCCGCATCACCTATCTCGTGCGTACCGTCAACGGGGTCGGGGAGAAGCCGCGCCGCGAGAGGTCCGAGGTGGTGCGCATGCCACGCAAGCAGATGGTGAAGGTGGGCACCAAGCCGCGGCCGGCCTCCGTGCACGGCGCCGACGACCTGAACTGGCACGGGCTCGCCGTCTGCGAGTCCGGCGGCCGGCCGGACGCGGTCGACCCCTCGGGGACGTACGGCGGGCTGTACCAGTTCGACACGCGCACATGGCACAGTCTCGGCGGCAGCGGGCGCCCCCAGGACGCTCCCGCGGAGGAGCAGACGTACCGCGCGAAGAAGCTGTACATGAGCCGCGGCACGACCCCCTGGCCCCACTGCGGCGCCCGCCTGCACAAGTGACCACGCCCCCCGGGCGGTCCGCCGCCGTACAGCCCCGCGCCCGGGGACCCCACCGCGGGCCCCCGCCACGGCCCACCCGGACCGTCCGCCGCCGCATGTCCCGCCCGGACCGCCCGCCGCCGCACGTTCCACTCGGGCCGCCCGCCCGGCCCTGCACCCCGGCGCCCCGCCGTCCGCCCGGCATTCCGCCGTCCGCCCGGTGGCCGGTCACCCGGCGGGGGCGGGAGGGGTACGGGCGGGCCCGTACCCTTGTCCCGTGAGCAGCCCCCTCCCCGACGCCCTCCTCGGCCCCGCCGACATCCGTGAGCTCGCGGCAGCGCTCGGTGTCCGTCCCACCAAGCAGCGCGGCCAGAACTTCGTGATCGACGCCAACACGGTCCGCCGTATCGTCCGCACCGCCGACGTCCGCTCCGATGACGTGGTCGTCGAGGTCGGACCGGGGCTCGGCTCGCTCACCCTCGCCCTGCTGGAGGTCGCCGACCGGGTCACCGCGGTGGAGATCGACGACGTCCTGGCCGCCGCGCTGCCCGCCACCATCGCCGCGCGCATGCCGGAGCGGGCCGACCGGTTCGCGCTGGTCCACTCCGACGCGATGCACGTCGCCGAGCTGCCCGGCCCCGCGCCGACCGCCCTGGTGGCGAACCTGCCGTACAACGTCGCCGTCCCCGTGCTGCTGCACATGCTCGACACCTTCCCCACCATCGAGCGGACGCTGGTGATGGTGCAGGCCGAGGTCGCCGACCGGCTCGCCGCCGCGCCCGGCTCGAAGGTGTACGGAGTGCCGTCCGTGAAGGCCAACTGGTACGCGGAGGTGAAGCGGGCCGGTGCCATCGGCCGCAACGTCTTCTGGCCCGCGCCGAACGTCGACAGCGGGCTCGTCTCCCTCGTCCGGCGGACGGAACCGATCAAGACCACCGCGTCCCGGCACGAGGTCTTCGCCGCCGTCGACGCGGCCTTCGCCCAGCGCCGAAAGACGCTGCGGGCGGCGCTCGCCGGCTGGGCCGGGTCCGCGGCGGCGGCCGAGGCGGCCCTGGTCGCGGCCGGGGTGTCCCCGCAGGCGCGCGGGGAGTCGCTGACGGTCGAGGAGTTCGCGCGCATCGCCGAAAACCGGCACGCGTACGAGGGGACGGGCGAGTGAGCGTCACGGTCAGGGTCCCGGCCAAGGTCAACGTCCAGCTCGCCGTGGGCGCCGCCCGCCCGGACGGGTTCCACGACCTGGCCAACGTCTTCCTCGCCGTCGGCCTGTACGACGAGGTCACCGTGACCCCGGCCGACGAACTGCGGGTCACCTGCGCGGGACCGGACGCCGGCCAGGTCCCGCTGGACCGCACCAACCTCGCCGCGCGCGCGGCCCTCGCCCTCGCCGGGCGCCGGGGCGTCGAGCCGGCCGTGCACATCCACATCGCCAAGGACATCCCGGTCGCCGGCGGCATGGCGGGCGGCAGCGCGGACGGCGCGGGCGCGCTGCTGGCCTGCGACACGCTCTGGGGTACCGGCGCCTCCCGCGCGGAACTCCTCGCGATCTGCGCCGAGCTGGGCAGTGACGTGCCGTTCAGCCTGGTCGGCGGCGCGGCGCTGGGCGTCGGACGCGGCGAGCTGCTGACGCCCCTGGAGGTCGGCGGCACCTTCCACTGGGTGTTCGCGATGGCCGCGCGCGGGCTGTCCACGCCGGCGGTCTTCCGCGAGTTCGACCGGCTCGCCGAGGGCCGGGAGATCCCCGAGCCGGTGGCCTCGGCCGAGCTGCTGGAGGCGCTGGCGAAGGGAGACGCGGACGCGCTGGCGGCGGCCACGGCCAACGATCTCCAGCCGGCCGCGCTGTCCCTGTTCCCCGAGCTGGCCCGCACGCTGGAGGCCGGGCGCGAGGCCGGCGCCCTCGCCACGCTGGTCTCGGGATCCGGGCCCACGACCGCCTTCCTCACGCGCGACGCCGGGTCGGCGGAGAAGGTGGCCGAGGCCCTCCGGTCCTCCGGCACCTGCCGCACGGTACGCACGGCGGCGGCGCCGGTGCCGGGCGCGACGGTCCTGTAGGGGGCGGAGCGCGGACGGTCCTCCAGGGGCGGAGCGCAAGTCCTGTAGGGGGCGGAGTGCGGACGGTCCTCCAGGGGGGGCCAAGCGCGTCGGACGCGATCAGCCCGTCCGCGGTCCGGCCGCGCGCACGGGACGTCCCGCCGGCCGGCGCCGGCTGCACCGCCGTACCCGATGCCCCCTCGCTCCCCGCCCCCACCCCCCGAGGCCCTACGCTAGAAGGCTGACCCCCGCGGCTGAGCCGCATGCCGACACAGCCCCGCGCACAGGAGTGAAATGGCCGTCAACCTGGTCAATGTCGAGAACGTCAGCAAGGTGTACGGCACCCGTGCCCTGCTGGACGGCGTCTCGCTCGGTGTGTCGGAAGGGGACCGGATCGGGGTCGTCGGGCGCAACGGCGACGGCAAGACCACCCTCATCCGGATGCTCGCCAAGCTGGAGGAGACCGACACCGGACGGGTCACCCACTCCGGCGGGCTCCGCCTCGGCGTGCTCACGCAGCACGACTCCCTCGACCCCGCCGCGACCGTCCGCCACGAGGTCATCGGCGACATGGCCGACCACGAGTGGGCCGGCAACGCCAAGGTCAGGGACGTGCTGACCGGACTGTTCGGCGGGCTGGACCTGCCGGGCTTCCCCAAGGGGCTCGACACCGTCATCGGGCCGCTCTCCGGTGGCGAGCGGCGCCGGATCGCGCTCGCCAAGCTGCTCATCGAGGAACAGGACCTGATCGTCCTGGACGAGCCCACCAACCACCTCGACGTCGAGGGCATCGCCTGGCTCGCCCGGCACCTGCAGAACCGGCGCTCGGCCCTGGTGTGCGTGACCCACGACCGGTGGTTCCTCGACCAGGTCTGCACGCGCATGTGGGACGTGCAGCGCGGCGACGTGTACGAGTACGAGGGCGGCTACTCGGACTACGTCTTCGCCCGCGCGGAGCGCGAGCGGATCGCCGCCACGGAGGAGGCCAAGCGGCAGAACCTGGTCCGCAAGGAGCTGGCCTGGCTGCGCCGCGGCGCCCCCGCGCGCACGTCCAAGCCGCGCTTCCGGGTCGAGGCCGCCAACGAGCTGATCGCGGACGTGCCGCCGCCCCGGGACAGCAGCGAGCTGATGAAGTTCGCCTCCTCGCGGCTCGGCAAGACCGTCTTCGACCTGGAAGACATCACCGTGCAGGCCGGCCCCAAGGTGCTGCTGAAGCACGTCACCTGGCAGCTCGGGCCGGGCGACCGGATCGGCCTCGTCGGCGTGAACGGCGCCGGCAAGACCTCGCTGCTGCGCGCCATGGCGCAGGCGGCCCGCACCGAGGGCGAGGAGCAGCCCGCGGCCGGCCGTATCGCCGTCGGCAGGACCGTCAAGCTCGCCTACCTCTCCCAGGAGGTCGCCGAACTCGACCCCGCCCTGCGGGTCCTGGAGGCCGTGCAGCAGGTCCGCGAGCGCGTCGACCTCGGCAAGGGGCGCGAGATGACGGCCGGGCAGCTGTGCGAGACGTTCGGCTTCAACAAGGAGAAGCAGTGGACCCCGGTCGGGGACCTCTCCGGCGGTGAGCGGCGACGGCTCCAGCTGCTGCGGCTGCTCATGGACGAGCCCAACGTGCTCTTCCTGGACGAGCCCACCAACGACCTCGACATCGAGACCCTCACCCAGCTGGAGGACGTTCTCGACGGGTGGCCCGGCTCGATGATCGTCATCTCCCACGACCGGTTCTTCGTGGAGCGTACGACGGACCGGGTGTTCGCCCTCCTCGGTGACGGCGCCCTGCGGATGCTGCCCCGAGGTATCGACGAGTACCTGGAGCGGCGTCAGCGCATGGAGGAGGCCGTCGCGGAGAAGACCGCCGCCGCGGCGCCCAAGCCGGCCGGCGCCGAGAAGAGCGCCGCCGACCAGCGCGCCGCGAAGAAGGAACTCCAGAAGATCGAGCGCCAGTTGGACAAGGTCTCCGAGAAGGAGGCCAAGCTGCACGCCCGGATCGCCGACAACGCCACCGACTTCGCGAAGGTGGCCGAACTGGACGCCCAGCTGCGGGACCTCGCCGGGGAGCGCGAGGAACTGGAGCTGCGCTGGCTGGAGCTGGCCGAGGACGCGTGACAGGGGGAGCGCGCGCCGTCGTGGGGTGAGGGCGCGCGCCCCGGTCGTGCGGGGGAGGCGTGGGCGACGCGATCCGGCCGCGTGCAAGGCCGGTGCGCGCGCCGCGTGAAGGGGGCGTGAAGGCGCGTAACGGCGGCATCACGGGCCGGTTCTCCCTTGGGAACAGCGGCGGACGAGGGCCCGTGGACTGTCGGTGCCGGGTGATAGAAAGAGCCGTCTGAAAACTGTCTGAGAACGACCTTGGGTCTGTCACGAACCTCAGGGCGTGGCTAAAAATCAGTGAACGAGGGGGAACAGCGCTGATGACTCAGCCGCCCGACCAGCCGCCGCAGGGCGAGTTCGGAGCACCGCAGGACCAGCCGCCGCAGGGCGGGTTCGGAGCACCGCAGGAGCAGCCGCCGCAGCCCGGCGGCTTCGGTGCCCCGCCGCCGCCGGCGCAGCCACCGGCCCAGGGCGGGTTCGGCGCCCCCCA
>NZ_WWJT01000403.1 GCF_009865385.1 Streptomyces sp. SID486 | reverse complement strand
CCCGGCCCGACGGCGGGCCCCCCGAACTGCGGCAGTGGCCAGGGCGAGTCGCTGCCGGCCGACGCGGCCACCGCGCCTGCGCGCGGTCGAGCCGCCTCAGCGGACGGCGGGGAGCGCTACGCCTGCACCGGCGCGGAACACGTCCGGGCGGGCAGGGACTCCGCCGGTGCGGGGGTGGGCGGGTGGTCGGTGAGCGCCCGTTCGAGCAGGGCCGCCGGCTCCGGGCTCGCCTGGAGGGCGCCGAGCAGGAGCAACCACAGTTCGCGGAGGCGGAGCTCGATCTGTTCGCGGCCGTCCAGCGCGTCGGAGACGGTGTGCAGGCCGAAGAAGCTGCAGACCACGCTGTGCGCGGCGGTGACCGGGTCGACCGCGCACGCCAGTTCGCCGGCCGCCCCCGCTTCGGTGAGCAGCTCGGCGACCACGTCGATCCAGCCCACGAACGGCGTGGGGAGCGGGGCGGCGATGGCCTTGCGTTCCATCCACAGGCGGGAGCCGGCCCGTACGACGACGTCGTCGCGGAAGGCCCGCGCCACGGTGAAACTCAACGCGACGAGTTTCTCCAGAGCTGAGCGGCCGGACCGCCGGTGCGCCTCGATCATGCGCGGCCACGAGGCGAAATGCTCCTCCACCACGGCGAGTGCCAGCTTTTCCTTGCTGGCGTAGTGGAAGTAGATGGCGCCGCTGGTCCGCCCCGAAAGGGCGCTGATATCACTGATGCTGGTTCCGGCATAACCCCGCTCATCGAACAACTGTGCCGCAGTTTCCAGCAGAGCCCGCCGCGTCGATTCAGCCTGCACGAGTCGCACCCATTTCCGACGTTCCCGGTTTCCCGCTTACTGGTAGGCAATGTAGCGGCGGATGCGTTCGGTGACCCGAGTCCGGTGTGCGGAACGAATCGAACTGCGGTCTGCTGGGGGAATGAACGCTCGCATCCGGGGCACCGCTCTGAAGCCGCGGACCCTGAGCTGGTCACGTACGGTCCCCCGGGAGTTGGTGCACCGGGCCTCGCTCGCGGAGGTCCTGCTCACCGACGTGCTGCGCATCGACGAGAAGCGTTTCACGGCGGCCGCGAGTTGGCCTCGGTCACATCCGACCTTCCCGCTCGACGGTCCGGCCGTGCACCATCCGCTGATGGCCGTCGAGACTCTGCGGCAGCTCGGCATCTACATCCCTTTGAGGTACTTCCGCGTACCGGTGAACACCAAGCTGCTCATCACCGATCTCTTCTTCGGTGTCGAACCCGGGGCCCAGCCCCGGGTCTGCCACGGGGCGACGCGGGTGACCTGCCGGGCGGTGGTCGACGGGCTGCGCACCGACACCCGGGGTGCCGCCACGGGATTGCGGCTGCGCGTGGAGTTCCTCGCGAACGGGACGGTGTTCGCACGAGCAGGGGGCGGGGCGCGATTCCTTTCCCCCGGCCGGTACGCGGACGTGCGGGGCGAGACGAGCGGCGGCTGGCCGCCTCCGACGCCGGCCGGGCTGCTGCGGCCCGACCCGGCCTCGCTCGGCGTGTCCCACTCCCGGGACGTGCTCGTCGGGCTCACCGGGAGCCGCGGTCACGGAGGTGACGGCGGTCCGGAGAAGCGGCACCGGCGGGGCGGCCCGCTCAGGGCAGGCGCCGTGGACGGCCGTGACGTGGTGGTGGACGCGGCCGATCCGTGGCACCCGTTCTTCTTCGATCACCCCACCGACCACGTCCCCGGGATCGTGCTGCTGGAGGCCGGACGGCAGGCCGCCGCGCTGGCGAGCGGCGGGGCGTTGCTCCGGCTGGCCGGTGCGCGGCTGTCGGCACCGCGTTTCACCGAGTTCGCCCCGGCCGCACGTGTGACCTGCGTGCGGCACGACGGCACCTGCGTCGTCCGGTTCGGCCAGAACGGGCAGTGCCCGGCCTTCGGTGTCCTCTCCTTCCACTCACTCTCCCGAGCGTAACTTGCCGTGTTCGTTTGACTCCCACAAGTGACGGAGCCTAGCGTAACGATCGTTATGTTCCCTGGTGGGACGCCTGAGTACGAGTGCGCACAAGCGCGTACGACGTCCTGCCCTGCCTGGAGTTCGCGCCGTCCGGCCGCCCGAGGGCGGCCCGGCGGCACAGATCACCTCGGGGTGATCGGCCGTCGCACCGGCTCGCGGTGTCAGCGGCTCACCTTTCGAACGAAAGCACACAGATGATGTTCCATCGCATCCCTTCCTGGACCCCGGCGGCGGTCGTCTTCGACTGCGACGGCACCCTGATGGACACGGAGCGCCACTGGGTGGCAGCCCGTCAACGCGTCTTCGACGAAGCACGGCTCACGCCTTCCCCCGGTTTCGCGGAACGCGCCAAGGGCCTGCACTACACCGAGTGCGGCCGGCTCATGGCCGACGAAGCAGGGCGTCCCGAGCTGGGCCCGACCCTGGCGGACCGGCTGCTGCACCAGTTCCGCGTCCTGGCCTGCGACGACCCGGTGACCATGCCCGGCGCACCCGAACTGGTCGAGGCGGCGGCTCTCTTCGCGCCGCTGGCCGTCGCCAGCAACTGCCCCCGTGAGGTCGTGGAGTCGTGCCTGGACACCGCGGGGCTGCTGCACCGCTTCCACGCCGTGGTGGTCCCCGACGACACGATCCGGCCCAAGCCGCACCCGGACGTCTACCTGACGGCCGCCCGGCACTGCGGGGCGGCCCCCGGTGACTGCCTGGCGGTCGAGGACACCCACTGCGGGATCCTCGCCGCGGTCCGGGCGGGCATGCGCGTGCTCGGCGTCGGCCCGTGGCCGGGCGAGGAAACGGCCGCCCTGCCCGACCTGTGGGTGGCGTCGCTGCGCGACCCGAGGGTCACCGGCTGGGCCGCCGAGGAGACGTCACGACGCGCCGCTCCCCCCAAAGCCCGCTCCGGCGCCTGCGCCGACCGGGACGGCGCCCGGACCGCGACGCCCTGACCGTGGCGTCCTGACCGGGGCGATCGACCGGCCTCCGGCCGCATCCGGGTCCCTCTGCGGGCGGCGGGGCGACCCGGCCGGCACGGACTCGGTGCCACCGGCGGGAAGACCGGCGGCCCTTGGTCGCCCGACTGTCCGCCGGCCTCCGGACGCCCCATCCGCGGACCGCCGATGCCCCGCTCGGGTGACGGACGGGAGGTGTGAGCCGTCCTTCCTGCCGCTCCCCCGTTCAGACGGACGGGACGTGTGGTCCGTCCTTCCTGCCGCTCCCCCGTTCAGACGGACGGGAGGTGCGGGCCGTCCTTCCTGCCGCTCCCCCGTTCAGCGGGGCGATGTCGGGTGGGTGAGACTTCCGTCGTTCACCTCGGTGACCCGGTCGGCGGCGCTGAGATGGCTGCGGTCGTGTGTGACGAGGACCGTGGCGGTGGCCTGCTGGTGGGTGAGGCGGGCGATCAGGTCGATGACGGCGGCGCCCCGCTCGTGATCGAGAGCGCTGGTGGGCTCGTCGACCAGGAGGACGGTGGGGTCGTTCATCAGGGCGCGGGCGATGTTGACCCGCTGGCGCTGACCACCGGAGAGCTGGTGGGGCCGGCGGTCCGCCTGGTCGGCCAGGCCGACCGCCGCGAGCAGTTCCCTGGCGCGGGCGCGGGCGCGGGCGGTGCGGGGCCGGCGGCCGTCGATGCGAGCCATGACCTGGAGCTGTTCGGCCGCCGAGAGCGAAGGGATGAGGTTGGGCTGCTGGAAGACGATACCGATCTTTTCGCGGCGCAGTGCTGCCAGTTCCCCGCGGGTCATGCCCGAGGTGACGGTCCCGTCGATCGTGACCGTGCCGGCGTCGGGTGTGACGAGGGTGGCGGCGACGGCCAGGAGGCTGGACTTGCCCGATCCGGAGGGGCCGACCACGGCGGTCAGGCTGCCCGGCGGGACCGCCAGGCTGACCTCGTCGAGGGCGGTCAGGCGGGTGTCACCGTCGGGGTAGGTGAGGGTGACCGCGGTCAGGTGCAGGCTCATCGGACGCTCCCCAGAGCGGTCAGCGGGTCGACGGAGGTGATGCGGCGGACGGACAGGGCCGCTCCCAGGACGCCGAGGAGGATCATCACGGCAGCCGGGAGAAGGACGGTGCCGGGCGAGAGCGCGAAGGGCACGGCCGAGCCGGACACGAGCGCCCCCAGGGCGGCGGCGACGCCGGTACCGACGAGGGTGCCGCCGGTGAGCAGGAAGAGGGCCTGGCCGAGCGCGTCCAGGAGGAGACCCGCGGTGGAGGCGCCCAGTGCCTTCAGGACCGCGACGTCCCCGCTGCGCTGGATGGTCCACACGGTGAAGAACGCGCCGATGACCAGGGCGGAGATGGCGAACAGGAAGCCGCGCATCAGCTGCAGGGAACCGTTCTCGGCGGTGTAGGAGCCGATCGCGGACAGGGAGTCGTGCAGCGGCACGGTCCGGGTGCCGGTCCGCCGGTCCGTGGCCGCCGTGTCGGCGCCGGATGCGGTGGTCAGGGCGATGACGGTGGCCGTCGGCTCGTCGCCGCCGGTGGGTGGCGCGGTCTTCTGCCAGGTGTACAGACCGGTCCAGACGACCGGGGCGTGGCTGAAGTGGGCGTCGCCCTGCACGGCGGCCACCTTCAGCCGCTGCCCGGCCAGGGTGAGCCGGTCGCCGGCCTCGACCGCGAGGTCGTGGGCGGCCGCGGCGGACAGCACCACCGAGTCGCCGTCGAGGCCGCCGCCGTCCGGGGCGAGGGGGGAACCGGGGCGGACACCGAAGGCGGCGACCGCGGCGGACCTGTTCCCGGCGGTCGCCTTGGTGAGGGTGATCCCCAGGGGTTCGGCGCTCTCGACACCAGGCGCCCTGGACCACCGCTGCCACTGCCCCCTGGTGACGGTGGAATCGGCGTACGACAGTTTCCGGCCGGCGCCCGGATCCTCGAAGGCGACCCGGTCGGCGGGCAGTGCCGTGATCGCGGAGACGTTCTGCCGGCCGAGCCCGGCGATCAGCCCGGACAGCAGCCCCACCAGCAGGGTGATCAGGACGATGACGGCCCCCATCAGGGCGAAGCGGCCCTTGGCGAACCTCAGATCTCTCCAGGCGACGAACACGTCCTGACGGTCCTCTCCGGCGGTGGAATCGGTGGGTCCCCACCGTCGCCGCCGGACCCCCGTTCGCGCCTCCGGCCGAGGAAGGCACTTTCCCGGCCGAAAGGCCGCAGCCCGATTGTCACTTTCGACAGAGGACCGCCGGCCTCCGCCTCCGTAACCTGGGAGGCACTGTGAACGCCTCCGCCTCCGCCCCGACCCCGACCACCCGCGTACTCACCTGGTGCCTGCACCTGCTGATCCTCGGCCTGCTCGTCCTGGCCGCGGGGCGCGCCCTGGCCGACGGCCGGCCCCACAGCGGAGCGACCGCAGCCGCAGCCGCGGGATGCGCGCTGGTGTACGCCGCCGGGCCACCCCTCCTGCGCGTCCGCCGCTCCCGGGCCACCGCCGCCTGGTGGCTGACCGCCGTGGGTGCCGTGTGGCTGGCGCTGCTGGCTTCGTCACCGGACGCCGTGTGGGTCGCCTTCCCGCTGTACTTCCTCCAGCTGCACCTGCTGCCCAGCCGGGCCGGTCTCGCCGCCGTGATCGCCACCACGGCCGCGGCCGTCGCCGGCTTCGCCGCCCACCAGCACTCCTTCAGCCCTGCCATGGTCATCGGGCCGGCGCTCGGCGCGGCCGTCGCGGTCGCGGTGGTACGGGGCTACCAGGCCCTGCACCGGGAGAGCGAACAGCGCAGGCGGCTGATCGAGGAACTCACGGCCACCCGGGCGGACTTGGCCCGGGCCCAGCACACCGCGGGAGCACTGGCCGAACGCGAACGACTGGCCCGCGAGATCCACGACACCCTCGCCCAGGGCCTGACCAGCATCCAGTTGCTGCTGCGCGCCGCCGAACGCGCCCTGCCCGCCCGGCCCGGCACCGCCGCCCGGCACGTGGTCGCGGCCCGTGAGGCCGCCGTGGACAACCTCGCCGAGGCCCGCCGCTTCGTCGCCGCCCTCGCGCCGCCCGCCCTGGAGGACACCAGCCTGGCCGGCGCCCTGGAACGGCTGTGCGCCACCACCGGCTCCCGCCACCGGCTCACCGCCGGCTTCCGGCTCACCGGCGCCCCCGCGGCGCTGCCGACCGCGCACGAGGTCGCCCTGCTGCGCATCGCCCAGTCCGCCCTGGCCAACACCGTCCGGCACGCCCGGGCCACCGAGGCGGAGGTCACCCTCAGCTACCTCGGCTCCCACGTCGCCCTCGACGTCGTCGACAACGGGTGCGGTTTCGACCCCGACCACCTGCCCGTACCGGACGCCGGCAGCGGCGGCTTCGGTCTGGCGGTCATGCGGGCCCGCGCGAACGCCCTCGGCGGAAGCCTGACCGTCAGGTCCGGCCACGGCTCGGGCACCGCCCTGGCCGCCCGACTCCCCCTCGTTCCGCCCGCCGAGACCGAGCCCGAGGCCCGCACGTGACCGACGCCCCCATCCGACTCCTCCTGGCCGACGACCACCCCGTCGTGCGCGCAGGGCTGCGCGCCGTACTGGAGACCGAGCCCGGTCTGGTCGTCGTCGCGGAAGCCGCCACCGCCGAGGACGCCGTCGCCCGCGCCGTGCACGGCGACGTCGACGTCGTCCTCATGGACCTGCGATTCGGCGCCGGCATGAGCGGCGCCCAGGCCACCGCCCGGATCACCGCCCGGCCAGGCGGCCCGCGCGTGCTGATCGTGACCACCTACGACTCCGACGCCGACATCCTGCCCGCCATCGAGGCCGGTGCCACCGGCTACCTCCTCAAGGACGCCCCGCCCGAGGACCTCGCCGCCGCCGTGCGCACGGCCGCCGCGGGACGTACGGCCCTCGCGCCCAGCGTCGCCGACCGGCTGATGAACCGGCTCCGCACGCCCGGCACCGCCCTGACCCGACGCGAGACCGAAGTCCTCTCCCTGGTCGCAGACGGTCTGTCCAACCAGGCCATCGGTGACCGGCTCCACCTCACCGAAGGCACGGTCAAGTCCCACCTGGCCCGTGTCTTCGTGAAGCTCGACGTCGACTCCCGCACCGCCGCCGTCGCCGCCGCCACCAGCCTCGGTCTCATCCGCCGCTGACCGGTGCGCAGGTGCGCTGCGGCGGCTTCGCTGAGCGTGGCGTGCCTGTCCCGCGACCCGGCGGATCACGACGAGGCCGAGGCCCGGCGTGCCCGAGCCCCCGGGCGCTCCATCACAGTCGCGCGGCGCGGGGACCGGCCGGTCCGGACCGGCGGCGTCAGGGCAGGGTCAGGACGCGAGGGCCCTGGTCGGTGATGGCGACGGTGTGTTCGAAGTGGGCGGCCCTGCTGCCGTCGGTGGTACGCAGCGTCCAGCCGTCGATGTCGGTCCGGTAGGTGTTCCGCCCGCCGGCCATGAGCATGGGTTCGATGGCGAGCACCAGGCCGTGACGGAGGGGGTAGCCACGGCCGGGGCGGCCCCGGTTGGGCACATGGGGATCTTCGTGCATGCGGCGGCCGATGCCGTGCCCGCCGAAGTCGGCCGGCATGCCGCAGCCGGCCTTGCGGGCGACGGTGTCGACGGCGTGGGAGATGTCGCCGATGCGACCGCCCACCCGGGCCGCGGCGATCCCGGCGTCGAGGGCCTGCCGGGTGGCGTCGATCAGATCGAGGTCGCCGGGGCGTGGTGTCCCGACGGAGAACGTGATGGCCGCGTCGCCCGCCCAGCCGTCGAGCACGGCGCCGCAGTCGACGCTCACCAGGTCACCGTCGCGCAGCCGGTAGCCGGTGGGGATGCCGTGCGACACGGCATCGTTTACGGACGTACAGATCACGGCCGGGAAGGCGACCGGCGCGAAGGACGGACGGTACCCGAGGAAGGGGGAGTCGGCCCCGGCCTCGGCCAGAACCGACCGGGCCACCTCGTCGAGTTCGCGCAGGGACACCCCCACGCCGGCCGCCTCTCGGACCTCGGCCAGGGCACGGGCCACCACACGGCCGGCCTCCCGCATCGCCTCCAGTGCGGCGTCGGTTTTGATCTCCACCATGCGTCCTGCTCCCTGCACCCATCGACCCAATACTTATACCGGTATTAGTATCACGGTCTCGAGGTGTTTCTCCGCCGGCCCGGGAGGGGGGACGGGCCGTGTGCGCCGGGACGCCCGGACCCGCCGCGGGCGGCGGACGGGCCGCTCCCCGTCAGGCCGTGGCGACCGGGAAGAGCATGCAGGTGCTGGTGGCATGGGCGAGGAGGCGGTCCCTCTCGTCGTACAGGTCGGCCTCGGCCAGCGCCGTGCGGCGACCGCTGCTGAGCACACCGCCGACGGCGAGGACCGGACCCGTGTCCGCCGTGATCGGACGCAGGAACTTCACGGTGAGGTCCAGCGACGTGTAGCCCATGCCGGCCGGCAGGGTCGACTGCACCGCGCAGCCGGCGGCCGAGTCGAGCAGGGTCGCGTAGATCCCGCCGTGCACACTGCCGATGGGGTTGTAGTGCTCCTCCCCGGGCACCAGGCGGAACACCGCCCGCCCGTGGGCGACCTCCTCGAAGGTGAAGCCCAGAGTGGCACTGGCGGGCGGCGCGGGCAGCCGGCCCGCGGCGATCTCCTGGAGGAACTCCAGCCCGGAGCCTTTGCCGACGACGGCCGCCGAGATGGCGGGGTCCTCCCAGTCGTACGTGCGCGACCGTCCCATTCGACTCCGCCTCCATGTCCGAACACCTGACCGACATCTGACTTCGATTGACGAAGCTAGCCTCGGCCGAGGCTGACTGTCAATGACAAAGTCAGCAGGCTTCTCTACGATGGCGGCATGAAGTGGCTGGAGATGAGCACCGAGAACTGCACGGTCCAGCGCACACTCGACGTGGTCGGCGAGAAGTGGACGTTGCTGATCGTGCGGGACGCCTTCAACGGCGTGCGCCGCTTCGACGACTTCCGCCGCCATGTGGGGATGTCGGAGGCGGTGCTCGCCGACCGGCTCCGCAAACTGGTCGCGGCCGGGATCCTGCGCACCGTCCCCTACCGGGAGGAGGGCAGCCGGACCCGGCAGGAGTACCGCCTCACCGGCAAGGGCCGGGACCTGTGGCCGGTCCTCGTGGCGCTGCGGCAGTGGGGCGACACCCATGCCCCCGGTCCCGACGGGCCGACGCTCGACATCCGGCACAGTGACTGCGGGGCGCCGGTCCGGGTCGTGGTCGAGTGCGCCCGGGACCGCGCCGCGCTCACCCTCGCCGACGTCACCGCGGAGCCGGGGCCCGGGGCCCGCCCGCTGGCCTGAAACCGACCGTCGCGACCGTCGACCCACCGCCGCGGCCGCGCCTCGTCCCCGCTCGCACGGTCCTCCGCACCCGCTCGCGCGGTCCTCCGTCCCTGTTCGCGCGGTCCTCCGCACCCGCTCGGGCGGTCCGCCGTGCGCTCCCCTCCCCCGGTCGGTGCCGGCCGCGGGTCCGGGCTATTCTGGCCGCCGTACCTGGACACGGGGTGCCCCCGCACGGGGGCTGAGATCACACCCGTCGAACCTGAACCAGTTAGGACTGGCGGAGGGATGTCACATGTCGTTGCCGTATGCCCATGAAGAGACGGCCGTGGCCGAGGCACAGCGCGTCTTCGACGGGCGGATGCCGACCGCTCCCGGGGATCTGCGGGTGGAGGCGCGCGGCATCACACCGGTCCCCGAGGACGCCCGCTACGGCAGCCCCCGGCGGCTGTTCACCGTGTGGTTCGCCCCCAACCTGACCATGACCGGCGTGTTCACCGGAACCGTCGGCGCGGCCCTGGGGCTGGACTTCGCCACGGCGCTGCTCGCCGTGGTGCTCGGCACCCTGCTCGGGGCGGTGCCCACCGCCTACCTGGGGACGTGGGGCAGTCAGACCGGGGCGGGCCAACTGCCGCTCGCCCGGCTGGCGTTCGGCCGGGCCGTCGCCCTGCCGGGAGCCCTGCAGTGGCTGTCGTCCATCGCCTGGGACGCGCTGATCGGCCTGTTCGGCGGCGACGCGCTGGCACAGCTGTGCGGCTGGCCCTTCTGGGCGGGTGTCCTGGTGATGCTCGCGGCCCAGGGGGCGCTGGGGGTGCTCGGGTACGAGGCGATCCACCGCCTGCAGACGGTGATGACCTTCGCGCTCGCCGCGGCGTTCGCCGCGTTGGCGGTGAAGCTCGCGCACGGCACCCACCCCGCGACGGCCCCGGCCGCGCACGGCGCCGACCAGGCGGGCGCGTTCGTGCTGACCTGCACGATCGCCCTGAGTCTCGCCCTCTCCTGGGCCCCCTACGCCAGCGACTTCAGCCGCTACCTGCCGCGGTCGGCGTCCCGTCCCCGCATGTTCTGGTACACCCTGCTCGGTGTCGGCGTGTCCTTCGTGGCGGTGCAGGCGCTCGGGCTGTGGGGCGCGGCGCAGTTCACCGACCAGACCGCCCGCGGTGTGGACCGGCTGCTCGGCGGCGGCCCGCTCGGTGCGTTCGGGCTCCTCGCGGTCGCGCTCGCGGCGCTGTGCAGCAACGCGATGAACGACTACAGCGGTTCGCTGGCGCTGCAGACCGTGGGTGTACGGCTGCCGCGGCCGGTCGCCGCCGCGCTCGCCGCGGTGCTCGGGTTCCCGCTGGTGCTGTGGATGCACGCCGCCGACACCACCGCCCGCTTCCAGAACGTGCTGCTGTTCGTCGGCTACTGGATCCCCGCGTTCGTCGCGATCGTGATCGTGGACTGGACGGCCCGCGCCCGCGCGCGCGGCGGCCGCCCCGTCGACCTCGCGCAGGAGGCGGCGGAGCCGCAGCCGTGGTGGCCGGCCCTCACCGCGTTCGCCGCCGGCTTCGCGGTGGCGGTGCCGTTCATGAGCACCAGCCTGTACGTGGGACCGGTCGCCCGGGCACTGCACGGCGCCGACCTCGCCTACCCCGTGGCGTTCCTCGCGGCGCTGCTCGTCTACGCTCCGCTGCGCGTACGGCGCCGGGCCTGACCGCGCCCCGGCGCCGGGGTCGAGTGCCTGCCGCGCGGGTGAGAGCGCGTCGCGGGGCGGGAACTCGGGTTTCCCTGACCGGCGTTCGGGTGCCTGCGCCGCACCAAGCCGGTAGCCACCGGACGATCATGTCAGTAGCCTTACCGCATCATGCTCCTTACCGACGGAGGGCCACTCGCATGACCACCTCGTTCCCCCGCCCTGAACCGCCGTACTACGCGGTCATCATCACCACCCGGCCGGCGGCGGACCTCGAAGGCTACGCGGAGATGAGCGAGCGCATGGCCGAACTCGGCGAGGCGCAGCCCGGCTACCTCGGCCGCGAGTCGCTCACGGACGAGGACGGCCGGGACCTCACCGTCATCTACTACGCGGACGAGGCCGCGATAGTGGCCTGGAAGGCGCACCCCGAACACCTCCGGGCCCAGCACCTGGGGCGTGAACGCTGGTACTCCTCCTACAGCGTCGAGGTGGCACGGGTGGAGCGGGCCTACGCGTTCGGCCTCGACTGAACGGACAAAGGCCCCTCGCCGGGCGGCGTCAGGCTCATGGGTAGCCGTTCGCACGGAGATACCCGGCCCGCAAAAACCTTGTCCCTGCTGTTTCCGGGCACACGGTAGACGCACCCGACGGGAAGGGAAGACCGTGGTCAAGGACTCATCGCTGAGAGCAGTGGGGTGGGCACGCTCGCTGCCGGTGAGCAGCGGGGTGAAGGCGGCCAGGGACTGGACGCGGGCGCACCTGGCCAGCCTCGGCTGGCTGGAGACGGCACCCGACCTGGTGGACTCGGTGCTGCTGGCCGTGTCCGAGCTGGTCACCAACGCCCATGTGCACGCCCGCAGCACGGCGCAGTTGATCCTCACCTGGGACGAGACGTGTCTGCACGTGACGGTGCACGACGCCTCGCCTCTGCTGCCCGAGCGACGGCAGCCGGGTGAGGGAGCGCTGGGCGGGCGTGGGCTGCTGCTGGTCGCCGCTCTCGCCGACGACTGGGGGGTCTACCGCTGCCCACGCGGCAAGGACGTCACCGCCTGCTTCCAGCCTCCGGCTCCCGCGGAGCACGGCACCGACGGCTGTGGATGAAGCGGGCGCGGGCCGCGGCCGGACCGGGTGACCGGGCCCGAGCTGCCGCCGCGCGGTGCCGGGCATCGAGACCCATGTGCTGACGCGGTCCGCCTTCGCCGCGACGGAGCCGGCGCGGTCGAGGGCGGGCGGCGGCACCGACCGCCGCCGCCCGCAGCGGGCACCGGGCACCGGGCACCGGGCACGGAGGAGACCCCCTTGCCGGTCGTCCGGGGCTTCGGTCGACCGCCCGGCCTCATCAGGCACGCCGGCGCGGGAATCCTGACCGCTTCCCGTTGCGTTCGCCCGACAGTGCCGCACCTGCCCCGCCTGCCCAGGAGGCTCTCCCATGTCACAGCTGGAGATCGACGCCATCGTGTTCGACGTGCTGGGCACGCTCGTAGACGAACCCACGGGCATCGGCGACGGCATCCGTGAACTCGACCTGTCGCTGGACGAACCCGGGATCGAGCGGCTCGTGTCGCTGTGGCAGCAGCACGTCGGCCGCGAGCAGCGCCGTGTCCTCGACGGCGCCAGGCCCTATGCGACCAGCGACGCCCTCGACCTGGAAGCCGCTCGGCTGGTCGCCGACGCCGTCGGAGCCGACGATCCGACCGCCGTGGCGGCGCTGGCCCGGTCGGCTCGCAGGCTCCCTCCGTGGCCCGACTCCCTGGCAGGGCTCGCCCGACTCGCCGAGAGGTTCCCGGTGCTCGGACTCTCCAACGCGAGCCGGACGGCGCTGCTGGAACTCGACGCACACGCGGGACTGCGCTGGCATCAGGCCCTGTCCGCCGAGGACGCCCGCACGTACAAGCCGGATCCGGCTGTCTACCGGCTGGCCGTCACCGTGGCCGCACGCCCGCCGGAGCGACTGCTGATGGTGGCCGCCCACGCCTGGGACCTGCGCGGTGCACAGGCCCTCGGCCTGCGCACCGCCTATGTCGCCCGGCCGGTCGGCGACCCGCCCGCCCCGGCGGACCGTTTCGACCTGCACGCCGAGGGTCTGGCCGACCTGGCCGGACAGCTGTGCCCGGACCACGGGCGGTGACCCCGGCGGCCGTCGAACGGCCGGGCACCGCCGCGCGCTCCCGGCCCGGGCCGGTCCGGCCGCTACCCGTACGCCGGCCGGAGGCGGCGCCGTGGCCGCCCTACGTCCGCATGAGATGACCTGGTGAGGCGCCCTGCCCTCGCCGGCAGGGCGGGAGAGTACGCGGGGCGCGGGGCGGTCCGCCGAGCACGCCGTGTCAGTCGTCCGGGTTCAGCTCCGCGTATACCAGATCGACCAGTTCATCTGCCTCGGGAGTCCGGGAGCTGTCGGAGACCTCGTAGTACCCGCCCAGGGTGGAGATCACGTTCTTCTGCGAGCTGTCGTACTCGTGGTGCCGGTCCTTGTGCTCCTGGGCGGTCTCGGGGTGGGGGATCTGCCACCACCACACCTTGTTGCGGATCTCGTCCTTCGACAGAGGCCCGTTCAGGACGATGTCCCTGCCCTGGACCTTCCCCGTGATCCTGCGGGAGCTCGCGTCGGTGGCCATGTGCCGTATCTCCTCTCGCCCCGGGGTGAGACCCCTGGCGTCCGATCAGGTCAGGCGGCCAGGGTCTGGGCCGACTTGGTGGCGCCACGACGGTCCGCGCACAGGCGTTCCAGCAGGACGTCGGCCGCGGCGAGGGCCTCGTCCACCGTGCGGGTGCCGGTCATGACGCACAACGTGTAGGAGGCGTCCTCCAGTTCACGGCCCGTCCCCGGAGTGGCCCGCAGGTCATGACGGAAACGGGCTTCGGCGAAGCGGGCCAGCACCGCACGAAGGTTCTTCTCCGCAGGCAGCAACACAGCGACAACCTCTCTCGAAAGGCGGCCCGTTCTCCCGGGCCCGCGACACCACGAGCGCCCACCGGTCAGGTGGCCACAGAGGGGACGAAGCAGATATCTGCTCCGGCGAGTCGTCTGCCCCCATGCGGCCGTCGTATGCAGACGGACCACCGCCAGGTCGGCCGCACCGCTCACACGACGCCACGCGCGCCCGCTGCCTCCCCCTGCCCCGCCACTCCCCCGCCGGCGCAACGCTCGGCCCTCACTCCTGGTCCACGGCGGCTCGTCCACGGCGGCTGGTCCACGGGGCCTGGTCCACGGCGGCTGGTCCACGGGGGCTGGTCCACGGGGGTGAAACGCCGGCTCCGCGGAGTGAACCCGACGCAGCGGCTCCGCGCCGACGGCGGTCGTCCGGCCGCGTCCGTTAGCGTCGGCTCCTGTGCCGCTGAGCTATGCATTCGTGAACCTCAAACCCGGAGTGGGAAAGACGACCAGCGCCGTCTGGTTGGCCCACGCCCTGCACGCTTCGGGCTTCTCACCGTTGCTCGTGGACAGCGATCCCGCGTCCTCCGCGCTGCGGTGGAGCGAACTCGCGGGCGGGTTCCCCTTCCCCGTCTGCGCCCTTCCGACGGGCGACGTGCACCTGCGCGTGAGCGACTTCCTGGGCGACCGGCAGGCCGTGGTCTTCGACGCCCCGCAGATGGAGGACCACGCCCACATCACCCGGAGCATCATGCGGTACGCCACGGAATGGATCGTGCCCGTCACCCCGGCTCCGATCGAACTCGACCGCATGGCGCCCATCGACCGCGAGATGGGCGACGTGCAGTCCCTGCGCGCCGAGCCGGCCCGCGCCGCCGTGCTGCTGAACCGCACGAACCGCCCCGACGCCACGCGTACCGGTCCCGACGCCGATGCCCGCGAGGCCCTCGCCGAGCGCGGTTTCGACGTGCTGTCCACACACATTCCGCGGCTCGACCTGTACGCCCAGTCGTTCGGCGGCCCCGTCGAGGTGAAGGGCACGGCGTACATGGATCTCGCGGAGGAACTCATCAAGCGTCAGGACACGGTGTGAACCAGCGCAAGGACGTGTACCGGGCGGCGCTGCAGCGCCGCACCGACACCGCCGCCCCCTCCACGACCAGGGTCACGCCGCTGGACACCCGGTACCTCAGGGTGGTCATCGAAGTGGATCCCGGTCTCCCACGCGAGATCACCCGATGGGTCGGCCGGCCCGTGGCCGTCCTGTTGCGGGCGGGTGCAGCCGTCATGCGGCCGGCCGGGCAGGGCGGGTGAGCGCGGCGACCCGCCGCTGACACCCTTCCCGGAGGCGGCCGTCGACGCAGAGTGCCCCCGGTGTCGTGGACACCGGGGGCACCGGCTCACGCCGGCCGGGGGGCCGGCTCAGACGGCGGCCTTGCCGGAGTGGGCGGAGCCGTCCTCGCGGCGGACGCGGACGTCGTCCTCCAGGGGGTGGGCGTACCGGCGGAAGCCGGGGACGTATTCGGCCCGGTGCAGCGCACCCCGGTACAGGACCATGCCGTGGACGGTGACGCCGTCGTCGCGCCAGCACACCAGCGGGAGGCGGCGGGCGTCCCCCTCGTCGGTGACGAACAGGGCCACGTGCCCGTCGGCCGCCAGCAGGCTCATACCGCGCCGCCCGGCGGTTCGGTGCCGAACAGGCGGCCGTATCCGCTGATCCCGCGGGCCGCTTCGGCCGCTCCGGCCAGGTGGAGGGCGTGCCAGAACAGGACCTGGTTGGCGGTCAGGACGGTGAAGTCCAGTTCCTGTTCCAGGGCGTTGACGACACCCACCGCGCGGATGCCGTTGCCGGCCACCAGGACGGCGTCGGGCCGGTGCCCGGCCACCGTGGAGCGGATCCACTCGGACAGCGCCCCGGGAGTGATCAGCTTCTGGTTGCTGGGCAGCCCGCACGGGGCGTGGTGGACGACCTCGAAGCCCTGCTCGGTGAAATAGTCGGCGCCGAGTCCGGAAAGCCGGTCGTCGAACCACGGCGGGTTGACCAGAGCGATCCGCCGGGCGCCGAGCGCGGTGAAGCCGGCCACGGCCGCCGTGGTGGTGCCGGTGAGCGGCAGGCCCCGGGTGTACCGGGAGAGCCGGTCGAACAGTTCCTTCTCACCGCCGGCTCCGAGGACGTAGGCGGAGCTGGTGAAGCCGAGCGCGATCGCGTCGAGCGGGGAGGCGGCCAGCAGTTCGACCGCGTCGTCGATGTGCGGCGGCTCCACGAAGGCCCGCACCGGGTCGTGGGGGATCTTCGGGTCCATCTCGCCGCCGGCCCGCATCGCGCCGAAGTGGACGCGCGAGCCGTGTACGAACACGTCGTCGGGTGCGATCGCCTGGAACTCCGACTCCGGGCCGACGTCCGCGTGCGGGACGACCACGCCGATGCGCGCCCGCGCCTCCCAGCCGTCCTTCTCCGCTCGGATGGTGCTCATCTCGGTGTCTCCTCGTCGTCGGGCGGGGTCAGCCGGTCGCCTCGGCGGCCAGCGAGCCGCCGCGGACCGTGCCGGTGCCGGTGTCGTTCAGGAAGCCGGGGTGCTTGCGGCGCATGTTCGTCATCACGAACTCGTAGGGGACGTCGTCGAAGCCGCCGTGGTCCACCAGGAACTCCATGCTCCGGTGACCCTGTTCGTCGAAGGCGTGGTGCATGCTGTCGGCGGTGCCGTCGAACTCCAGCGGCTTCATGCCGTACAGCCGGCACAGGATCTTGTTGAAGACCGGGGTGGCCTTGACCCATTTGCCGTCCAGGTGCACGGAGTTCAGCCCGTGGAAGAAGACGTCTCCGCCGATGTGGGTGCGCAGCCGGTCGGAGGCGAGGTGGTTGCGCACATCGCCGTACTGGATGCGGGCGGGAATGCCGACGGCCCGGCAGGCCGCCGCGTAGAGCACCGACTTGTGCAGGCAGAAGCCCTGGCGGCTGGACGCGATGCTGCTGGCCCGCAGCCCCTGCCGGGACAGGTCGGCTCCGTACACCTCGTAGAAGACGTCGTCCCGGACGGCGTAGTACAGCTCGACGGCCAGCCGGCGTTTGTCGGCGCCGCGGTCGGTGACCACCTCGTCGACGAAGCCCTGGACGGGGTCGCTCTCGTAGTCGAGGAAGTCGGTGGGCGCGGTGAGCCGTCGCAGGTCGTCGGGCGTGAGTGCGTTCATGGTGACCCTTTCGTCAGCTCCCGGCTCACAGACCGAGAAGGGAGGCGATGCGGTTGCGCTGGATCTCGCTGGTGCCGGAGTAGATGGTCCCGCCGACGGCGTTGCGGACGTCCCGCTCGATGCCGGTGGCGGTGAGATAGCCCTGGCCACCGAAGATCTGGACGGCGTCCAGCGCGGTGCGCTTGTTGGCCTCGCTGACCACGGTCTTGGTCGCGGCGACGTCGATCGCGGCGTCCTTGCCGGCCTCCACCTTGGCGCCGGTGTCGGTGAGCCACTTCCGGGCGGTCTCCACCGCGATCTTCATGTCCGCGATCTTGTGTCCGACGCCCTGGAAGGAGCCGATCGGTTCGCCGAACTGGCGCCTGGACTTCGCGTACTTGAGCACGCGTTCCAGGCGGTGCTCCATCTCGCCGAGCGTGAGGGAGAAGGAGAAGAGGATCTCCCGCTTCATCACGTGGTCGAGGACGAGGAAGCCGGCGCCCTCCTGGCCGATGCGCCGGGCGGCGGGCACCCGCAAGCCTTCGAAGGTCACCTCGCTCAGCGGGGAGGTGCGCAGCCCCATCTTGCCGAGCGGCTCGCCGACCCGCAGACCGGGGGTGTCCCGCTCCACCAGGAAGACGCTCAGGCCGAACGGTCCGGGCTTGCCGGTGCGGACGTACAGCAGGAAGAGATCGGCGATCGGGGCGTTGGTGATGAACATCTTGCCGCCGTCGATGACGTAGTCGTCACCGTCCCGGGTCGCGGTGGTGGCGATGTTCAGGGCGTCGGAGCCGTTGCCCGGTTCGGTGATGGCGTGTGCGGTGATCCGTTCGCCCGTGACGATCCCGGGCAGGAACCGGGTCTTCAGCTCGTCGGAGCCGAACGCCTGCAGCGGGACGCCGATGCTGACGATCTGCGTGGAGGCGGAGAAGCCGAGGCCGGCGTCTCGGCAGGTGTGTCCGAGTCCTTCCAGGGCGCGCATCGTGTCGGTCAGGGTGCCGCCACGGCCGCCGTACTGTGTCTCGAACGGTACGGCGAGCAGACCCGAGCGCTGGATCGTCTTCCACTTCTCCCAGGGGAACTCCTCGCGGGCGTCCCACTCCTCGACGTCCTGGTTGAGTTCCTCCGCCCAGGGGGCGGCCAGGGCGTACGGGTCCGATTCGGTGCCGGCGGTCCGCGGGGCGGACGGTGCGGGTGTCATACGTGTGCTGCCTTCCGGTACGTCGCAGGTCGGGGCCGGGGCCCGCGCCGCTGTGGGCGGGGGCCCCGGATCGCGGAACTCAGTACTGGGAGAAGCCGTCGGCAGACAGCGTGTGCTTCTCGTCACCGCGCAGCGCTGGACTGAACACGGAGACCAATCTCAGGTCTTCGTAGTCGGAGGCTATGAGGTAGTGGGCGTCGTTCTTGTCGAGGGCGTAGATGGTGCCCTCGGCGATCTTGTAGCGTTCACCGGACGCGGTGACGACCTCGCCGGAACCGCCCGTGCAGTAGCAGGCCTCGAGGTGACGGCGGTACTGCAGGGCGCTCGTGGTGCCCTTGCGGACCAGGGTCTCGCACACGGTGAAGCCCATGCCGTCGGCCTCGGTGAGCAGGCGGTGGCTGGTTCCGTTGCCCCACTCGATGGGGGCGAGGTCGCTGGTGCTGCGGACGATCATGGCATTCTCCTGGTGTGTGATGGGTTCATCCGGGCCTTCTCGTGGAAGCGCTCCGGAGGCTGTTTCCGGCCTGCGGCCGGGAGTCGGACGCCGGTTCAGACGGTGGTCTTGCTCGCGTCCTCGACGAACGCGGAAATGGCGCCGATGCTGCGGAAGTTGTCCGGGGTCAGGGGGATGTCGTCGATCGGGATCGAGTAGGCCCGGGAGAGGTGGGAGACGATCCGGACCACACCCAGGCTGTCGACGACGCCGTTGTCGATGAGGTCGAACTCGGCCGTGAGGTCGGCCGTGTCCTCTCCGTCGAGGAACTGGGTCACGATGTAGCCGCGAATCTCGTCCGCCAGGGGGCTCATGCGGGGTTTCCCTTCTGTCGTGCTGCCTTGATGAGGTTGCGGTCGGGCTTTCCGGTGGACGTGCGCGGCAGCGGGGCGTCGCCCACGTGCACGGAAGAGGGGATGGCGTGGCGGGGCAGGCGCGCGGCGCTGTGCGAGCGCAGCCGCAGCGAGGTGAGCGAGGTGCCGGGCCGTCGGGTCACCTGGGCGTGCAGCCGGTAGCCGGCCTCGGGGTCGGGGATGGCCACGACGGCGGCCTCGGCGACCTCCGGGTGGGCGGCCAGGATGTTCTCGACCTCCTGCACGTTGGTCCGCACCCCGCGGACCTTGACCTGGAAGTCGGTGCGTCCGCGCAGCCAGTGCAGGCCGTCGGCGTCCCGCGTGACGAGGTCGCCGGTGCGGTAGAAGACCTCGTCACCGCCGTCGGGGGCGGGTACGAACACCCCTTCGTTGCGGGAGCGTTGCAGGTATCCGAAGGTCTGGAACGGCGTGGTCACGAGAAGTTCACCGGTGCCGGGACTGTCGAGGACCCGTCCGTCACCGTCGACCACCAGGGCCCGCACGCCGGGCAGCGGCCGGCCGATGGGGGTCTGTTCGCCGGCCTCCGCGGGCTCGGCGTCGTGGATGAAGCTGTCGTTGGTCTCGGTGCACCCGAAGACGTTGTGGCAGCCGGCGCCGGGGAAGGCCGTGCCGAGCTGTCGCAGCAGCGCCTGCGGCATCGCGTCCCCGGTGAAGATCACCGTGCGGACCCCGGGGTGGACGGCACCGTCCTGGGTGAGCAGCCGGTGCAGCATGGGCACGCCCTGGACGAAGGTGACCGAGTGCCGGCCGACGAGGTCCTGCAGGTGGCGTGCGTCGGCGCTGAACTCCTGCTCGACGAGGACGGACCGGGCACCCAGCCGCAGCGCGGTCCACACGTCGAGCAGGGAGAGGTCGAAGTTGAGGGGGGCGTAGCTGAGCAGGGTGTCCTGCTGGTTGAGGTGGAACCGGTCGGCCGCCCAGTCGGCGAAGCGCTCGAAGGCCACAGCGGGAATGGGCACGATCTTGGGCGTACCGGTGGAGCCGGATGTGGTGAGCAGCAGCGACGCCGTGGCCGGGGCCACGGTGTCGAAGTCCGCGGCGGCCTGTTCGTCCGGTTCGACCGGAGCGGTGTCGAGCACCCCTTGGCCGTCGACGGTCAGCACCCGGGAGCACCGGGCCTGCGCGGCGAGCGTCGCACGGGCGGTGGAGCCCAGTTCGGGAGACGGCGCCAGGACCGCGTAACCGGCTCGGAAGGCGCCGACGAGCAGGGCGATCGTCTCGGGCGTCTTGTGGGCGGGCACGCACAGCGGCTGCCGCCGGTCGAGCCCGAGAGCGCCCAGGGCGCCGGAGAAGTCCTCGGCCAGGACGACGAGTTCGCGGTACGTCACCTGCCGCTCGCCTCGGATCAGGGCTACCTGATCCGGCCGGAGCCGGGCGTGCGCTGCCAATGCGTCGAGAAGGCGTGGTAAAGGCACAGTCCCCCCATTCTTTTCACCTGTCCATGTCAACAGACATGCCCAAGGGGGTACTGGCGCCCAGGTGGCACCCGCCGACTCGTGAAGCCCGGGGTCGGCCGACCGGCCGACTCCGCGCTTCACCCCCCGTGATCAAGTCGCGACCTACCGTACCGGTGGTGCATGCAGAGTCAAGCATGTATGTGGCCGCGCCCTCAGTGATGCACATCACTGCGGAGGGGGTGGTCGACGGGCGTCGAGTTTGCTTGATGAACGATGTGTTTCAGGTGGACGCAACGCCTTTCACCAAGGTGTCGCACGCCTTAAGGAAGAGGGGCCGGCGGGGAGCCGCCTGTTCACCCGGACACGCCCGGCCGGGTGCGGGAACGCCGAAAGCCGCCCCGGCGGGACGGCTTTCGGCAATCGCTTTCTCCGGGCGACCGGAGGGCGGTGGCGGTGCGGCTCAGAGGGCGCTGCGCAGCGCCTGGACCGTACCGGCCAGCTCCGGGCTGGCGCCGGCGGTGTTCAGCGCCGCACTGAGGACCTCGGAGTAGGTGCCGCGCGCGTCGGCGTAGCGCTTCTTGCCATCGTCGGTGATGACGGCGTAGACACCGCGTTTGTCGTCCGGGCACAGGTCACGGAAGGCGTACCCGGCGGAGAAGAGCCGGCCGACCAGCCGGGTCACCGAGCTCTGCCCGAGCCCGACCTTGTCGGCGAGTTCCTGCATCCGCAGCTCGCCGTCCTCGGCCTGCACCAGACACTCCAGGGCGCGGAATTCGGAGAGTCCTATTCCGTGCTTGCGCTGGAGGGCCTGGGTGAGCTGGCGCTCCACGTGCGCGTGCAGGCTGAGGACTCTCCCCCACATGGCCTGGTCGGACGAGGCGGCCGGCACATAGGAGATCGTGGTCATGAGGCAGCTTCCTCTCAGGCGGCGCGTTGACAACAAGATACATGTTCATGCAAGCTTTATCCGCCGGCAGGACTCGTCCGCCGGATCCCATGGAGACAAATAACATGCACGTACAAGCAAGGATCGGGAATCCGTGACCGCACTCAGCACCACCGCCGCCGAGGGCTTACCGGCCCGCCTGTGGTCCCCCGTGCTGCCTTCCGCCTCGATCACCGGCGGGGCCGCCCCGCCCTGCCCGAGCACGGCCCGAACCGGGGAGTGAAGATGTCCAGCTACGAGCTGTCAGAGAGCGAGCTGACCGAGTACGCCCGTGAGGCGGTACGGCTCAGCAGTGAACACGTCGCCAGGGGCGGCATCCCCTTCTCCGGTGTGGTGGTCAACGACGGCCGCGTCCTCGGCACCGGCTTCAACCGGGTACGCGAGGACAACGACCCCACCGCACACGCCGAGGTGGTGGCGCTGCGCGAAGCCGCCGCCGCGTACGGACTGCACGCGACCGCCGGAGCCACACTGATCGCCTCCGGTGAGCCCTGCGCCCTGTGCTACATGGCATCGCTGTACTTCAACGTCGGCCACATCGTGCACGTGGCCGACCGCAAGACGGCCGCGCGGTACGGCTTCGACTACTCCGGGTCGTACTCGATCTTCGCCCAGGATCCGGCGTCGTGGCCGGTCAAGGTCTCCTCGCTGCAGATCCCGGAAGGGACGAAGCCGTTCGAAGACTACCTGGCCATCAACAGGAGGCGGATATGACCGAGTCGGCGACCGGCAAAGTCAGCGTCAAAGTCTGGTCGGACTACGTCTGCCCGTTCTGCATGCTCGCCGAGGGCCCGCTGCACGAGGCCACGCACGACCTCGACGTCGAGATCGAGTGGATGCCGTTCGAACTGCGGCCCCACCCGACCCCGACACTGCGGCCGGAGGACGAGTACCTGCCTGCCATCTGGGCCAGCTCGGTCTATCCGATGGCCCGCCGGATGGGCGTGGACATCACCCTGCCCACCGTGTCACCGCAGCCCTACACCCGGCTGGCGTTCGAGGGCTACCAGTACGCGGCCGAGCACGGCAAGGGTGCCGAGTACACCCCGCGGATGCTGCGGGCCTTCTTCCAGGAGAACCAGGACATCGGCCGGCTGGACGTCCTCACCGACATCGCGGCCGAACTGGGCCTGGACAAGGCGGGGTTCGCGGAGGCGCTGACAGCGGGAACATACACCGAGACCCACCGGGCGGCGCTGCGGAACGCCGAGGCCTACCGCGTCTCCGTCGTCCCCACGATCATCATCGAGGAACGCCACCGTATAGAGGGCGTCCCCACCGCGTCCCGGATCCGCAAGGCCGTGCTCGACGCCCAGGCCGAGCAGGCGGTCGCCCGGGGTGCCGCCTGCGGAATCGACGGGTGCTGAACAGACCCTGACCATGCACGAGAAGACCGCTCCTGCTGTCAGACCGGCGACCGCCTTGCTCGCCGACGGCCGCCCGAACACGGTCTCGCGTCGCAGGCGCACATGGTTCGCCGCCACACGCAGTTCCGGCGAGGCAACTCGCCTTTTCGACACAGCAGTCACCGGCGCTCACGACCGCGCCACCGGCTCGCGGCCGGGTCGGACGACCGCGACCGCACCGGCCGGTCCCGAACCCGGCCGATCCCCCTTCCGTCTGACGCCCGGTTCCGCCTGACGCCCTGACCCCGCCGGCTGTCCTGGTCCCCACCGGACGCCCTGGCTGCGCCAGACGTCCTGGTTCCGCGCGACACCCTTGCGCACCCCCGCTCCGCCCCGCGAGCGGAACGGCGCACTCCGCGGCGTGCCCCCCGCAACGCCGGCCTCCATCGAACAAACGAAAGGACCACTCATGCAGTGGGTCTACCTCGCCATCGCGGACGTCTTCGAGATCGCCGTCGCCATCGCGGCCGGCAAGGCCGAAGGCTTCAAGAACCGCCCGTGGACCATCGCGACCCTGCTCAGCGGCGCCATCGGGACCTTCTTCCTGAGCAAGGCCCTGCTGACCTTCGACGTCGGCGTCGGCTACGCCATCTGGACGTCCGTCGCCGGTATCGGCATCACCCTGCTCGGCGCCCTGCTCTTCGGCCAGCGTCTGAACTGGCGCAAGGCGATCGGCATCGTCGCCATCATCGTCGGAGTCGTCGGCCTCCAGCTCAGCGGTGCCGCCTGAGGAATCCGCCGTTACCCGTCCCCTCCTCCCGAAAGGATCCACGTTCATGTCCAACACCGGCCATCCCTCAGCCAACTCCTGGCTCACGCTCCTGCTCGCCGGAGGATTCGAGATCGGCTACGCGCTGTCCGTCGGCGGAAGCCACGGCTTCACCCGCCTGACCTGGTCGCTCGTCGCCGTCGTGTTCTTCCTCCTGACGCTCTGGGCGCTGAGCGTCGCGCTCAAGACCATCGATGTCAGCATCGGATACGCCGTCTGGGCGGGGATCGGGGCAGCCGGTGCGGCGCTGCTGGGCCCCGTCTTCTTCGACGAGTCGCTCAGCCTCGGGCAGGCGCTGTGGCTGGGACTGATCATCGTCGGAGTGGTGTGGCTCAAACTCGCCGACAGGCCGCAGAGCGCCCCGGAGACCGCCGACGGTACCGCTCAGGTGATCGCTCCGCGGCCACAGGAAACACAGGGTGCGGAACGCTGAAGGGCGTTCGGCCCGGGCCGGCCTGAACGCCGTTCACGGCGAGGGTCGCCCCGGGCACGCCTCCGGGGGCGCGGGAGCCCTGGGTACGGCGGGGGCACGTCCCTGGGGCCGGTACCCGGGGCGCGCCTCTGAGGGCCGGAAACCCGGGGCACACCCTGAGGTCCGGGAATCCGGGGTGCGGCCTTGGGGCCGGAAACCCGGGGCACGCCCTGAGGTCCGGGAATCCGGGACACGGTCCTGAGCGCCGTGCAGCGTGTCAGGCTGAATCTGCCGGTCGACGGGTTCGGCCGGTACGGCGGGACGGGCCGAGCGGCCGACTACGGGTGTCTTGCCTACGGTCGGGGCGTGGGGAATGCTGACCACCGCGTTGCACAGGATCCATTATTGGCATGTACCTGACACGTCACGGGAGATCCCCAGACATGCGATTCCTGCCAGGCCGTAACCGGCCCGACCGGCCCACCCGCCGCGCTCTCCGGCCGTTCCGGCGCGCCGCGGGCACCCTCTCCGTGCTCGCCGCCCTCGCCCTGACCGTCAACTTGTCCACCGCGGCCGCGCCGGCCTCGGCCTTCGATCTGCCCTGGTGGCCGGGGCCGTCGACGCCCGCCTTCAACAGCCTCACGAGCACGGGCAACCCGGACTGGATGGGCCGGCTCCCCGACTCGACGGGTCTGGGACGGATGTCGATCCCCGGCACCCACGACACCATGGCCGTCCACGGCGGCCTCGTGCCCTGGTACTACCAGACCCAGGAGAACCACGGCGACAGCGCGGACACCCTGACCGCCCAACTGGACGCGGGCATCCGTGCCGTCGACATCCGCGTCCGCGTCGTCAACGGCAACACCGCGTTCGCCATCCACCACACGAACGTCTACCAGTACGCCAACTTCGACGACGTCCTCACCAAGGCCCGGGCCTTCCTCGCCGCCCACCCCGGCGAGACCGTGCTCATGAGCCTGCACGGCGAGTGCGACGGCGACACCACCGAGGGCGGCAGCGGCGGCCCGCAGATCGGCAAGTGCGTCGACGACCCGGCCGACACCACCGGCCCGGACCGCGTCCGCATCTTCGACAGCTACCTGGCCCGCTACCCGGGCCTCTTCTACGCGCCCACGGTGACCGGCACCAGCACGGCCGACACGCCCACCCTGGGCCAGGTCCGCGGCCACGTCGTACTCACCGGCTTCAGCGGGCCCAGAGGACAGGTGTACGGGGGCTTCGGTCTCTCCCAGTGGCTTTCCACGCCCTTCATCCCGTGGACCGAGTGCAACCTGGACACCAGGTGGTCGCTGGTCACGGCGAGTCTGCGGCAGATCGCCGACGACCCGACCAACACCCTCGCGAGCACCGGGCTCTCCGCCAGCTGCCCGCCCTTCGGCGCGACCTACACGCAGGTGGCGAACGGCTACGGCGGCGGACAGGGCATGAACCAGCGACTGCTCGACCACCTGCGGACGACGGCGGGGCACACCGGCGTCATCAGCATGGACTGGCCGGGCGGCCGGCTCATCGACGCCGTCATCGCGCACAACGCGGGGTAGGCATCGCCGGACGGAACAGCGGCTGCCGGGGCGCGACCGCGCCGACCACCCCGCCCTGTCCGTGCGGCGGAGGCGGGTACGGGTCAGGCGCCGGGCGGGCCGGCCGTCCCGGCCC
>NZ_WWJT01000041.1 GCF_009865385.1 Streptomyces sp. SID486 | reverse complement strand
GACCGCTGCTTGGGTGATGTGGGGGTGGTCGGTGAGGGTTTGTTCGATCTCGCCGGGTTCGATGCGGAAGCCGCGGATCTTGACTTGGTGGTCGGTGCGGCCGACGAATTCGAGGTCGCCGTGGGTGTTGTGGCGGGCGAGGTCGCCGGTGCGGTACATGCGTTGGCCGGGTGTGGGGGCGTAGGGGTCGGCGGTGAAGCGTTGGGCGGTGAGGGTGGGTTGGTGGTGGTAGCCGCGGGCGAGGTGGGTGCCGGCGATGTAGAGCTCGCCGGTGGTGCCGGGGGGGACGGGTTGGAGGTGGGGGTCGAGGATGTAGGTGCGGGTGTTGGCCATGGGGTGGCCGATGGGTGTGGTGGGTCCGGTGTGGGGGTGGGTGGGGTTGGTGGTGTGGTGGGTGGCGAAGGTGGTGGTTTCGGTGGGGCCGTAGCCGTCGGTGACGGTGAGGTGGGGGCAGGTGGTGTGGATGTGTTGGACGGTGGTGGTGGGGACGGCTTCGCCGCCGGTCCAGAGTTGGTGGACGTGTTGGAGGGTGTGGGGGGAGTGTTCGGTGAGGAGGGTGAAGAGGGAGCTGGTGAGCCAGAGGGCGGTGATGTGGTGGGTGGTGATGGTGTGGTGGAGGGTGGGGATGTCGAGGTTGCCGGGGGGTGCGGTGATGAGGGTGTTGCCGTTGAGGAGGGGGACCCAGATTTCGTAGGTGGAGGCGTCGAAGGCGGTGGGGGAGTGGTGGAGGACGCGTTGGTGTGTGTGGGGGTCGAAGCGGGGGTCGAGGGCGAGGGTGGTGATGTTGCGGTGGGTGGTGGTGATGCCTTTGGGGGTTCCGGTGGATCCGGAGGTGTACATGATGTAGGCGGCGTCGTCGGGGTGGACGGTGGTGCGGGGTGCGGGGTGGTCCTTGCCGTCCCACTCGACGTGGTCCACGACGA
>NZ_WWJT01000402.1 GCF_009865385.1 Streptomyces sp. SID486 | reverse complement strand
ACACCTCACCCGCTATCACGCACCAACTCGTAAGCCCCTTCCGGGCTCTTTCCTGGGCAAGGAAGCTCGAGCACCGCAGCTGCGTGGTGTGAGCTCAGCTCGGAACGACCGTCACGATGTCAGGCGCGATGTCCAGCACCAGGAGCGCCGCCGCCACGTGGGTCGGATTCTCCTCCACCTTGACGGTCGAGAGCTCGTTGGCGCGTGAGACGCGCCGTTCGACGGTGTTGCGGTGCGCGTAGAGGTTGGCGGCAGCCCGGGTGGTGCTGAAGCCGCACTGCACGTAGGTGAGCAGGGCTTGCCGCAGGGCTGTGTCGGCTTCGGCCAATGGCCCGAGGGTGTTGATGACGAACCGGCGTGCGCCGGGCCGGTCCTTCGTGAGCGCGTCGATCAGCTCGACGTCGGCGTAGGCGGTGAACCGCCGGTCGGACTCCAGTCGGATCACCAGTGCCTGCGCCGCGAGGGCGTCCTGGTGGCTGGAGCGGAATCCTTCGAGTCCGCGTCCCGGCCTGCCCACCGCCGCGCGGACCTCGTCGGTCGCCGCGAGGTCCTTCTCCACGTGGTGAGGGTCCGGGACGGCTTCGCCTGAGAGCCAGATCCACCGCGACGTGGTGCTGGCGCGCGCCACCAGGGCGCTCCGGCCGCCGGCGGAGGAGCGCACGGCGACGATCGCCTCGTCCAGGGCGTCGACCTGCTGGGGATCATCGACCCAGAGGACGAGACCCACGTGCCATCGCGCCATCCGGTAGCGCAGGCGCCCTTCGGCGAGGTCCTCCGCCATCGGTGCCCCACTGGCGATCAGCTGGATCAGTGCGATCCCCTCGGCATCCGTGTTCCCCATCGCCGCGGCGAGGCCGGCTTGCCGCAGGGACGCGACGGAGTCGAGGGCGTACTGCACCAGCGACTGCGCCGTCACGTCCAGGACCCCCACGAGAAGATCGGGGTCCGCGCAGTCCGCCACGCATTCCTCCAGCCATCGCCGCCAGCCGATCCCCAGGGCCACACGCCAGGCAACGGCGAAGTCGGGCGCGATGCCCCGGGAGACGAGATCGTTGATGTACGCCGTGGTCCTCGGACTGACGTAGGGCTCCACCCTCCGCCCCGGTTGCTGAACGTTTGCGGTCAACCACTGGACCAGGTCAGAGCGGTTGAGCGCACGGTCCTCCTCGACCAGCGACGCGTCCGCGAGGAGAGCGGGATCGTTCTGGGCGACGAGAGAGGGCCTTGCGAAGGCGTCGATCAGGGCGTCCGTTTCCGTCAGCAGGCGCTGACACAGGGACCTGATCGCATCGGCGACCTCACTCGAGGGCGGGGGCCACAGCTCTTCCATGTTCTCAGTGTCCCTCTGCTCTCGGGGGGCCGAGGCGCCCGACATGCCGTGCCACAGACAGATGAAGGGTGTGCCGGCGGCCTGGCCGACGACGCGCGGGCCGCCGACCGCTGTTTACCACCACTAAACGGCGGCAGATTTATCACACCCACGTCGGCGCCACAAGGGGTTCGACGCTGTCGCCACCTCCGCAAGGGCACTGGCGCGCATGCCTTAGCCTCGTGTCACGGAGAGGACTCGTCCGGGGCGGCCCGTCACCTGACAGGCACACGACCTCGGCCTCAGGACGGGCGGGGCGGTGAGCACATCATGTCCATCGGTGACGGCAGGACGGCAGACGGAGCGGAAACAGGCGCCGCCGCCGTCGAAGCGTCCACGGGCGCGCAGCTGCGGAAGATCAGGCTCGACCGCGGGTTGTCGTTGACGGAGGTCGCGCACAGGGCGGAGGTCACCAAGGGCTTCCTGAGCCAGTTGGAGCGCGGGCTCACCAGCGTGTCCGTCCCGACGTTGCTGCGTGTCTGCGAGGTGCTGCGGATCGGCGTCGGGGAGCTGTTCGCGTACCCCGACGAGCAGGTCGTGGACGGCGGAAGCCGGATCGACATGGGCGGTGAGGGCGTGGCCGAGTACCTGCTCACGCCCGCCGGCACCACGGCGTTCCAGGTCTTCCGTTCCGTGATCGAGCCAGGCGGGGGGACCGGAGGCCCCTATCGCCTCGACACCGCCACGATCTTCGCGATGGGGCTGAGCGGCTCGACCCGTCTGATCGTCGGAGGCGAGACCCGGATGCTGTCGGCCGGGGTGTCCACCTCGTTCTCCGGCCAGACGCTTCACCAGTTCGACAATCCGGGTACGACGGTGAGCGAGGTCCTCTGGGTCCTGTCGCCTCCCCTGCTGCGCGCCGCGCGAGGGCCCGCCTAGATCCTGGCGTCGAATGCCGGGCCCGCATCAGGAGTGATGCGAGGGCGGCGGCTGTTTCGCAGGACCCGGCGGTCTGGTCGTAGCGGATGGCGATCTCACACCGCGCCGTCACGGAGCAGGCGTCGCCCGACCCTCAGGAACCCCCGCGCCTGCCACGACGGAGCGCCCGCCGGGCCAGCGTCTTGCTGCCGTTGAAGAAGTCGTTGAACCGGTCCAGCCCCCAGACGGCTCGGAGGACGAACGGCTGCATCAGCAGCGACATCGACGGCGAGTACTTCGAGGCGTCCGACCAGATGCCGGCGAGGTCCTCCGGCATCTCACCGTCGACAATGTAGTCGGCGAGCTGATGGGTTACGTACGGCACCTGGCAGAGGCCGTGGCCGTTGCAGGCCATCGCGTAGAAGACGTTGTCGCCCACCTGCCCGGCGACCGACAGCCAGTCCGGGCTGATGCCGATCCAACCGCCCCAGGCCCGCTCGATGGCCACGTCGGACAGCGACGGGAACCGGTTGGCCAGATCCTTCCCCATGTCCCGCACGACACTGGGGTCCGGGACCCGGTCCGGGAGCGGGTAGGTCTGGCCTCGCTGCGCTTTGCGGACCCCGCAGACGATGGTGTTGCGCTCGGTGAGCCGGTAGTGGGTCATCAACTGGTGCTGGGTGATGATGCCGGACCGACTGGTCCAGTCCAGCGCGGCGAGCCGCTCCGGCGCGATGGGTTCCGACTCGATCTCGATGACGTACAGCGGCGTCGCGAGGTTCTTGGGCGTGATGTCCCACTCGCCGCCGTAGACGCTGGTCGCGAGCAGGACCTTGGCGGCCCGCACGGTGCCGTGCGGTGTCGTGATCTCGACGATGCCGCCTGTGCGCCGGACATCGCTCACCCGCGTCTGCTCGAAGACCTTGGCCGAGGAGGCGAGCAGTGCGCGACGCACACCACGGGCGAGCTTGCCCGGGTTCAGCATCCCGCCGATGGATTCCCGCATCCCGCCCACGAAGCCGGCGGGGAGGCCGAGTTCCTCCCTGCTGCCGACGGTCCCGCCCCCACCGAAGGCGCGCAGGATCGCCGCCTGCGTACGCACCCTGAGCATCATGAGGGGTGAGACCGCACCCCACACCAGGCCGTTCGCCACGTAGTCGCAATCGATGTCGTGCGTCTTGATGAGGTCTTCCACATAGCGGCCCGCGTGCTCCGCCAGTTTGGCCATGACCGGCATCTTCTTCGGGGACTGGAGGCTGAGCATCCGCAGGTCGCCACCCGGCGCCCCGGCGATCTGACCGCCGTTGCGCGAGGCCGAGCCGTAGCCGCAGAACTCGGCCTCCAGCAGGACGACGTCCTGGTCGCGCTCCGCGAGGCGCAGGGCGGCCGCCATACCACCCATCCCGCCGCCGACGACGGCGATGTCACAGTTGAGATCGCCGTCCAGCGCGGGCCGCACGTCGTCCGGCGGGTCGATCCAGCCGGTGAAGCTGGTGTACTTCGTGCTGTCGGTCCTCATGCTGTCCCGATCTCCTTCCAGGTGGGGCGTCCGCCCCACTTCGTACTCCGCGTCGAGGCGTGCTCGGCGGCGCGCCCGAGCCGCCGTTCCCGTCCGGCGGATCGACCGTGACGGGCGGCTCTTCGGCGAGACGCGTGAAGACGGCGAACAGGAGGTTCTCCGTCCTCTGCGTCTCCGTCTCAGTCCTGAGAAGTCGTGGCCCCGAGCGAGGCCCGGCCCGCTCGCCGCTCTCCCTTGGCCGCGACCGAACGGGCGGGCAGGTCCCCCATCGACAGGAGACCGGGACGCGCCTCGACGACCGCGGTGGAGGCGTTGACCGCTGCCGCGATGGTGCTGAGGAAGGAATCGAAGCCCACAGAGGAACGAAGGTCGACGACCTGCTCCTCTCCGACGATCCGATAGTCGTCCCCCGCGGCCACCTCGTCGGCCGGCTCGAAGAACCCGAACGTGATCTCCAGATCGATCACCACTTCGCCCTTGAGCACGCCCCGGGCGGCATGAGTGACAGCCGCGATCTGCCCCGGTTCGATACGCATGTGGTCGCCGACGCGCGGCGAAGTCGTCACGACAGCGGGTTCGACCTCTCCCACGTCCACCGAGTCGAGATCCCATCCGAGCCCTGCCGCGAGCGCCCCGATGGCCTGCTCGAAGCCGTGGTGTCCGACGACCTCGCCCCGGCTGCGAGCCGTCGCGAACTCGCGCAGGGTCAGACCGAGGCCGAACTTCGACAGGATCGCGCCATAGCGTGACATGTTGGTCCGTCGGCGGATCCGCACGCTCTCCAAACGCTGGGTCAGTGCGGTCAGTAGGAGAGGAAGGGTGTCCATCAGGATGCCCGGGTTCGCCCCGCTGCCCAGGACGGTCACGCCGTGCGCCTTCGCCGTGTCGTCGAGCCGCCGGGCCAGATCGGGGTGGCTCCGCCATGGATAGGCCAGCTCTTCGCAGATGCTCAGGACGTTGTACGAACGTTCCAGCAGCGGCAGCAGGACGTCGGCCACCTTGCGCAGATCCGAAACGGTCGCCACGATCGCGAGGTCGGCGGCGGGCAGCTCGGTCGGGTCGCTCACGACGACGACACCGTTCGCGACGCCACCGAGGAGCACTCCGAGGTCTTGACCGACCACGCGGGGGTCCCGGTCCGCCGCTCCCACGATCTCCACGTCCGCGCGTTGCAGCAAGGAAGAGGTGATGGCCCGGCCAGTGGCACCGAGCCCCACCACGACAGTCCGATTCTTCAACGTCACTCCCCTGGGCGCCTCGGTCGGCCCGCCCGCGACACGGTGCTCGGCGAAACTGAACTTCGCCGGTGGCGGTTGCCTGGTACCCCACTGTCACAGGCCACGGGCGTGGTGAGAACGACACCGGGCACCGGCTTCCTCCGGGGGCGGTGCACGGTGCACAGACCGGCCGCGCCCTTGCGCTCATGAGCTGACCGGCAAGTCGCTCAGAGCCGCTCGTAGACAGCCGGTCGGCGTGCTCGCAGGACGAGGGCCTGCACCGCGCCGGCCACGGCCGAGAGGGCGACGAGTCCGCCGATCACCCAGGCACCCGTAGTGGTGCCGACGAGGAGCGGGAAGTTGGCGACCATCAGGCAGACCACGCAGGCCAGGCCGAGGAAGGCGACGGCCGGGGCCACGACCGTCCGCCACACCGATGGCCGCCCGCCGGCGCGCCGGAAGAAGCCGATGACGGCGAGGCTGGTGGCCGCCATCAGCAGGACGATGCCGAGGGTGGCGGCACCGGAGAACCAGGCGTAGAGGTCCCCGATCGGGTCGAGGCCGAGCGAGGCGACGACGAGCGTGGAGACGAACGCGACCGCCGAGGCGACGGCCGAGGACGCCGACGGCGCGCGGTGCCGGGAGTGGACGACGCTCAGCGACGCCGGAAGCGCGCCGGCCCGGGACAGCGCGAACTGGTAGCGCGTCACGACGTTGTGGAAGGCCAGTACGCAAGCGAACTGGCTGGTGATCAGCAGTAGTTGCATGATGTCGGCCCAGACGGACCCGACGTAGCTCCGCGTCAGCGTGAGGACCAGACCCTCGGGGTCGGCCTGCGCGGCTCCGACCACGGCGTCGACGCCGGAACCCACCACGATCGCCCACACGGTGAACGAGTAGAAGGCTCCGATCACCAGGATCGCGACGTATGTCGCCCGCGGGACCGTGACGTCGGGGTCCTTCGCCTCGTTGCGGAACACGGCCGTCGCCTCGAAGCCGATGAACCCGAAGAGGGCGAACATGACGCCGAGGCCCAGGGAGCCGGTGCCCACGATCGAGGGCGACACCGGCTCGGCCGTCAGGCCGTGGGCGCCGCCGTGGCCCACGATGCCGAGGTCCATGACCAGGAGCAGCAGGGATTCCAGCACCAGCACGGCGCCGAGCACCTTGGCGCTCAGCTCGATGTCGCGGTAGCCGAGGAAGGCGATGACGCCGAGCGAGACGAGCGCCCACGTCCACCACGGGGAGCCGATGTCGGCGTACCGCTCGATGACGTTGCTCGTCGCGACGCCGACGTAGGCGTTCACCCCGACGAGAAGCAGTGTGTAGGAGAAGAGCGCGAGGGTCGCGGCCGAGAGGCCGGGTATGCGGCCGAGCCCCGCCTGGACGTAGGCGTAGAAGGCGCCCGCGTTGCGTACCCGTCCGGCCATCAGCGTGAAGCCGACCGCGAAGATCAGCAGCAGCACGGTGGACAGCGCGAAGTACAGCGGCATCCCCGGGCTGCCGCTCACGGCGAAGGCGAGCGGCACCCCGCCGGCCACAAGCCCGAGCGGTGCCGCCGCGGCGACGACCATGAAAACGATCTGCGACACGCCGAGCCCACGGTGGAGCGGGTTGCCCGACCTCGCTTCACCGCCGGGTGCTTCGGCGTGCCCTGTCTTGGAGAGGCCGGTCATCGCGACCACCTTTCGGCTCACGGGCCGGTACCGGCTCGTCATGGGTGGATGAAGGAGTGCGTGAAGCGGTACGCCTGCGCCAACGAACGGGTGTGGCTCCCTCGCGGTGGCTGAGCCGGAGCGGCAGGAGGCGGCTCCTCCCGCCCGAGAAGACGTGGCCCCGTGCGGGTTCCGGGTCGTCAGCCGCTTCCGCTCGGCCGCGATCGGGGGAGCGACGGCGGCGTTTTCCCCTGCGACTCGATACACCCGGGGGCGCGACGCGCAGCGAGGTCGTGACGACAGCGGGTACGACCTCTGCGCATGACCACGACGAGGGGTTTAGTACCACTAAACACAGGGAGTAAACCTTTACCGCGCCGGTCTTGCTGCCGCAATGGCTGCGGCACGACCGTCCGCTGGACGGCCGGCTCCGGCCGCCCTGCTCCCGGAAGGGCCGGGCCGCAGGCTCGGCCGGGGGCCCCGCCCGAACGTCGGACACCGTATGGGCGCAGCGGCCCGGCCCGCCTGTGCATCGTGCACCGAGCCCTGGCGAAGGAGGTGCCCGCTGTCGTTCTCGCAAGCGGTCCTGGCTGGCGACAGTGAGGCAACCGCCACAGGAACAGCGAGGAAACGCCATGACAGCTGAGGTGTTGGACGCCGTCGAGGAATTCGACGTGGTGATCATCGGAGCCGGGATCTCCGGGATCGGCGCGGCCACCTATTTCAGCCGGGAGCTGCCCGACAAGTCGCTCGCCGTACTGGAAGCGCGCGACGACATCGGGGGCACTTGGGACCTGTTCCGCTATCCCGGCATCCGCTCGGACTCCGACCTCCACACCTTCGGATACGCGTTCAAGCCCTGGCGCCACGAAGCCGCGATCGCCGACGCTCCCCTCATCAAGGAGTACCTCCACGAGACCGTCGAGGAGAACGGCCTGGAGCGCGTCCTCAGGCTCGGCCACCGGGTCGTCCGCGCGGAGTGGTCCACGGCGGACTCACGGTGGACCCTCACCGTCCAGACGTCGGACTCCGCCACGGGAGCGAACCCGACCAGGACGATCCACGCGGGATGGGTCTTCGCCGCCACCGGCTACTACCGGTACGACGAGGGGTTCTCCCCGGAGTTCCAGGGACGGGACGAGTTCGAGGGACAGATCGTCCATCCGCAGCACTGGCCCGAGGGACTCGACTACAGCGACAAGAAGGTCGTCGTCATCGGCAGCGGCGCGACCGCGATCACTCTGGTGCCGGCCATGACCACCGGGGCGGGCGCCGCCCGGCACGTGACGATGCTGCAGCGCACCCCCACCTACGTCATGGCGCTCCCCCGCGTCGACAAGGTCGCCCTGGCGCTCACGAAGCTGCTCGGGGAAGAGCGCGGGTACGCCGTAACGCGGTTCAAGAACATCTGGACCGAACACGCCGTCGTGAAGGGCCTGCGGACCTTCCCCAAGGCAGGACGGGCCTTCATCCGGCGCGAGAACGTCAAGCGCCTTCCCAAGGGATTCGACGTCGACAAGCACTTCAACCCGCCGTACGACCCGTGGGACCAGCGGCTGTGCGTGGCACCGAACGGCGACTTCTTCGACGCGATCAAGGAAGGAAGGGCCTCCGTCGTCACCGACGCCGTGGCGAGGTTCAGCAAGCGCGGCATCGTCCTGGCGTCGGGTGAGGAGCTGGAAGCCGACATCATCGTCACCGCGACGGGGCTGAACCTTCGGCTTTTCGACGGCATGCCCATCGTGGTCGACGGGCACCAGGTCGACATCGCGGACGCGCTCTGTTACCGCGGCATGCTGCTGAGCGGGATCCCGAACTGGGCGATGGCGATCGGCTACACCACCTCGTCCTGGACGCTCAAGGTGAGCCTGATGTGCCGTTACTTCATCGACCTGGTCAGGCACATGGACGCCCGCGGATATGACACGGTGGTTCCGGTCGCACCGCCGGGAACGAACCGCAGGCCCGTCATGGACCTTCAGGCCGGGTACGCCAAGCGCGGCGAGAAGTTCCTGCCCAAGCAGGGCCCCGAGAAGCCCTGGCGGATGGCGATGTCCTACCCCGAGGACGCCAAGGCCCTGCGCGGTCCGGTGGCCGACGAGCACCTCCACTTCGGCGTCAGGCGGTCGGCCGCGCACCGGCTCGGCGGGAAGCGAGCGACCCATGCCTGAGACGAGTGGCGCCGAGAGCGCCGACCGGTACGCGACCCTGCCGTCCGGGATGACGATCTGCTTCCGGGACTACGGCGACAAAGCCGACCCCGCGATGCTGCTCATCGCGGGACTGGGCGAGGACCTCACCTTCTGGTCCGACTCGTTCGTCGGCTCACTCGTCACCCGCGGCTTCCGGGTCGTCGCGATCGACAACCGCGACTCCGGGCAGTCGACGTTCGTCGCCGCTTCCCCTCCCGGGCTGTGGCGTCAGCTCACCGGGCGTCCGCGCGGCGACGCCTACGCGTTGGCCGACATGGCCCAGGACGCCCTCGGCGTACTCGACCATCTCGGGATCTCGCGGGTTCACCTGGTGGGTCGTTCGATGGGCGGGATGATCGCGCAGACGATCGCGTCCACGGCGCCCGAGCGCGTTCTGTCGCTGACCTCCGTCTACTCGACCACCGGGTCGAAGAAGGTGGGGCAGCCGGCGCTTTCGACGATCCGGCTCCTCGCCGCCCCGCCGGCCCGGACCAGAACCGCGGCGGTCCGGGCCCACCTGCGGATCACCCGGCACATCGCGGGCACGGGATATCCCATCGACGACGCGGCCGAGGCGGCCCTCGCAGCGCGCGGCTGGGACCGCAGCGCCGGCGATCCGGCGGCCGGCGCGGCGCGCCAGATCCAGGCGATCCAGCGCTCCGGCGACCGGACGGCCCAGCTGAACAGGATCACCGCTCCGACGCTGGTCATCAACGGCGACCGGGACCTGCTGGTCGACCCGAGCGGCGGCGAAGCGACCGTGAAGGCGATCCGCTCGGCCCAGCACGTGGTCATCCCGGGCATGGGCCATCACCTTCCCGAGGCCCTTGTCGACCCCGTCACGCAGTACATCTCGCAGCACGCGAACCGCGTGGGTGATGGAGGAAGCCATGTCCGGATCTCGTGAGTCCCGCTCCAGGAGCACCACGGTCGACGTCGTGGTCGTCGGTGCCGGCTTCGCCGGCCTGAGCGCTGCCGAACGACTGGTGAACACGGGGCGGTCCGTCCTGGTCGTGGAAGGCCGCGACCGGGTCGGAGGGCGCTCGCTCTCCGGCGAGGTGGCAGGCGTGAAGGTCGACCTCGGAGCGACGTGGGTGGCACGACGCCACACCGCCGTCCGGGACCTTGCCAGCCGAGTGGGCTGTACCACGACAGGCCAGTTCAACCAGGGCCGCAACGTGCTGTGGATGGCAGGCCGGCGCCGCATCTACCGCGGCACCATCCCCAAAGTCTCACCCGCGGCCCTGGTGGACATGGCCCGCATGCAGACGGCGGTGAACAAGCTGGTCGCGACCATAGACGTGGACGCCGCGTGGGAGACGCCCGGGGCCGGCCGGCTCGACGCCATCTCGTTCGGCGAGTGGCTCGACCGGAAGAACGCGCTGCCCGGCACCCGTGCGCTGATGACCGTCATCAGCAAGGTGCAGTGGGGCTGTACCCCGGGAGACGTCTCCCTGCTGCACGCACTGCGGTACATCCGTTCGGCGGGCGGACTCGACCACATGCTGGACGTCGAAGGCGGCCAGCAGCAGGACCGGTTCGTCGAAACCACCCAGGAGATCGCCAACCGGGTGGCGGAGCGGCTCGGCGACCGCGTGCGCCTGGAGACACCGGTGCGCCGCATCACGCAGGACGACACCGGCGTCACCGTCCACACCGACTCCGGCGAGATCCGCGCCCGGTACGCGATCGTCACGGCCTCGCCGGCGCACCGCGCCGCCATCGAGTTCGAGCCCGCTCTGCCCGAACAGGCCGAAGGGCTCACGCGGACCTGGCGCATGGGCGTGCTGAGCAAGGCATTCGTGGCCTACGAGAAGCCGTTCTGGCGGACCGACGGTTTCTCCGGTGAAGCGGTGACCGACACCGGAACCGTGTTCATCACCTTCGACGTGTCCCCCGCCCCCGGCGGACCGGGCGTCCTCATGGCCTTCTGCGACCCGCGCGTCTTCGACGGCTTCAGCCCCGAGACCCGACGCGACCGGGTCGTCCAGCAGCTCGCCGACCTCTACGGTCCCCAGGCCCGCTCCCCGATCGACTATGTGGACCACTGCTGGGGAGCGGAGCCGTTCGCCCCGGGCGGCCCCAACCCCGCCGTCGCCCCCTACGCGACGACGAGCTACGGCAAGGCGCTGTCCACGCCCCACGGGCGCGTGCACTGGGCCGGCACCGAAACCGCCGGTGAATGGGCCGGCACCATGAACGGCGCGGTTCTGACGGGCCAGCGGACCGCCGAACGCGTCGCCACCCTCCTGTCCCGTCACGTCCGCGAGGGGGCGTCGCGATGAGAGAAGCGCTGTTCCTGCTGGCCGACCTGTGGATGATCTTCGCCGGCTACTTCTACGGCTGGAAGTTCATCCGCCGGTACGGCAACTACCTCCTGGGCCTGGAGTGGATGGTCGTCGCGACGTCGGGCAGCAACTTCCTGCTCTGGTCGCTGTCCGGAGCCAAGAGCGACAGCGTCCTGTACGACCTGGCGTACTTCTTCGACGCGTTCTCCAGGTCGGTCGGCATCACGCTCATCCTGGTCATGGGCCTGATGAAGGTCACTCATCGCTACAAGCCGAGCGTCGGCGTCGATGTCGGCGTGTTCGGAGTCGCGATCGTGGCCGGCCTGTTCCTCCGGCAGTTCCACGGCGCGGATCTCCACACCGGAGGCATCGCGTTCTGGGTCGCCGTCTTCTACATCGTCGTCAATCTCCTCACCGCGGTCTTCCTCGGATACTTCGCCAAGCGGCTCTGGGACGCCGGCGCGAAGTGGCCGGCGATCTGGACGGGACTGGTCACGGCCGCTGCGACCACCATCGCGATCACGTACGACTTCTTCCCCCTGCCGTTCGACGACGCGAACCGCACGATCTTCTACACCGCCGCGCTGGCGACCTGGGGCACCCAGGGATTCGTCTACTTCCGCGCCTATCGCGCACTGCACGACCACAACGCGGCCTCGGACGCGAACCCGGCCCGGGCAACCGGGGCCCCCGCATGAACCCGGAACACCGACAAGGAGTCAGTATGGCGAAGAAGCACGTGTACGCGGTGGTGGACCCCGCCAGCGGCAAGCTGGTCAAGGAGTACCCCACCGCGACGGACGAGACCGTCGACGCGGCGCTCGACGCGGCGGCGAACGCCTACGCGCGCTGGTCGAGGCAGACCTCCGTGGAACAGCGCGCCCAGCTGTTGCACGCCGTCGCCACCCTGCACAGCGAGCGCAGCCAGCAGCTCGCCGAGACCATCCACCGGGAGATGGGCAAGCCGGTGGACGAGGCCGTCGCGGAGGTCGAGTTCAGCGCCTCCATCTACCGGTACTACGCCGAGAACGCGGAGAAGTTCCTCACCGACGAACCGATCGAGCTTCTGGAGGGAGAGGGCACCGCTTTCGTCCGCCGCCAGCCGGTCGGCGTGCTGCTGGGAATCATGCCCTGGAACTACCCGTACTACCAGGTGGCCCGGTTCGCCGCACCCAACCTCGCGCTGGGCAACACCATCGTACTCAAGCACGCGTCGCAGTGTCCGGAGTCGTCCGCGGCTCTCCAGCAGCTGTTCACGGACGCGGGCCTCCCCGAGGGCTGTTACGTCAACGTCCACGCCACCGGCGAGCAGATCGGTCGCGCCATCGCGGACCCCCGCGTGCAGGGCGTCTCCTTCACCGGTTCGGAGCGGGCCGGCGCGGAGGTCGCCGAGAAGGCCGGGCGCAGTCTCAAGAAGGTGGTGCTCGAACTGGGCGGCTCGGACCCCTTCATCGTGCTGTCCACCGACGACCTCGACGCCACGGTCCAGGCCGCGGTCGAGGCGCGGTTCGAGAACGCCGGTCAGGCGTGCAACGCCGGGAAGCGCTTCATCGTCGCCGAGGACATCTACGACGCCTTCCTCGACAAGTTCACCAAGAGGGTGCTCGACCTGACCGATGGCCTGGCGCCGCTCTCCTCGGTCGCCGCCGCCGAGTACGTCGAGGAGCAGGTCGAGCGAGCCGTCGACGAGGGTGCCACCTTCGTCTCCGCACGGCAGCGCGAGGGGGCGTACTTCCCGCCCGGCGTGCTGACGGGCCTCTCCCCTGCTTCGCCGTCGGCCGCCGAGGAGCTCTTCGGCCCCGTGGCGACCGTCTACCGCGTCGCCTCCGAGGACGAGGCCGTCGAGCTGGCGAACGCGACCCCGTACGGGCTGGGCTCCTACGTGTTCACGACGGACGCCGAGCAGGCGCTGCGCGTCGCCGACAGGATCGACGCCGGCATGGTCTTCATCAACGGCGTCGGCCTCGAAGGCGCGGAACTGCCCTTCGGTGGGGTCAAGTTGTCCGGTTTCGGCCGCGAGCTGGGCCGGGCGGGAATCGACGAGTTCGCCAACAAGAAGCTCATCCGCACCGCTCGGACGTGATCGCCCCAGAGCACGGAAGGAAACCTTGCATGACCATCGAATTCGACGCCGCCGTCTTCAGGACGCCGAACGAACCGCTGACCATCGAGAGAGTGTCGATCCCCTCGACGCCTCCGCCCGGCGAGGTGCTCGTGCGGCTCCAGGCCAGCGGGGTGTGCCACAGCGACCTCCACGTCCTCCTCGGCGAATGGGAGGTTCCTTCGCCGATGATCCTCGGCCACGAGGGAGCTGGGATCGTCGAGAGCGTCGGTGAAGGCGTCACGACGCTGAAGAAGGGCGACCACGTCGTGCTGTCCTGGACGCCTTCCTGTCGCCGCTGCCGCTTTTGCATCAGTGGCAGGCCGGTCCTCTGTGACATGGTCAGTCAGCACTCGGCGAACCACCTGTCGTTCGACGGTCGGTCCCGGATCACGTCCGCCGGCGGGGGCGACGTGCTCAGCTTCGCGGGCCTCGGAACGTTCGGCCAGTACACCCTCGTGCCCGAGTCGGGCGCGATCGCCATCCGGGACGACGCCCCGTTCCGGCAGGCGGCTCTGGTCGGATGCGCCGTCACGACCGGTGTCGGCGCGGCCGTCAACACCGCCGGTGTGCGTCCGAGCGACACCGTGCTGGTCCTCGGCTGCGGTGGCGTCGGCCTGAACGCGATTCAGGGTGCCCGCCTCGCCGGCGCGCGGAAGATCATCGCCGCGGACATCTCCGACGAGAAGCTGGAGCAGGCGCGCGTCTTCGGCGCGACCGACCTGATCAACAACGACCGCGAGGATTTCGCGGACCGGGTGCGACAGCTCACCGACGGACGCGGTGTGGAGATCGCCATCGAGGCCATCGGGCTGCCCCGCACCATCGAGTCGGCCTACGAGGTCCTGGCCCGGGGCGGCACGGCGGTGGTCGCCGGGCAGGTGGCGGACGGCCTGAAGGTCTCCATCGACCCCTTCGTCATGTCCGATCAGGAGCTCTCGCTGATCGGCTCGAACTACGGCTCCAGCAAGCCGGCTTCCGACTTCCCCCTGCTGATCGACCACTACATGAACGACCGCATCGATCTCGACTCCCTGGTGACGAGCGTGATCGGTCTGAAGGACGTCAACGAGGCGTTCGACCAGATGAAGCGCGGCATCGGCATCCGCTCGGTGATCACGTACTGAAAGGCAGGGGCGATCTCATGGCCCTGGAATCATCACGCTCGGCCTTTGAGCGAGCCCGCCGCAGCGTCGGCGGGGGTGTGGGGTCGGGCCTGCGCGCCGCCATGCCTCCCCATCCGCTCTTCGTGCGCGAGGCGCGGGGCGCACACGTCTGGGACCTGGACGGCGACCGGTACATCGACTACGTGATGGCCTGGGGACCGCTCGTCCTCGGTCACAGTGACCCGCGCGTGCTGTCAGCGGTGTCCGAGGTCGCGACGAAGATGCAGGTCGTCGGCACCGGCCACCCGCTCGAGTACCTCGCGGCGGAAGCGGTCCTCGAAGCGGCGCCGCACGGCGAGCGACTGCTGTGGAGCAACACGGGGACCGAAGCGGTGCAGGTGGCGCTGCGCCTCGCGCGAGCCGCCACCGGCCGGCGCCGCGTCCTCAAGTTCGCCAAGAGCTACCACGGCTGGCATGACACCGTGTACGCCGGGATGTCCGAGGACGACTGCGATCGCCCCGCCACCCCCGGTGGGGCGGGGCAGTCGGCCAGCGTCCTTGACGACCTGGTCGTGGCGCGCTTCAACGACGTACCGTTGGCCGAGCGCCTGCTGGGCGAGGCCGTCGAGCGCGACATCGCGGCCGTGCTCGTCGACCCGGTGATGAGCAACGCCGGCGTCGAAGCACCCACACCGCGGTTCCTGTCGACGCTGCGGACCCTCTGCGACCGGCACGGCGTCGTCCTCGTCTTCGACGAGGTGATCGCCGGGTTCCGGATCGCCCGGGGCGGGGCGGCCGAGAAGTACGGCGTCCTTCCCGACCTGTCCGTCTTCGGAAAGGCGATGGCCGGCGGCTTCACCCAGAGCGCCGTCGTCGGCCGGGCCGATCTGATCGACCAGGTGACGTCCGGCGTCGTTCACGCCGGAACCTTCAACGCCAACCCGATCGCGCTGGCGGCCGTCGCGGCGACGATGCGCGTCCTGGCCGATCCCGCGGTCTACGAGCAACTCGAACGGACCTCGTCCGAGTTCGAAGCCCTCGTCGGCGCCGTTCTCGGTGCATCGCCCGACTTCGGCAGCCTCAACCGGGTCGGCTCGCTCCTCCAGTACGTCCCCGCCGGTGGCGCCACGGGGCTTCACGGAACAAGCGGGCTCTGGGCGGTGATCCTCGAAGGGATGCTGCGGCAGGGCTTCCTGTTCATGCCGTCCGGCAAGGTCTTCCTCAGCACGGCGCACACCACCGCCGACGTCGAGGCGACGGCCGAGGCCCTCGACCGGCTGCTGCGGCAGTTGTGACGTCCGCGTCAAGCCGCGTGTAACCCCACCCGCCCCGAGCCAGGCCGCGTGTTCCGTTCCCCCGCGGCCTGGCCCGGTCCACCTTTCCGGAAGACACCATGCTGAACCTCTCGGTCCTGCTCGAGGACTCCGCCCGCACGCACCCGAACCGGGACGCCGTCGTCCTCGGCGAGACGCGTCTGACCTACGCCCAGGTCGAGGCCGCCGCCAATCAAGTCGCCAACCTCCTGGTGGACCGCGGCATCTGGCCCGGCGACAAGGTCGCGCTCAGTTGTCCGAACGTGCCCTGGTTCCCGATCGTCTACTACGGGATCCTCAAGGCCGGCGCCGTCGTCGTACCGCTCAACATCCTGCTCAAGGGCCGGGAGGTCGCCTACCACCTCGCCGACTCGGAGGCGAAGGCGTACTTCTGCTTCGAGGGCGGCGAGGGCCTGCCGACGGGCGCGGAGGGACAGGCCGGGTTCAGCGAGGCCGCGGGCTGCGAGCACTTCTTCCTCATCACCGCCGGCCCCGCGGCGCAAAGCCCGATCGAGGGCGTCGAGACCCTGGGCGCCGCGCTGCGGGGCACCGCGACGACGTTCGACAGCATCGGGACCTCGGGGGACGACCCGGCCGTGCTGCTCTACACGAGCGGTACGACAGGACAGGCGAAGGGCGCCGGACTCAGCCACGCCAACCTGGTGCTCAACGCCCTCGCGGTCAACCAGTTGTTGGAGAACCGGCCGGCCCTGGACACCCATCTGGTCGTGCTGCCGCTGTTCCACTCCTTCGGCGCGACCGTGCAGTTGAACGCCGGCTTCTCGACAGCGAGCACGCTGGTGCTGCTGCCACGGTTCGACGCCCGGCAGGCGGTGTCCCTGATGCAGCAGGAAGACATCACCGTCTTCGCGGGCGTCCCCACCATGTGGTGGGGCCTGTTGCAGACGCTCACCGACGACGTCGACGTCGAGAGGATCGCGAGGAACCTGCGCGTCGGCGTCTCCGGTGGCGCCGCGCTCCCCGCGGAGATCGTCAAGCAGGTCAGGGAGCGGCTGGGCGTTCAGGTCCTGGAGGGCTACGGCCTCTCCGAGACCTCGCCGGTGGTGACCTTCAGTGATCCGGCGCGGGAGCCCCGGCCCGGGTCGATCGGCGTGCCCGTCTGGGGCGTCGAGGTCAAGCTCGTCGACTCGGACTGGTCGGAGGTCGAGGACGACGGCACGGGCAGCGCCATCGGGGAGATCGCGGTCAAGGGCCACAACGTCATGAAGGGGTACCACGGCCGCCCCGAGGCCACCGCCGAAGCCATCAGGGACGGCTGGTTCCGCACCGGCGACCTGGCCCGCAGGGACAAGGACGGCTTCTACTACATCGTCGACCGGGCGAAGGACCTGATCATCCGCGGTGGCTTCAACGTGTACCCGCGCGAGATCGAGGAGGTCCTGATGACGCACCCTGCGGTCAGCCTGGCTGCGGTCGTCGGCGTGCCGCACGAGAGCCACGGCGAGGAGATCAAGGCGTTCGTCATCCTCGACCGCGGCGCCGAGGCCCGTCCCGACGAGCTGATCGCCTGGGGCAAGGAGCAGATGGCCGCCTACAAGTACCCGCGCATCGTGGAGATCGTGCAGACCCTGCCGATGACGTCGACCGGAAAGATCCTCAAGCGCGAACTCACGTGACCGGCGCACCAAGCGCATGGACATGGGTGGGAAGGACGGCAGATGACAGTGGATGAAGGTCGGCGGCTGGACACGTTCCCCGACGGGTCCGGTACCGGGACGGACGCGGTTCCCGGCTCACTCGTGGCCGCCTGGAAGGCACGCGTGGCGAAGAACCCGGAGGGCACGGCGCTCCGCTTCTTCGACGGTGCGCTGTCCGCGCGGGAGGTGGACGTGGCGTCCGACGCCCTGGCCGCCGCGTTCGAGGCGCGCGGAACCGGCCGGGGTGATCGCGTCGGGGTGTACCTGCAGAACGTTCCGCAGTACGCGCTGGTCCTGCTGGCTCTGTGGAAGCTGGGGGCGACGGCGCTGGGACTCAACCCGATGTACCGGCGCCAGGAGCTCCGCCGGATCATCGACGACTCCGGGGCGGTCGGGGTCGTCTGCGCGGACGCGGACGTCCACGAGACGCTCGGCACGCTGGCGGGGAGCACGGTGCGATGGCTGATCAGCACGTCGGCCCTGGACTACCAGTCGAGGAACGATCCGCGGGTCTTCGCGACGACGGAACGTCTGGCCCCCGCGCCGGACGGCGATCTGGTGGCGCTGATCGGTGAGTTCGAGGGCCGCAGCCCCTCGCCAGTGGAGCTGACCCGCGACGACGTCGCGTTCCTGACGTACACCTCGGGAACGACGGGGCCGCCGAAGGGTGCCATGAACACCCACGGCAACGTCCTGAGCGTGGTGGCGACCTGCGCGTCGTGGATGGGGGTGAGCGACGGGGACGTCGTGTTCGCCATCGCTCCGCTGTTCCACATCACCGGTGCCGTGGTCAACGCGACGATCTCGCTGCTCACCGACACCACGCTGGTCCTGGCGGGACGGTTCCACCCCGAGGTCGCCCTGGATGCCTTCGCCGAGCACGGGGTGACCTACACGATCGGCTCCATCACGGCGTACAACGCGATCTACGAGCTGCAGCAGGCCGGACCGGAGCACTTCGCGTCGGCGAAGGCCCTGTACTCGGGCGGCGCGCCGATCCCGCCGGCGACCGTCGAGCGGTTCCGGGAGCGGTTCGGTGTCTACCTCCACAACGGCTACGGGATGACCGAGACGACGTCGGCTGTCATCGCCGTGCCGCCGGGGGACAGAGCGCCGGTGCATCTGCCGAGCGGGACGCTGTCCATAGGCAAGCCCCTGCCGCACCTCACGGCACGCGTCGTGGACCTGCACGGCGACCCGGTGCCCAGCGGGGAACAGGGCGAACTCGAACTGAGCGGGCCGCAGGTGGTGCCCGGGTACTGGGGCAAACCCGAGGCCACTCGTCACACGATGCCGGAGGGCCGGCTTCGTACCGGTGACGTCGCCGTCATCGACGAGGAGGGCTGGGTCTACCTGGTGGACCGGCTCAAGGACCAGATCAACGTGTCCGGGTACAAGGTCTGGCCGCGCGAGGTCGAGGACGCGCTGTACGAGCACCCCTCGGTGCTGGAGGCCGCGGTCGTCGGGCAGCCGGACGCCTACCGCGGGGAGACCGTCACCGCCTACGTCTCGCTCAAGTCGGGCCTGATCGCCACGGCCGAGGAGCTGATCGCCTTCTCCCGCGACCGGCTGGCCGCCTACAAGTGCCCCCGCACGATCCACTTCTTGGCCGACCTGCCCAAGACCCAGAGCGGCAAGATCCGGCGCGCCGAACTCCGCGGCCTCGACGGCACCGAGCCCAATTCCCCTTCGAAGGACTGAGCCATGAGCAAGGACCACACCGGCCAGGGCCGTTTCGCGGGCCGTGTCGCCGTCGTGACCGGAGCGAGCCGGGGCATCGGTCTCGCCGTCGCGGAACGGCTCGTCGCCGAGGGGGCGCGGGTGTGCCTGACCGCGCGCAAGGCCGGGCCGCTCGAAGAGGCCGCCGCCGCTCTCCCCCGGGGCAGCGTCATCACCGTCGCCGGCAAGGCGGACGACCCCGAGCACCGGCGCGAGGCCTTCGACACCGTCGCACGCGAGTTCGGCGGACTGGACGTCCTCGTGAACAACGCGGGCATCAACCCGGCGTACGGCCCCGTCGTCGGCCTGGACCTCGAGGCAGCCCGCAAGGTCCTTGAGGTCAACGTCCTCGCCACTCTCGCCTGGGTGCAGGAAGCGGTGGCCCACCCGAAGCTCGGTTTCACCGAACGCCGCGGCACCGTCGTGAACCTCTCCTCGGTGACCGGCGACACCCCCGCGCCCGGCATCGGCCTGTACGGCGTGAGCAAGGCGGCGGTGTCCCACCTGACCAGGACCCTGGCCGTCGAGCTCGGTCCGGAGATCCGCGTCAACGCCGTGGCACCGGCGGTGGTGAAAACCCGTTTCGCCGAAGCCCTGTACGAGAGCAGGGAAGCGGAGGTGGCCGCGGAGTACCCCATGAGGCGCCTCGGCGTCCCGTCGGACATCGCCTCTGCCGTGGCCTACCTGGCATCGGAGGATTCCTCCTGGGTCACCGGTCACATCCTCACCGTCGACGGCGGCCTCACGGTCGTCGGCGGCACCGCGTAAACCGCGCTCACCCGACAAAGGACAGCCATGACTTTCCCTCATCTTCCGCCAGAGGTCGCGGAGCTGCGTGACCGCACGCGCCGGTTCATCCGCGAGGTCGTCATCGACGCCGAGCCCGCACCGGGCGGACGTCTCGACCAAGCCACCCGTGACCGGCTGCAGGTGGCGGCGAAGGAGGCCGGCGTCTTCGCGCCGCTCGTGCCGAAGGAGTACGGCGGGCAGGGTCTGCCCATCGAGCACTGGTCGCCGATCCTCCAGGAGGCCGGCTACTCAACCATCGGCCCGAGCACGCTCAACTGCATGGCCCCCGACGAGGGAAACATGCACATGCTCAACCTGATCGCCACCGAGGATCAGAAGAAGCACCATCTCGCGCCTCTGGCCGCCGGCGAGATCCGGTCCTGCTTCGGCATGACCGAGCCCCACCCGGGGGCGGGCTCCGACCCGGCGGCGCTGCGGACCACGGCCGTGCGTACCGACGGCGGCTGGATCATCGACGGCCACAAGCGGTTCACCAGCGGTGCCGTCGGTGCCGCGTTCTGCATCGTGATGGCTCGGACCCCGTCCGTGGGCAGCTCCCCCGAAGGGGCCACCATGTTCCTGGTCGACATGACGAACCCCGGCATCCGGGTCGGCGAGGCGATCCACACCGTCGACCGCGCCATCGACGGCGGTCATCCGCATCTGTACATCGAGAACTGCTTCGTCCCCGACGAGGCGGTGCTCGGCGAGGTGGGCCTCGGCTTCCGCTACGCCCAGGTACGGCTCGGACCGGCGCGTCTCACACACTGCATGCGGTGGCTGGGGCTGGCGCGGCGGGCACACGACATCGCGCTGGACCGGGCCGGGAAGCGGGAGCTGTTCGGCGGCCCGATCGACTCTCTCGGCCTGGCGCAGCACCTGATCGCAGAGTCGACCATCGACATCGAGACGTCCGACGCGGTCATCACCAAGACCGCGGCCCTGCTGGGCACCGACCCCAAGGCGGGGTCCGCGATGTCCTCGATCGCGAAGGTGCACTGCTCGGAGGCGATCTTCCGGGTGATCGACCGCGCCATCCAGATCTGTGGCGGGGACGGGGTATCCGACGGACTCCCGCTGGCGCAGTACCTCAACGAGGTCCGCCCGTTCCGCATCTACGACGGCTCCAACGAGACCCACCGGTGGGCCATCGCGCGTCGGGCCTCGGCCGGCCGCGCCGCCGCGGTCCGCGCCGGTGAGCAGTACAGGGGCGACGCCGTCGTCGGCCGGCACGGAGGCGCGTGATGCACACCGTCCCCGACGGCGTGGAGATCGTGGCGAGTTGGGAGAGCGCCCGCCACCTCGACAGCCCTCCGCTCCTGGTCCTCGACGCGGTCACCGGCTTCCTCGACGCACAAGGCATCGGCAGCGGCCCGCTCGCGTGGCAACGCATCGGCGACGGCCACTCCAACATCACCTATCTGATCCAGCGCGGTGGTGAGTGCGTCGTACTACGCCGTGGACCGCGTCCGCCCCTGCCCAAGTCGACGCACGACATGGTGCGCGAGGCCCGCGTCCAGAAGATCCTCGGCGGGCACGGAGTGCCGGTGCCGGAGATCGTCGCCGTCTGCGAGGACGAGTCGCTTCTGGGCGTGCCGTTCTACCTCATGTCCCGGCTCGACGGGACGGTCGTCACCGACACGATCCCACCCCATCTCTCCCCCGCCGAACAGCGCCGGGCCACCAGCGAGGCGGTCGTCGACACCCTCGTCGCCCTGCACGGCATCGACGTGTCCGGAGGGGAACTCGCCTCCCTGGGCCGGCCCGAGGGGTATCTGCGGCGTCAGGTCGACCGGTTCCGCGGCCTGTGGGAGGTCAACACCAACCGCAGCCTGCCCGCGGTGGAGCGCATCGGGGACTGGCTCGCCCGCAACCTGCCTACGAGCCAGGCGGCCTCGGTGGTGCACGGTGACTACCGCATGGGCAACCTCATGTTCGCGCCCCAGGCATCGGCCAGGGTCCTCGCGATCCTGGACTGGGAGATGGCCACGCTCGGTGACCCGCTCGCGGACCTGGGGTATCTCACCGCCACCTGGTCCGAGGCCGGCAACCCGGCCACGCCGCTCGAGCTCACCCGGGTGACCCGGTCGCCCGGCTATCTCACCCAGCGCCAGCTGGCAGAGCGCTACAAGTCCCGCACGGGCCTCGATCTGACCCCACTGCCCTGGTACCAGACCCTCGCCCTGTGGAAGGCGGCGATCTTCTGCGAGGCCATCTACACACGCTGGCAGCGTGGTGAGCGCCCCCACGACACGACCTTCGGGCCGTCGCTCGAAACGGGTGTCCCCCGTCTGCTGGAACGTGCCGGGCAGTACGCCGGCCTGACGGCGGCCACACGCCGCTGACGCCCGACGCGTTCCGGTACGGGGCTCCTCACCGACCTCGCTGCGGCCGGGCCGGGGCGGCCGCGCCACCGCCGAGCCCCCGCAGTCGCAGCATGCACTTCCGACCGGTACGGAGCACGACCGCCCGACTTCCATCGCTCGTCCTCAACGGCTGCGACCGTCCCCCGCGACCCCTCGCGCCGTGTCCGTCTTCCTTTTCCTCAGAGAGAGGTTCCGTGCCTCCCGCTTCCTCCCGACATTCCCCCCGTGACACACGTGTGCTGGTCACTGTCAACGCGCTGCCGCTCGCCGTCGGTGTCCTGCTCTCCTGCTCCACGACCCTAGGAGAGGTCTCCGTGTACGGACGTCTCACCCTCGGCATGGCGTGGGCACTCACGCAGCTCGTCGTCCTCGTCGGCGCAACGTGGTGGCACGAGAACCGGGCCGCGTCCTCCTGCGAACCGGCCTCGGCGACGACCACTGCCTCTCGACCGAACGGGGGCACGTGGTGACGTTCTTCCTCCTGAGCGTCGGCTCGCCCGACCTCACCGGCTCCGCCACGAGGGGCGCGGTCATCACCACCTTCCTCGTCTTCATCGGCCTGTGCCTCCTGTGGGTCTTCACTCTTGTCACTCAGGACGACGACCCGGAACGCCTCCACGTCGCCGACCGGTCTCTCCCGCCCGTCTTCAACGGCGTCGCGATGGCGGGAGAACAGATCACGGTCGTCCTTCTGGTCTCGCTGCCGGGAGCGATCGCCCTCTTCGGCTACGACGGAGTCTCGACCGCCGTCGACAGTGCCCTCGCACTCGGCGTCTTCCTGCTCCTCGCCTCCCGGATTCGCGCGACCCGCCGCTACACCCTGGGCGAGCTGTTCTCTCTGCGTGCCGAGGGACCGGGAACGCGGATCGCCGGTGCGGTGGTGACGCTGTGCATCGCCGTACCCCTGCTCATGGTGCAACTGCGTGCCGGCGGCATCACCGCCGCTCTTCTGATCGGCAAGCCGACCGAGGCGGCGCAGGTGGTGTGCACGGTGCTGATGGGAGTCCTCATCACATGCTTCGCAGGAGTGGCCGATCTGCGCGGCACCAGTTTCGTGCAGGTCGCCAAGGTGCCCGTAGCCCTGGCGGCGCTCGCCGCACTGACGCTGATGGCGCTCCGCCTGTTCGACTGGAGCCCTGAAGCTCTGCTGTCGGCTGCCACGGACAAGAGCATGTCTCCGGATCACTACCTCAGCCCCGGGCTGTGGGCGCACACCGCCGATCTCGGTGCGCTCGGGACGATCAGCGACCACATCGTCGTCATCCTCGGCACCGCGATGATGCCCCACCTGCTCCTGCGCGTCAGCGCCAGCCGGGACGTGCCCGCCGCTCGGCGCTCACTGAGCATCGCCGTAGGGCTGACCGGCCTCTTCTACCTGCTCCTGATCACGACCGGCTTCGCCGCGGCCGCGGTGGTGGGCAGCGGACAGATCGGGGCGGTCGACGCGAAGGGACAAGGAGCCCCGATCCTCCTGGCATCGGAGGTCCTCCCCCACCACTCCACCGGCCGGGTCGTGCTCATCACCCTCGTGGCCTGTGTCGCCTTCCTCGCCATGCTCACGGCCGTGGCGAGCGTGACCTTCGCCGCCGCCGTCTCCATGACCCGCGACCTGCTGGGGCGGAAGGGCCGTACCCGGAGCGGGATGGGGATCGGGGAGCCGGCGGTCCTGCGGCTGTCCGTTGTCGCGCTCTGCTCCGTGAGTCTTCTCCTCACCACCGCCGTACACCGCTACCCCATCGAGTTCCTCCTCGCCTTCTCGCTGAGCCTCGCGGCCTCATGCGTGTTCCCCGCGCTCGTCTACTCCTTCCTGTGGACCGGCTTCGACCGCCGCGGGCTGCTGTGGCTCGTGTACGGAGGGCTGTCTCTGTGCACCCTCCTGACCCTCGCCTCCCCAGCTGTTTCAGGGACGAGATACGCGCTGCTGCCGGAGCAGGACTTCAACCTGTTCCCGCTCCACACCCCCGGGCTGGTCTCCGTCCCGGCAGCTTTCCTCCTCGGATGGCTCGGCAGCGCGCGTCCCTGGGAGCGAACCACACACCCCCGGCACACGGCGCCGGGACCCACTCCTGCACGTAGATCCCCTGGAGCGCGCCTCGACTCCGACGAGGACGTCGTGAGCGGATAGCTCCGCCGTTCCCCCGACCGGACCGTGCATCGTGCACCGGACCCGGGCGAAGCAGGTGCCCGCCGTCGTTCTCACCCGCGGTACTGGCTGGCGACAGTGAGACCACCACCACAGGAACAACGCGGAAACGCCATGACCACCGAACCCACCTGCCCCTCGCGAGGACGCCGCGCGCGAGTCCCCAGAAGACGGAACGCCCGCGGCTGATCGAACGGCCGATCAACCGCGATTCAGATCGAGGAAGAGGACACACATGACCACACAGGAGAAGGCCCAGAACCTGGCATCCGTGGCGAACGACACGCCGGCGGAGGAGATCCTCAAGATCGTGACCCGTGACGGCGGCGTCATCATCAAAAACTTTCTGACGCGGGAGCAGATCGCCCGCTTCAACGCCGAGATCGAGCAGCCGCTGCAGGCGCTCGCCCCGGGGTCCACCCACGAGGACGAAATCGTGGCCGCGTTCCACGGCAGCAACACCAAGCGCCTCACGAACCTGGTGACGCACAGCGCCACGTTCCGCAGCGAGGTCATCGACCATCCCTTGGTCCACGAGATCAGCGACCTGGTCTTCCTCCAGGAGTCGGGCACGTACTGGATGACCACCGCACAGGTGATCGAGATCGGCCCCGGCAACAATGCGCAGATGCTCCACCGTGACCTGGAGAATTGGTTCCCCTTCATCGGCATGGGGCCCGGCGGCCCGGAAGTCACCATCAACTTCCTGGTCGCCCTGACCGACTTCACGGAGGAGAACGGCGCCACCCGCGTCATCCCCGGAAGCAACCACTGGAGCGACTTCGAGGACCGCGGGGCTCCGGAGCAAACGATTCCCGCGGTCATGAACGCCGGAGACGTCCTTCTCATAAGCGGCAAGACCGCGCACGGCGGCGGGGCGAACCAGACCGGCGACGAGTACCGGCGGGGCCTCGCCTTCACGTTCAACGCGGGCTTCCTCACCGGCGAGGAGGCGTACCCCTTCCTGGTCGACCGGGAGCTCGCCAAGACGCTCTCGCCGCGTGTCCAGCGCATGCTCGGCTTCCGCTCCCAGTACCCCACGGGCTCCCCCGGTCTGTGGCAGGTCGACTACGCCGATCTGGGCGACCACCTCGGTCTCTGAGACCCGGGCCGGCAAAGGCTGCCGCAGTTGTCCGAGGAGCGCACGTCATGGCCTTCCCGTACATTCGCACTATGGGAACCGAGGTCGATGCGTTCCTTGGTCAGCTCGCCCGCCACCTCAGGCCACAGGTGCTGAAGCTGGCCGTCCTGCTGCTCCAGCGCCTGAACGGTGAGCTCCCCGAGCTGTGGGAGAACGCGGACATCGAGGCCCTGACCCTGGAGGAGACGGTCCAGCACATCACCGCCCTTCTGGATCTCCTGGAGACCCGCCCCGGCGCGAGCGCGTCGCAGGCTCCCCCGGCCGCCTTGGACCTGGGCCGCTTCTACGCCCGGCGCGGGATCCCGGTGAGCCGGCTCCTGCGTGCCTACCGGCTGGGCCATCTCGGCCTGCTCGAACAGATGCAGGCCGAGGCCGCCCGTCTCACCGGCGACTGGCACATGGTCCACCTGATCTCCAAGAGGCTGGTGGCGCTCGGTTTCGACTATGTGGACCGTTCCTCGGAAGAAGTCGTCGCCGCCTACGAGGAGGAACGCGAGCGTCTGCTGCAGCGTCGGTTCGCCCTCACCGACAGGGCGAGCAAGCTCATCGGGACCACGCTCGACATCACCCGCACCGCGGAGGAGCTGACGGAGGTCTGCACCGAGGACTTCGCCGACCTCGTCACCGTCGACCTCCTCGACTCCGCCCTGGACGAAACAGGCACGGGCTCGCCGGAGGCTCTGACGCAGCGCCGCGTCGCCCAGCGTTCCGTCCTCGACGGCTGTCCGGAGTCCCCGCTCCGCGTCGGTGAGACCCACGCCTACCCCGACGACTCGGAGGCGGTGCGCGCACTGGCCACCGGACGGTCCGTCCTGAAGCACATCGCGGCGACCGAGACGCCCCCGTGGCTGGCTCCGTCGGATTCCCACGGCCGAGTACTGCGCGACCTCGGCCTCCACTCCGTACTCCTCGTGCCCCTGCACGCCCGCGGGGACACCCTCGGACTGGTGCAGTTCGTGCGCCACCGCGCCTCGGTCCCCTTCGACGACGACGATCTCCTGCTGGCCCGGGAAGTCGTCTCCAGGGCTGCGGTATCCATCGACAACGCCCGCCGGTACACCCAGGAGCGTTCCACCGCGCTCACCCTCCAGCGGACCCTGCTGCCGCGCACCACGGTGGAACAGCCAGCCGTCGAAACGGCTTCGCGCTACCTGCCCGCCGGGTCCGGCGCCGGTGTGGGCGGTGACTGGTACGACGTCATTCCCTTGTCCGGGGCCCGCGTCGCGCTCGTCGTAGGCGACGTGGTCGGTCACGGCCTGCACGCCGCCGCCACCATGGGCCGGCTCCGCACGGCCGTCCGTGCCTTCGCCGACATCGATCTCATGCCCGACGAACTTCTCACCCATCTGGACGACGTGGTCATCCGAATGCAGCGCGAGGAGTCGCCGGACGAGGGCGAGACCAGCGCCACCTGCCTGTACGCGGTCTACGACCCCGTCTCCCGCCGGTGCTCCCTGGCCAGTGCCGGCCACATCCCCCCGACCGTCGTGACCTCCCCGGCCTCCGGCGAGACCGCCAGGGTGGCCGGATTGCCCGAGGTGCCGGTCGGACCACCCCTCGGCCTGGGTGGACTCCCCTTCGAGACGGGCGAGTTCGAGCTGCCGGAGGACAGCCTGCTGGTCCTGCACACCGATGGGCTGATCGCCGGCCGCACGCGGGACGTGGACCTCGGACTCGCCACGCTGCACAGCGTCCTCACCTCGGCGCCGGACTCTCTGGAGGAGATCTGCGACCGGCTGCTGGCCGCGCTGCTGCCCGGCCGCCCCGCCGATGACATCGCCCTGCTCGTCGCCCGGACCCACGCCCTCGACCCGGACCACGTGGCCACGATGGACCTCCCGTCCGATCCGGCGGCCGTGTCCGGGGCCCGCCGCTTCGCCTCCGACGTCCTGGCGGCCTGGGGGCTGGAAGATCTTTCCTTCACCACGGAACTGGTGGTCAGCGAACTGGTGACGAACGCGATCCGCTACGGCAGGGCTCCCGTCCTGCTGCGACTGATCCTCCAGTCGACGCTCACCTGCGAGGTCTCCGACGCCAGCAGCACCGCCCCGCATCTGCGCCGCGCCCGGATCTACGACGAAGGCGGCCGCGGCCTGCTCCTCGTGGCCCAGTGCGCCGAGCGCTGGGGGACGCGGCACGGTCGCGAGGGAAAGGTCATCTGGGCCGAGCAGGCTCTCCCTGGCGGTCAGCGCGTCGACCACCCAGGTGGCTAGCCTCCGATCCCAGCCGACTTGATCGATCGACTAAGTCGATATAGTGGGCGTATGGCTCATGTTTCCGCGGCGGAGCGCCGCCCCCAGTTGATCAAAGCGGCCATCGACCTCATGACCCGGGAGGGCGTCGCCGCGGGGAGCACCCGTGCCATCGCTGCGGAGCTCGGTGTCGCGCAGGCCACCGTCCACTACACCTTCGGGACGAAAGAGGACCTCTACCGCGCGGTCATGGACCAGATCACCGACGAGCTGGTCGCCCAGGTGCGGCGGGCGGCGCCGGAGGGCGCGGGCTTCGAGGAGACCTTCAGCGCCCTGGCGGGTGCCCTGTGGGGCACCGTGCGCGAGCCGACGTCGCACCACCAGCTGCTCAGCGAGCTGACCATGTTCGCCCTGCGCGTGCCCGGCCTCAACGAGGCCCGGCAGAGCCACTACCGGCGGGTCGTAGAGGTGACCGCACAGGTGATCACGGAGACGGCCGAGAGGACGGGGCAGGAACTGACCGAGTCCCCGGAGACGGTGGCCCGGTTCTTCCTCTCCGGCTTCGACGGACTCACCATGCAGGTCCTGCAGTGCCTGCCGGACGAGGCCACCGAGCGGACGGGGCTCAGGGCGCTCGTGGCCGCGACCGTGGCGCTGGCCAAGGGGGACCTCGACCTCCCGGACGTACCGATGGACTGACACGACGCGAAACGGTGGTGGGCGCACCCGGGAAGGTGCGCCCACCACCGTTTCTGCGGGGGATTCAGCCGGCCCAGACGTCCTCGACGTAGCGTCCGGACCCTACGAGCGCGGCGAGCCATGCCACGGCTTGCTCATCGCTCGCACCGGTCCGCTCGCGGTAGATCGCCATGAACGCTTCCCGTACGGCGGGGGCCATGCGACGCCCGTCGCCGCAGACGTAGACGCGCCCACCGGCCTCCAGGACCGCCCACACCTCCTCGCTCTCGCGGGCGATACGCTCCTGGACGAAGCGGGCGCCGTTCTCGGGCGCATGCATGAACGTGGGGCGCATGCTGACGGCGCCGGCCGCCTCCGCCGCCTCGAACTCCTCCCTGTGCAGGAAGTCCACGTCGGGGTGGTCGCAGCCGAAGTAGCAGAGCAGGGTGCCGGTCGAACCCGTGTGGTGGCGGTCCAGGACGGCGCCGCGGAAGGGCGCGAGACCGGTGCCTGCGCTGACCAGGATCACCGGCACAGCGGTGTCCTCGGGGAGGCGGAAGGACTCGCTGCACGGCAGGACCCGAGCCTGGATCACGTCACCCGCGTTCACGGTCTGCAGGAAGTGCGAGGCGATGCCCCGGAAGGTGCCCTCCCCCGACCGGTGCGGCGCGGCGAGCAGCGACACCATCAGGTCGGCCTCCCACGGCCGGGCCGCGGCGGACGACGAGATGGAGTAGTGCCGGGGGCGCAGGACCGGCAGCAGCTCCAGGAAGCGCTCGAAGGGGAGTTCGCACGCGCGGTAGCGCTCCAGGAGGTCCAGGACGCTGAGCCCCGCGGCGGTCACCTGCTCCCGGAAGGTCTCGGGATCGGCGGTGGCGACGGCGGTGAGCGGCTGCTTCTCGGGCGGGCAGGAGGTGTGCTCGGCGAGCACGGCGACCTGCTCCTGGGTGGCCGCGTCCTGGAGCTCGACGAAGTCGGTGAGCAGGCGGCGCAGGGTCAGCGGCCGGTCGACGGGGAGGGCGCCCCGGCTCCGGCGGCGGGCGCGCAGCCGGACGGTGCGGTTCAGGTCGAGGCCGAAGCGGTCGGCGACGCGCTGGACGAGGGCCTCGGGGTTGCGGGGCAGGACGGCCAGGTGGTCGGCGGTGCGGTAGGTGACGCCCTCGGGCAGCCGGAGCCGAAGGAACCGCTTGGAGCGGCCCAGTTCGTGGTCGGTGTCGACGAGTTCGTACGCTTCGAGGACCTCCATCGGCCGGACGCCGTGGCGCTCGGCGAGACCGCCGAGGACGGACTCCGAGGTGTCCTCCAGCTCGTACAGCCCTTCCCCTTCCGCCTCCGGTGCGGGGCCGGCCGCTTCACCGGCGATCGCCACGCCGTACTCGTCCAGGAGCACCTTCCACAGGTCTTCCGTCCACTGGTCGACCACTCCGCCGAAGTCGCCGGAGGCGTCGGCGCTGCCGCGCTCCAGGAGCGGGACGGCGCCGGCGGCGGTCAGACGCTCGTCGATCAGGGTGGGGATCCGCTGGTAGGTGGCTGCCCAGTTGCGGTCGCCGACACCGAGGACGGCGTACCGCAACCCGGTGAGCGAGCCGGGGGCGAGGTTCTCCAGGGAGGCGACGAACTCGGCGGCGTCGTCGGTGGGGCGGCCGTTGTAGGAGGCGGCGACGATGACGACGGGGCCCTCGGCGTGGGCCAGCTTCTCCGTGTACGTGTCGAGGGGGGCGACGGACGGGGCGAAGCCGTGCTCCTCGCCCTCCGTGCCGAGGTCGCGGGCGATGCCGGCGCAGGTGCCGAGGTTGGAGCCGTGCAGCAGGGTCAGCGCGGTGCCGCTCGCCCGGCGCGTCACGGCCGCGGTCCGGCCCGCGGCCGGGTCCGCCGCCGTCGCGGCGGGCAGGCGCCGTTCGTCGCTGGTGCGGCGGGCGAGCCTCAGGCTGAACCCGTCGGGCTTGATGGTCAGCGTCGACTTGATCTTCAGCTGGTAGTCGGTGTGGTCGATCAGGCGGTAGCGGTGCACCAGCAGGCCGAGCAGCAGGGTGGCCTCGTGCAGCGCGAACTGGCGGCCGATGCAGGCCCGTTCGCCGTTGCCGAACGGCTTGAAGGCGTGGACCGAGCGAGCCGCCTCCCGCGCGGGGGTGAAGCGCTCGGGGTCGAACAGCTCGACGTTCTCTCCCCAGGCGGCGTCGCGGTGCAGGGCCGAGGTGATCACCATCAGCGACTCGCCCTTGCGTACGGGGTACTTGCCGCCGATGACGGTGTCCTCGATCGGCTCGACGGCGTACGCGGGCGCCGTCGGCCACAGCCGCAGGCTCTCGTTGAGAACCTGGCGGATGTAGGTGAGCTTGCCGATGTCGCCGTACTGGGGGTCCGGGGAGTCGGTGTCACCCCACAGGGCGTCCACCTCCGCCTGGGCCCGGGCGAGCACCTCGGGGTGCTTGGTCAGGTAGTACAGGGCGAAGGAGAGCGAGCTGCTGGTGGTCTCGTGACCGGCGATCAGGAAAGTGATCACCTGGTGACGGATGTTGACATCGTCCAGCGGCTCACCGGTGACCGGGTCCTTGGTGTGCAGCATCAGCCCCATCAGGTCGTCCGTACTGGTGTCGCCGGAGGCGCGGCGTTCCCTGATCACGTCGTCGACGAGGTCCGTCATCAGATCGATGTCCGCGCGGAACTGCTCGACCTTCTTCCTCTTGAACAGCTCGGAGCCCGGGATGGACTCGCCCTTCTCCTGGGCGAAGACGAGGGCCCGGGCCATCGCCTCGACGAACGGGTGCAGGTCGTCGCGGCGGAACGACTCGAAGTCGTAGCCGAAGCCGCACAGGCCGATCGTGTCGAAGGTCAGCCGGGTCATCTCGTCGGGCACGTCCACCGACTGCACCCCGGCCAGCCGGTCCCACTTGTCGATCAGCGAGCGGGCGACGTTGAGCATGGGGTCGTGGTAGCTGCGCATCGCGCCGAGGGAGAACGCGGGCATCAGGATGTCGTGGGCCTTGCGCCAGTTCGGCTCGTGGTTGTAGGCGGTGAACAGACCGTCCCCGGCCAGAGCCCGGACCTCGACCAGGTCGGCGTGGACGTGCTTGCGGAAGCGGGTCTCGTCCGACAGTTCGGTCACGAGGTCCAGACCGCCGACCATGACGGTGTCCCTCCCGAAGATGCGCAGCCGGTACACGGGGCCGAACTCCTTGAACTCCTTCAGCAGGTAGGCCAGGAAGTCCGCGCCCGCGGGAACGTTGAACGCATGGCCTACGAGCGGCAGCGGGGGGCGCTCGGGGATCGCTCGCGCCGCGCCTACGGACACCTGAGTCATGAGCGTGCCTTTCGTTGCACTCCAGCAGTCGCCAACCAACCTACACACGACTTTGTCAGTCGAACATGTCGTATGACTGTATCGAAGGACACAGACGGCTGGGGGAACCTGGAATCCGATACGAACGTCCAGCGGCGGCCGCTTGACAGGCGACCTCGTCAACAGACACGGTTAACCGACATGGTCATGTGACCATGTCGTGCGTCTGAGCTATAGGCGTGCGCTTCTTCCCGAGCACATCGAGGTCCGCGCATGAACACCATGCTGGCCGGGCGGCTTCGCCTGGACACCCGCACCTTCGCCGTCGAAGAGGTCCAGATCCCGGTTCCCGGCCCGGGCGAAGTCCTCGTCGAAGTGCGGGCAGCCGGCGTCTGCCTGTCCGACATCCATCTGATCGACGGCAGCCTGAGCCCCTTCTACCCCGTGGACACCGTCAAAGACTCCGGTGCCCTCACCCCCGGCCACGAGGTGGCCGGTGTCGTCCACACCGTCGGCCCCGGCGTCAAGGGCAACTGGACCCCCGGCCTGCGCGTCGTACTACAGGCCGGTCAGGCGTGCGGCGACTGCGCCGACTGCCTGCGCTACATGACCTGCCGCCAGCCCCTGACCCGAGGAGTTGACTACGACGGCGGCTGGGCGCAGTACGCCCTCGCCCGGGAGGACACCCTGCTCCCCATCCCGGACCACCTGCCGTTCGACCAGGCCGCGATCATCCCCGACGCCGTTTCCACCCCTTACGCCGCGATCGTGGACACCGGCGCGGTCCGCCCCGCGCAGGCCGTCGGCATCTGGGGAGCCGGAGGTCTCGGCGCCCACGGCATCCGGCTCGCCCGCTTGGCCGGCGCCGCCCCTGTCATCGCCGTCGACCCGCTGGCCTCGGCCCGCGAGCGCGCCCTCCTTTTTGGCGCCGACCACGCGCTGGACCCCGCAGCCGGAGACTTCACTGAGGCGGTGCACAAAGCCACGGCAGGCCGGGGCATCGACGTCGCCTTCGACTTCGCCGGCGTCGGAGCGGCCCGTGCCCAGGCCAGCACCGTGCTCGGCCCGAACGGCGTCCTGGTCCTCGCCGGCCTCACCCCGGAGCCGGTCAGCGTCGCCGACAGCATCGACTTCTGCTTCAACGTCCGGCAGATCCGCGGACACTACGGCTCCGAACCTGAGCACGTGGAACAGCTCGTCGCGCTGGCCGCCGCCGGACGGATCGACCTCGGCCCCTCCGTCAGCGCCCACGTCCCCCTGGCCGAAGCCGCGGACGCCGTCGCCCGGCTGGAGAAGAAGATCGGAGACCCGATCCGCCTCGTACTCACCCCCTGAGCACAACGGGGTGGAGTCCGGATCACCAGGCACGGCGCGGCCGACCCTGCCTCCGCCTCCACCACCGCCCCAAGGTCAGCGGCACCCCGGAATATTCGGCCACCCCGCGCTGACAGGGCAGCCACTCAAGTACGAGGACTACCTACCCGGCTGAGATCCTTCTCTGTTTTGACTTCTTTCGAGGGAACAGAAAGCAGCCGAAGCCGGTGTTCGATTACGAGACCGGACGGCAAGCACGTTCACGATCGCCGAATTTTTCGAATCAAGCCACAGGCTTCGGGCGTGGCGGGTATGGCGTGTCACATCGCTCGACAATCGGTGATGCCCCGAGCTCAGGAGGGAGTCGGTGCATCGTGCACTCGCTCCGATCGAGACAGGTGCACTTTTCTGTTGCAGCCGGACGCCATAATTGAGACGGTGGAAATGTCGGAATCGCGACCAAGGAAGATTCGGAAACTGGCACAGAAACCGCCGATTCGGGCGTGGCACGTCACCATACCTGGCACGGCATATAGCAGTCCCGAATCCCTTACTGACCCGATGACCCAATACATCTCACAATACGCAGACCGCGTGAGTGAAGGAGGAAAGCATGTCGAATTCTCTTAAGGGCGGAACCGAGGAAACAGCAGTCGACGTCGTGATCGTCGGTGCCGGCTTCGCCGGCCTGACCGCCGCAGAACGGCTCGTGAACATGGGCGTGTCGGTCTTGGTCGTGGAAGGTCGCGACCGCGTCGGAGGCCGAGCGTTCTCAGGCGAAGTGGCCGGGATCAAGGTCGACCTCGGGGCAACGTGGGTCGCACGGCGGCACACTGCGATCCGAGACCTCGCGAGCCGGTTGGGGTGCACCACGACCAGTCAGTTCGACAAGGGCCACAACGTCCTGTGGATGGACGGACAGCGCAGCACCTACACCGGCACCTTTCCCGAGGTCTCACCGGAAGCCTTGGAAGACTTGGCCCGTATCCAGATGGCGGTGGCGGAACTGACTTCGACCATCAACGTCGATGCGGCCTGGGAATCCCCGGACGCCGGCCAGCTCGACGCGATCTCGTTCGGAGAATGGCTCGACCAGCAGCAGGCGACAACGAGCACCCGGGCGCTGATGACCATCCTCACCAAGGTGCAGTGGGGCTGCAGCCCGGGGGACGTCTCTCTGCTGCACGCGTTGCGCTACATTCGCGCTGCAGGGGGCGTGGAGCACATGCTCAGCGTCGAGGGCGGTCAGCAAGAGGAGCGAATCACCGAAACCACTCAAGAGATCGCCGTGAGGCTCGCCGAGCAACTCGGCGACAGGGTTGTCGTCGGTGCCCCTGTTCGACGAATCACCCAGGACGACAGCGGCGTCACGGTCAGTACCGACTCGAAAGTGATCAACGCCAAGTACGCCATCGTCACCGCCGCCCCCTCGCACCGCGCCGACATCGACTTCCAGCCTGCCCTGCCTGACAAGGCGGAAGGGCTCGCGAAGACCTGGCGTCTGGGCACACTGAGCAAGGCGTTCGTCGCCTATGAGAAGCCCTTCTGGCGGAGCAGCGGGCTTTCGGGTGAGGCACTGACCGACACCGGGACCGTTTTCATCACCTTCGACGTTTCGCCCGATGACAGCGGACCAGGCGTCCTGATGGCCTTCTGCGACCCTCGCGTATTCGACGGTTTCAACTCGGCGGATCGACGTCGTCGGGTGATCGACCAGCTCGTCGGGCTGTACGGCGCTCAGGCGAGCACCCCCATCGACTACGTGGACCACTGCTGGGGCCCGGCGTCCGAACCGTTCGCCCCGGGAGGGCCGAACCCTGCTGTAGCCCCCTATGCATCCGTCAGTTACGGCAGCGCCCTCACAGAGCCTCACGGGCGCATCCACTGGGCCGGGGTAGAAACCGCCGGCGAGTGGGCCGGAACCATGAATGGCGCCGTGCTTACGGGTCAGCAGACCGCCGAGCGGGTCGCACAGCGGCTTGGAGGGCGCGCCGACGAGGGTGCCCAGTAGGCAGCGCTGCGGGGAGCCGATTTCGGCAGGCCGAACGGGAAGGCGTAGCAGGCAGCTGCGTCGACCGGCGAGAACGCCGCCGAATCGGCTCCTGGCATCGATAGTGCTGCGGGGGGACAGGCTCCGCACCCCCGTCTCATCGCCGTCGCAGGGCATCTCCCCACTTCACCATCACCGCTCAAGGGCTCACAGTCGGGTTCCTCGTCCTCCAGGAACAGGACCGGGCCGAGCACGTCGCGACCGAGAAGGAACTCGCCGGGGCCAAGGGGTACTCCCCCGGCGGGCCATTTCGTCCGTCATGGCTGCGATCGCAAAATCATCGTCATCGAGAACAGCGCTGGTAAACAAACTGCATGACGAGCAGCCCGGCAGCGGCTGGGCCCTGGGCGGCGCCGTCGTCGCCATCTTCGGCCTGGCCGGGTCCCTGTTCATCCAGCGCCGACGCGTCTGGGTCCGGGGCGCCGACGGCGTCACCGTCGTGGAGATGGCCGGCCTCGGCCGCAGCGAGTCCGCGAAGGTCCCCGCGGAGCTCGGCGACCTCGCCGGGGCCATGTACGACCGGGCGCCCGCCGCGCCCGAGAACCCCGCCACCCCCGAATCCCCCGACACCCACGCCGTCACTGCCGAAGGGGCTGAGAAGTGAATCTCGCCGCCGCGACCAACGAGCATCTCGCGAACGTCAGCAACACGCTGATCTACTCCGCGATGGCCGTCTACACGCTGGCCTTCTTCGCGTACATCGCCGAGTGGCTCTTCGGCAGCCGCAGCAAGGTCGGCCGTACCGCCGCCGCGCTCACCGCCGGCGCCGCCACCAAGGCGGCGTCCGGCCCGGCCGTCACCGTGAAGAAGGCCGGGGGCACCGCCGTACTGGAACGGCCGCAGGTCGTGGTGCGCTCCGCCGCCGGCTCCCGTGACGTGCCCGACGGGCCCGGCGCGCACGGCGGCACCGAGAAGGGCGACCTCTACGGACGCATCGCCGTCTCGCTCACCGTCCTCGCCTTCGCCATTGAGGCGGGTGGCGTGGTCTCCCGCGCCCTGTCGGTGAAGCGGGCGCCGTGGGGCAACATGTACGAGTTCAACCTCACCCTCACGACGGTCGCCGTCGGCGTGTTCCTCGTGCTGCTCGCCCTGAGGAAGAACATCCGCTGGCTCGGCCTGCCGCTGGTCACCACAGTCCTGCTCGACCTGGGCCTCGCCGTCACGGTCCTCTACACGGCCAGCGACCAGCTGGTGCCCGCCCTCCACTCGTACTGGCTGTACATCCACGTCTCGACCGCGATCTTCTGCGGCGCGGTCTTCTACGTCGGCGCGGTCGGCACGCTCCTGTACCTCTTCAAGGACAGCTTCGAGAGCAAGCTCGCCTCCGGCGGCACCCCCGGGCGCTTCGCCAACTCCGTCCTGGACCGGCTGCCCTCCGCCGCCTCCCTCGACAAGTTCGCCTACCGCGTCAACGCCGCCGTCTTCCCGCTGTGGACGTTCACGATCATCGCGGGCGCGATCTGGGCGGGCGACGCCTGGGGCCGCTACTGGGGCTGGGACCCCAAGGAGACCTGGTCCTTCATCACCTGGGTCGCCTACGCCTGCTACCTGCACGCCCGCGCCACCGCCGGCTGGAAGGGCCGCAAGGCCGCCTACCTGGCACTGGCCGCGTTCGCCTGCTGGCTGTTCAACTACTACGGCGTCAACATCTTCGTCTCCGGCAAGCACTCCTACGCGGACGTCGGCCTGGGCGCCCTCCAGTCAGTCGGTTTCTGACTCTCTCCTACTGCGGGACGTCACCGCGGGCGACGCCCGTGACGACGTCCCGCAGCCGTTCGACGTACAGCCGCAGGTTCTTGTGGGCGACGTCGGTGTCCGGGTAGCGGCTCGCGAACGACAGGCCCTCCGGGAGCCAGAAGCGCATCAGCTGGGAAGCCGCCATGGGACAGGCCCGCGTGCAATACGCCGAGGCGTACCGTGTCAGGCACTTCGAAGCGCAGGAAGCGGCGTGGCGCCACGCGACCCCGACTGGCCGAATACGTGAGCGCCGCACGCACACAAGTCGAGACCCCGCCTCCAGGCCAGACCAGACCAGAACTGAAACATGGATCATCTGGGCAGTAACCACCGTCGAGCGCCTCGACCCACTGAGCACGCCGCCCCGGATGCCCGAGATCCGCGAACCACGAGCCGACGACTGAAGCCCTTCCACGGGCACTGGAGCCCCTACGGCCCCTGACACAAACTGGGGCCCCACCTAGCCTCACGAACGACATCACGGGAAGCGAAGGGGGGTTCAGCATCGACGACGGCGGCTACGTGACTCACCCACGGGCATCCGGCATACCGCTTGGCCTGCCCGAGCAGGGCACAGCGCATCAACCCTCCAGCCGACAGAGCCCGCCCAGTTGCCTGGCGGGCCACGTCGTCCGTCATGGCTGCGATCGCAAATTCAGCGTCCTCTAGAACAGCGTAGGGAAGACAAACTGCATGACGAGCCGAACGCGTCACGCATGCACGCACAGTCACCTTCACGGTGATGCTTCACCGGAGCGCTCCGGTGAAGCTTCGTCTCACGGCTCTGGGCAGAGGCCCGCCAAGGATGCCCCCGGCAGGGCCTCGATCTATCACCGGCCCTGTCACACGTCTGTCACCAACTAAGTCGACGCCACCGGACCGCGAAGCCTTGACCTGCTACAACGCACACACCATGGACTGGCGTGGACGCCCATAGACGGCCTCTACAACCTGTGCCATGGCGTACCGCAGGACTCGCACGCCAACACCAGATCACGCAGCAAGATCCGGACCAGGTGCGGACCAACTCGGCCCAGCAGCAGACGATTCCACCCCTTGCCGCAGGTCATAGGCGACGGCGAGCGTGTACCACCAGCAGACGAAGAACCTGCTCTGCAGCTACTCCCCCAAGAAGCTCGGGTTCTTCTAGGAACGGTCCGTCGGGCACCCGGGGACGGCGTGGCTTGGAAGCAGGCGGCTCCGCGGGGGGGGGGGGCGGTGGTCACGGGCGGCGTAGGCGGCGGGGCTCACCGGCCGGAGACGGGGCCGCCGGACTGAGACGCCGGGCGGGGTTTTGCGTACAACCGGACGTCCGACCGGCGCGCACGGGGGCGCCGGTCGGGCGATGCTGGGGAGCGGACAGGTCTGCGAGGAGGCCAGGAGGCTCGGCCGGTGATAGCCGTCAACCCGCTGGACAGCGCCTCGGTGCTGGCCGCCTTCGGCGCGCTGGGTGTCCTGGTGGTGATCTTCGCCGAGTCGGGCCTGCTGGTCGTCGGCTTTTTCCTGCCCGGTGACACGCTGCTGTTCCCGGCCGGGGTGCTGTGCGCCGGCAGCGCGCAGCAGCCGCCGCGGCTGGCGTTGTGGCAGGTGCTGCTGTGCGCGGCCGTCGGAGCGGTGGCGGGCGGCCAGGTGGGGTATCTGATCGGGCGGCACGGCGGACGGGCGGTGCTGGCGCGTACGTCCAGTCACCGGGTGAGGGCCGCGGCGGGGCGCGCGGAAGGACTGCTGGCCCGCTACGGGCACGGGAAGGCGCTGGTGATCGGCCGGTTCGTACCGCTGCTGCGGTCGGTCCTGCACCCGGTGGCCGGCGCCCTGGGCGTGCCCGCGCGGGCCTTCACGATCTGGCAGACCGTCGGCGGTCTGCTGTGGTCGCAGGCGCTGGTCCTGGCCGGGTTCACCCTGGGCGCCTCGGTTCCGCACATCGACGACTACCTGCTGCCGCTGGTCGGCCTGGTCGTCGTCCTGTCGCTGCTGCCGCTCCTGCCGGAGGCCCGCCGCGCCCGCCGCGCCCGCCAGGAACGACGCGACTCATCGGACTGACCTCCGGCCGCCGCGATCGAGCCGCCCGGCACCTCCCCGCGGACCGCCACTCGAAGGCCGCCCGTACCCGCCCGCAGCACCGCGCCCGTCCTCCCCCCTCCTCCGGCCTCCTCCGACCGCGCCGTCCCGCTACAGCTGAGGTCCCCGGTGCGTGATCCGCCCCGACACCGCCGTGAGCAGCACCGGCAGCTCGGCCAGCCCGGTGTCGGGCACCCTCAGCGGGTCGTCGGCCAGCACGGTCAGGTCGGCGCGGTGGCCGACAGCAAGACGTCCGGCGTGGTCCTCCTCCCCCGCGGCCCAGGCGGCGTTGACGGTCATGCCCTGCAGCGCCTGGAGCGGGGTGAGGGCCTGGCCGGGGCCATGCGGCGGAAGGGAGAGGTCCGCGGGCCGGCGGTGCCGGGCGCCGGCCATGACCTGGAGCGGCGGGTACGGCGCGATGGGCCAGTCGGAGCCGAGGACGACCCGTGCCCCGGCCTCCCACAGGTCACGGCAGCGGAAGGCGCGCCCCGCCCGCTCCTCGCCGAGCCGGCGCGACCAGTTGTCGGTGTGGTCCGCCCGGGTGAACTCGCAGCAGTGGGTGGGCTGCATCGAGGCGGCGACGCCGAGTGGCGCGAAGCGTCGTACGGTGTCGTCGGGCACGGTCTCGATGTGCTCGACCCGGTGCCGGACGACGCCCGGACCGTCCGCCCCGCCACTGTCGGCCTGGGCCATTTCCACGGCGTCGAGTACGTGCCGCACAGCCGCGTCGCCGATGGCGTGGGTCGCCGTGGGAACACCGGCGCGGTGGAGTGCCGCGATCACCTGGGTGTAGCGGAGCGGGTCGGGCCAGTGAGCGTGGCCGGACTCGCCGTGGCAGTCGGGGGTCTCGAGCCAGGCGGTGCCGTTGTCGATGGTGCCGTCCATGAAGAGCTTCACGCCCGCCACCCGCCACAGGGTGCCGCCGGTGCCCTGCGCACGGACGAGACCGGCGACGGCGTCGTCGTCCGCCTCGGGCCGGCACCAGGGAGCGATCCGCAGACGCAGGGGCAGGGCGCCTTCGGCCTCCAGGGCGGCGTAGACGGCGAGGCTGTCCCCGTTAGCGTCCATGGCGTGGCCGCCGGTGAGTCCGGAGGCGGCCATGGCGGCCAGCACCTCGGCGGCACGGCTGCGGATCTCGGCGTCGGTGGGCCGGGGGGCGACCGCCTCGACGAGTTCGCAGGCCGCGTCCTCCAGCAGCAGGCCGGTGGGCCGGCCGGCGTCGTCGCAGACGATCTCCGAGCCCTGACCGAAGGTGCGCGGGCCGTCGATGCCCGCCAGTTCCAGCGCGCGGTCGCTGGCCAGCGCCGAGTGCGCGTCGAACAGGTCGACGAGGGCGGGCACCCCGTCGAGGACGGGGCCGAGGGCCGCGCTGCCGACGGGTGCGGTGCCGAAGACGTTGGGGTCCAGGCCCCAGCCGCGTACCCAGGCGCCGGGCCGCAGTTCCCGCACCGCCGCGGCGAGCGCGGCCCGTACGGCGTCCAGGTCGCGGCAGGTGGACAGGTCGACACCCATGGTGCGTTCGGCGCCGGAGACCGGGTGCAGGTGCCCGTCGGTGAACCCCGCGCTGACCACCGCTCCACGCAGGTCGACGACGGTGGTGCGGGACCCGGCGAGGGCCCGGGCGTCCCGGTCGTCACCGAGGAAGCTGATCCGCCCCCGTTCCGCGGCGAGCGCGGTGTGCGGGAGGAACCGGCCCGTACCGGGGTCGAGCAGCCGGGCGGAGAGCAGGACGAGATCGGCGGCCACGGGGGCTCCTTCGCTCATGAGGGGGGCAGGCGTCAATGACGGAGGGGGCGGCAGGGGTGAGGCGGGCGACAGGGGGATCAGGCCGAATGCAGTCGGCACGGGGATCTGGCGGACGGCAGGCGGCGCGGGGGTCTGGCGGACGGCAGGACGGGCGGCGCGGGGGTCTGGCGGACGGCAAGGGGGGTGATGCACGCGTGAGACGGGCGCGGGAGTCGGACGGGGGCGGGAGCAAACGTGGGCCAGGGGTAGCGGAGGCCGGCCAACGCGGCCGAGGTCGACGGGGTCAAAGGTGGGTGGAGGCGGGTGGAGGCGGTAGCGGGCAGCCCCCGTAACGCGCAGTCAGCCGTCAGACGGGGGTCGGCCGTCAGGCGGGGGCCAGCCGCTGGACACAGGTCAGCCGGTGGACACAGGTCAGCTGGTGGGCACAAGTCAGCCGGTGGGCACAAGTCAGCCGTTAGACACAGGTCAGCTGGTGGGCACGGGTCAGCCGGTGGGGTGGTCCAGCGTGCCGGGTGGCAGGCCGAGTTCGCGTTCCGCAGTCGTGACCGGCATACGGAGCACCGCGGCCGGTCGCTGCGGAGTCGCGGTGTTCGCGTGGACGCCCAGGCCGTCGAGGACGACCAGGATCTGGATGGCGGTGGCCCGCGGATCGTCCGTGCCGAACTCGCCGGTGGTCACTCCGTCCCGGATCAGCGCTTCGAGCCGGTCGCGCCAGGCGGTCTCCTGCTCGGCGACGCGGTCCCGGAGCACGGGCCGGTAACGGCTGAGGTGGCGGGCGTTGATCCACAGCCGGCTGATCGCGTCGTACTCCTCTCCCGAGGTACGGGCGAGGAATCGCGCCAGACGTCGGGTGGGCGTACCCGCGAGCGAGGCGGCCGGCACCGGGCGGTCGAGTTCCTCCGCCCCGGCGCGGCCGGCCGGCGACCGGTTGCCGAACTCGCGCACCTCGCCGAGGCCGGCCGACGGCTCGCCGTCGAACTCGCCCGGCCCCCCTCGGCCCGCCGCAGACCGACCGCCGAAGCCCCGGCCTCCGGCGCGCTCGGCCAACGGCTCACCGTCAGACTCTCCGCCCCCAGCACGCCCGACCGACGGCTCACCCTCAGGCCCCCCGACCCCAGCACGCCCGACCGACGGCTCACCCTCAAACCCCCCGACCCCAGCACGCCCGACCGACGACTCACCCTCCGGCTCCCCGACCCCAGCACGCCCGACCGACGACTCACCCTCCGGCTCCCCCGCCTCGCCGCTCTCACCGATCTCACCAAGCTCGCCCGGCAGTAGCCGGTCCAGCTCACCGGTCGCGGCGCTGCCGAACGCCTCGGCGACGAGGTCCTCGGCCGATGGGAAGTAGTGGCTGATCAGCCCGGGGCGGACGGCGAGATCCTCGGCGATCCGGCGCAGGGTGACGCACTCCAGTCCCTCGGCGAGGGCGACAGCCGCCGCGGCCCCGACGATCTCGGCCCGCCGGGCGGCGGGGTCCTTGCGGATCCGCTTGCGCTGAACGCTTGACGACATGTCGGCGATGCTATTGAGTGTGCGACCAATAAGCAACTGGTCACCTGCCCAATAAGCGACCAGGCCGATCCCACCGCTTCCGGAGGGCCCCATGGCGTCCACGCTCCCCGACCCGCACCCCGGCCCGCGGCCCACACCTCTCGACGGCACCACCGACGGCACCACCGCATACCGGGACACCGGGCATACCGGGCACACCGGGCACACCGGCGGCGTCGAGGCGCACGGCATCGACCACATCCCGGATTCCGAACGCCGCGGGCGCCCGGGCGAGCTGTTCTCCGTGTGGGCCGCCGCGAACGTCAACTACCTGAGCCTGGTCGTGGGCGGCAGCCTGGTGCTGATGGGGCTGACCCTGTGGCAGGCCCTCGCGGTGATCGTCGTCGGCAATCTGTTCTGGCTGCTCACCGGCCTGCTGGCGGTCCCGGGCCCGGTGGCGGGCGCGCCGAGCGAGGTCGTCACCCGGGCCATGTACGGGGTGCGCGGGAACCGGGTGAACAACGCGGTGACCGGCTGGCTCATCTCCGTGTGCTACTTCGCGCTGAACCTGGCCGCCGCGGCGACCGCGGCCTTCGCCCTGGTGGACAGGGCCGGACTGCCGGTGAACACCGGGGTGAAGGCCGCGGTGGTGGTGCTCGTCGCCACCGTCACGCTCGCCATCAGCGTCTACGGCCATGCCGCGATCGTCCGGCTCTACCTGCCCGTCACCCTGGTCCTGACGGCGGTGTTCGCCGCGGTGGGGGTGGTGGTGCTGCGGCACACGGACGTCGGATACGTCCCCGAGCGGCCGCTGACGGGCACCGCCCTGTGGGCGACGCTGCCGGCCGGTGTCGCCCTCATCGCCTCGGGGCCGCTCTCCTACACCACGAGCGCGGACTTCTCCCGCTATCTGCCCCGCAGCACGCCCGCGAGGGCGGTGGCGGGCTGGACTGCGTTCGGCGGCTTCGTGTCGAGCGTCCTGGTGTGCGGGCTCGGCGCGTGTGCGGCGACCGCCGTCGACATGAACGACCCGGAGTCCTCGCTCCAGCCGCTGCTGCCCGGCTGGTTCCGTCCGGTCTTCCTGCTCGCGCTGGTCCTCGGCACGGTCGCGCTGAACGCGCTGACGGCCTACAGCGCCGGTCTCGCCCTGCAGGCGGTCGGCCTGCGCATCCGGCGCTCGCTCAGCGTCCTCGTCGACGGCGCCGTGTCGGTCTCCCTGACCTTGTACGCGCTGCTCGTCTCGGACTTCCTCGGCACCGTCGGCGACGTGCTCCAGCTGACCGTGCTCCTGCTCGGCCCGAGCACGGCCGTCTACGCCACGGACATCCTGCTGCGCCGCAACCGCTACGACGGCCCCGCCCTCGCCGACGAGTCCCCTGCCGGGCCCTTCTGGTACACCGGCGGAGTCAACTGGTCCGGGGCGCTGGCCCTCGGGGCGGGTGTGGCCGCCTCCGCGCTGTGCGTCGACACCGCCTACACCGGCCCCGTGGCCGCCGCCCTGGGCGGCGTCGACCTGGCCCTGCCCGCCGGGATGGCGGTGGCTTCGGCGCTGTACGCCCTGCTGATGCGACACGTCCGCGACACCGCCTGACCAGGTTCCCCCCCGGCCCCGCACCGGAGCGGCCCGCCACACCGGCCGAGCACCCCGACCGACCCCGCACCCCGGTCCGGCACCCGACCGCTTCGGCACCCGACCGACCCGCCACACCGGCCGAGCACCCGGGCGGGCCGGCATCCCGACCGAGCCCGACCGGAGCGGTGACGCGTACGCCTGACTACGCTGACCCCTCGTCAGAGCCGACGACCAGGGGGAGCCCGATCATGTCCGTACGCCGTGTCGTGCCCAACATCCAGTCGACCGTCCTGCCCGAAAGCGCGGAGTTCTACGGCGTCCTGGGCCTGGAGCAGGTCATGGACCACGGGTGGATCAGGACGCTCGCCTCCACCGGGAACCCGGCCGTCCAGCTGAGCCTCATGAGTGAGGATCTGACCGCTCCGGTGGCCCCGGACCTGAGCATCGAGGTCGAGGACGTCGACGCGGCCTACGCGGCGATGCGGGAGCGCGGCGCGGAGATCGTGCACCCGCTGACCGACGAGGAGTGGGGAGTGCGGCGGTTCTTCGTCCGGGACCCGGGCGGCCGGGTCGTCAACGTGCTCGGCCACCGGTGAACGACGCCTTCTGGACGCGCTGCTGACCGACCGTGAGACTGGACCGGTCGGCACCCCGGCCGTCCAGGAGGGCGAAGATGGACGAGGAGACCCCGCGCGTCGAACTCACCCCGTCGGCGGCGGACCTGGTGCGCCGTCTGCGAACCGAACACGGCCCGCTGATGTTCCACCAGTCCGGCGGCTGCTGCGACGGCAGCGCCCCCATGTGCTACCCCGACGGCGAGTTCCGCACCGGCGGCTCGGACGTGCTGCTGGCGGAGCTGGCGGTGGAGGGCGTGCCGGAGCCCGTCACGTTCTGGATGTCGCGCAGCCAGTACGAGCTGTGGAGCCACACCCGGCTGATCGTGGACGTCGTGCCGGGACGGGGCAGCGGTTTCTCGCTGGAGGCACCCGACGGGGTGCGTTTTCTCACCCGTTCTCGCGTCGTCGACGCCTAGTCGGCCCTGCGGCTCCCTGAGTCTGGTGCACTGCCCCTGCACACAGGAGCAGTTGACGAGACGTCAGGGGACACGGTGACCAGACGCGGCAGACGTTCGGCGGCGGGCCGAACGGTTCTCACGGTTGTCACGGCGTTCGTCGTGCTGTCCGGCGCGACTCCGGCGGGTGCGGCACCGACGGGTGCGGCACCCGCCGGTGCCGCGTCCGCGGGCAAGCGGATCGCACCGGGCGTCACCTACCGGCAGTTCGACATCGAGACGGCCGGGGGGACGGCCCGTGCCCACCTGCTCACGGTGGACCTGGCCGATCCGCACGTCCGTGTCGACCTGCTCCACCCGGGCGTGGTGGCGGCCCGCGCGACCGTCTCCCGGCTGGCGGACTCGGCCGGGGCGGTCGCCGGGGTGAACGGGGACTTCTTCGACATCACCGAGACGCAGCACCCGGGTGTGGAGGCCACCGGCGCGGCCGTCGGACCCGCCGTGGCGGCCGGCCAGGCGCTCAAGGCGGCGGTGCCGAAGGGCCAGCGGTTCGGGCCGGCGCTGCCTCCGGGCACGAACACCCTGGAGGTCTTCGGTGTGGGCACCGACCGGCGGGCCAGGCTCGACCGCCTCTCCCTGACCGGCACCGTCGGCACACCGCAGGGCCGGCTGCCCCTGAAGGGCCTCAACCAGTACGCCCTGCCGGTGAACTCGGTCGGCGCCTTCACCGCGCGCTGGGGCAGCGCCTCACGGGTGCGCGCCGTCTGCGGCACCGACACCCAGCGGTCGGCGCCGTGCAGCGACGACACCTACGAGGTGAAGGTGCGCGGGGGCCGGGTGGTGTCCGCCTCGGACGCCCCGGGCAGCGGCACGATCCCCGCCGACACCACGGTGCTGCTGGGCCGTGAGGACGGCGCACGGCAGCTGCGCGGGCTGTCGGTCGGCGACCCGGTGGATATCACGCACTCCCTGGTGGCGGCCTCGTCCAAGGTGCCGTACGCGTTCGCGATCGGCGGCTTTCCGGTACTGCGGGGCGGCACCCCGCTGTCCGGTCTGAACGACGTCACCTCGGCCGTGCGCACGGTCGTGGGCACCAAGGACGACGGGCGGCGACTGCTGCTCCTGGCGCTGGACGGCGCCGCCGCCTACCGCTCCGGCCTGACCGTCGCGGAGGAGGCGGACACCATGCGGTCGCTGGGCGCCACCGACGCCTTCAACCTGGACGGCGGCGGCTCCACGGAGATGGTCACCCGTGGCACGGACGAGACCACGGTGACCGTGCGCAACCACCCGAGCGGCGGCGCCGAGCGCCCCGTGCCCAACGGCATCGGCGTCTTCTCGGCGGCCTGAGCGCCGGCCGGGTCAGGGCCGCAGGCTGCTCACCAGGTCCGCGGTCGCGGTGAGCCCGCTGTGGATGGTGGGCGCCATGCTCGTGCTGGCCAGATAGAAACCCAGCAGCATGCAGACCAGGGCGTGGGAGACCTTCAGCGCGCCGTTGCGCATGAAGATCACGGCCAGGATCAGGAGCAGCAGCACCACAGAGATGGAAATCGCCATCGGAACCCCTTCCGCCACGCCCCATGTGCGGCGTTCGGCCGCAAGTGTGGCGTAGCGGAGGCTTCGTCCGGGCGGCTGACATGTCCTCCGATCGTGTGGTGTCACGCGGAGGGGTGGGCGTCGAGGAAGGGCTCCGGGCGGGCCCGCTGGGGGTGAGCGCGTCCCGCCCCCGCCCGGACCGGCCCGGTGTCCGGGGTCAGGGCGCCTGGAGATCGACCAGTTCCGCCAGCGCCGAGCGGTGCGCGCCGGCCGTGCCGTACGCGATCGAGTCGGCCTTGGCCCGCTTCAGGTACAGGTGGACCGGGTGTTCCCAGGTCATGCCGAGCCCGCCGTGCAGTTGCAGCGCCTCCTCGGTGGCGTGGACGGCGACGGGTGCCGCGTAGGCCTGCGCGACGGCCACCGAGACGTCGGTGTCCTCGCCACAGGCCAGCGCGTCGGCGGCGGCACGGGCGGCGGCCCGCAGGTGGACGACCTCCAGCCACAGCTGGGCGAGCCGGTGCTTGAGTGCCTGGAAGCCGCCGACCGGCCGGTTGAACTGCTTGCGCTCCTTCAGGTACCGGACCGTCTCGGTCAGCGCCCAGTCGGCCACGCCGAGCTGCTCGGAGGCGAGCAGTCCGGCGGCGGCCCGCAGGGCGCGGCGTACGGCGGGAGCGGCGTCGCCCAGCCGTCGGGCGCCACGCACCCCGTCCAGGGTGACGCGGGCGAGCGGCCGGGTGAGGTCGAGGGACACCTGCGGGGTGATCGTCGCGGCGGAGGCCGGTACCGCGTACAGACCGCCGTCGTCGGCGGGCACCAGCAGCACGTCGGCGATCGCCGCGTCGGCGATGCCGGTCAGCTCGCCGTGCAGCGCGCCGTCCTCCACCCGTACGGCCGGGCAGCCGGCCCCCGGGGCGGTGTGCAGACCGACGGCGAGGACCCCGATCGTCGTCGCCGACGCCAGCTCGGCGAGCAGGTCGTCCGCCCCGCACTCCAGCAGAGCCTCGGTGGCGACGACGGCGCTCGACAGGTAGGGCACGGGTGCCACGGCGCGGCCCAGCTCCTCCAGCACCACGGCGGCCTCGCGATGGCCGGCGCCCTGGCCGCCCAGTTCCTCGGGCACCAGCAGGCCGGCCAGGCCCATGCCGCCGGCGAGCGACTTCCACAGCGGCATGTCGTGCGGGGCGTCCGTCTCGGTGCGGGCGATGACGCCGGCCGGGGCGCAGTGGTCCGTGAGCAGGTCGCGGACGGCGGCCCGCAGCGCCTCTTCCTCCTCGGAGTACAGGAGATCGGTCATCGGGCCAGGTCCTTCCAGGCGACGTCCTTGTCGGTGCGCGGCTCGGCGGGCAGCCCCAGTACGCGCTCGGCGACGATGTTCAGCAGCACCTCGCTGGTACCGCCCTCGATGCTGTTGCCCTTGGAGCGCAGGTAGCGGTAGCCGGCGTCGCGGCCGGTGAAGTCGACGAGTTCGGGGCGGCGCATGGTCCAGTCGTCGTACGACAGCCCCTCCTCGCCGCGCAGCTCCACCTCCAGGCCGCTGATCTCCTGGTTGAGGCGGGCGAAGGCGAGCTTCATGCCGGATCCCTCGGGGCCGGGCTGTCCGGCGACGAGCTGCTGGCGCAGCCGCTCGCCGGTGAACCGGGCCACCTCCGCCTCGACCCAGAGCTTGAGCAGCCGCTGGTGCAGCTCGTGGGTGCGCAGTCCGGGGCGTTCGCGCCAGGTCTTCGCGACCGGACCGATCATGCCGCCCTCGCGGGGCAGGGCCATGCCGCCGATGGAGACGCGCTCGTTCATCAGGGTGGTCTGCGCGACCCGCCAGCCGTCGCCGACCTCGCCGAGGCGGTGGCTGTCGGGGATGCGGACGTCGGTGAGGAAGACCTCGTTGAACTCGGCCTCGCCGGTGATCTGGCGCAGCGGCCGGACCTCGACGCCCGGATCGGTCATGTCGCAGACGAAGTAGGTGATGCCCTGGTGCTTGGGCACGGTCGGGTCGGTGCGGGCGATGAGGATGGCCCAGCGGGCGAGGTGGGCGCTGGAGGTCCACACCTTCTGCCCGTTGACGACCCAGTCGTCACCTTCCCGGACGGCCCGGGTGCCGAGCGCGGCCAGGTCGGAGCCGGCGCCGGGTTCGCTGAAGAGCTGGCACCAGACCTCCTCACCGGTCCACAGGGGTCGCAGGAAGCGCCGCTTCTGCTCCTCGGTGCCGTACTTGAGGATCGTCGGCGCGGCCATGCCGAGGCCGATGCCGATGCGCCGGGGGTCGTTGTCGGGGGCGCCGGCGGCCTGGAGCTCGGCGTCCACCACGCCCTGGAGGGAGCGCGGGGCGCCCAGTCCGCCGAGGCCCTCGGGGTAGTGCACCCAGGCGAGGCCGGCGTCGAAGCGGGCGCGCAGGAAGTCCAGGCGGCCGGTGTCGGCCGGCGGGTGGGCGGCCAGCAACTCCCTGGTGCGGCGCGTCAGTTCCGCGGCGTCGGTCATGCCGCCCCCTCCCCCACCACGGCGATCCGGCCGGTGGACCGGCCGTCCGCGACCCGCTGCACGGCCCGTGCGGCCTCGCTCAGCGGGACCCGCTCGCTGACCAGCGGCTTGACGGCGCCCCGGGCGGCCAGCCCGGTGAGCTGCTCGTGGCAGTGCTGGACCAGCTTGGGGTTCTGGGTGTTGTACAGGCCCCAGTGCAGGCCGAGGATCGAGTAGTTCTTCACCAGGGCGTGGTTGAGCGCGGGGCTCGGGACCGTGCCGCTGGCGAAGCCGACGATCACGATCCGGCCCTCGAAGGCGGCCAGCTTGGCCGACTGCGCGTAGGCCTCGCCGCCGACGGGGTCGTAGATCACGTCCGCGCCCCGGCCGCCGGTGGCCTCCTTCACTGCGCCGACGACGTCCTCGGCACGCCGGTCGACGACCACGTCACAGCCCAGCTCACGGGCGACGGCGGCCTTGTCCGCACCGCCCACGACACCGATCACCGTGGCGCCGGCGGCCTTGCCGAGCTGCACGGCGGCACTGCCCACACCGCCGGCGGCGGCGTGCACGAGCAGGGTCTCCCCCGCCTCCAGGCGGGCGCGGCGGTGCAGACCGAACCAGCCGGTCTGGTAGCCGATGTGCAGCGCGGCGGCCTCGGCGTCGTCCAGCGACTCGGGGGCGGGCAGCAGGGCGCCGGCGTCGGCGAGGACGTACTCGGCGAAACCGCCGTGGGGCAGCGCCGGGTTGGCGATCACCCGGCGGCCGTCCTCGGTCTCGCCGCAGATCTCCACGCCGGGTGTGAACGGCAGCGGCGGGCGCACCTGGTACTGGCCCCGGCACAGCAGGGCGTCCGGGAAGTTGACGTTGGCGGCGCGCACCCGCAGCAGCACCTGGCCGTCGCCGGGGGTGGGGCGCTCCACCTCCGCCAGGCGCATCACCTCGCCGGGCTCGCCGTTCTCGTGCACTTGCCATGCCTGCATGCGGGGCCTCCACGGGACTGCTTTGTCTGACCGGGTCCGATCGCATACTAAGCGGTCGCTTGCCGATCAGGGAACAGTTCACCGGTCTCACTTGCCGGCGGTGGCCGCGACCGCACGTGAGATCAGGGAACGGTCCGCCGGTCTCACTTACCGGCCGCGGGCCGCACCCGCACGTGAGATCAGGAACGGTCCGCCGGTCTCACTTACCGGCCGCGGGCCGCGCCCGCACGTGAGGTCAGGGAACAGTCCACCGGTCTCACTTACCGACCGCGGGCCGCGCCCGCACGTGAGGTCAGGGAACAGTCCACCGGTCTCACTTGCCGGCGGTGGCCGCGACCGCACGTGAGATCAGGGAACAGTCCACCGGTCTCACTTACCGGCGGTGGGCCGCGCCCGCACGTGCATCCGCTCCCCTTGCGGTCCGAACAGGCTCAGGAACTCCACCGGTCCGTCGCCCGCCGAGCCGAACCAGTGCGGCACGCGCGTGTCGAACTCGGCGGCCTCACCCGCCGACAGCACGACGTCGTGCCGGCCGAGCACCAGCCGCAGCCGGCCGGCCAGCACGTACAGCCACTCGTACCCCTCGTGGCTGCGCGGGTCGGGTTCGGCCGTCCGCTGCGGCTCGACCACCTTGTACGCCTGGAGTCCGCCCGGCTGCCGCGTCAGCGGATACATGGTCCGCCCGTGCCGCACGATCGGCTTGGCCCGCACCCTCGGGTCGCCGACCGGCGGGGCGCCGACCAGTTCGTCCAGCGGCACCTGGTGGGCCTGGGCGATCGGCAGCAGCAGTTCGAGGCTGGGCTTGCGCAGACCGGACTCCAGCCGCGAGAGCGTGCTCACGGAGATGCCGGTGGCCTCGGACAGCGCGGACAGGGTCACCTCCCGCTCCTTGCGGATCCTGCGCAGCCGCGGCCCCACTTCGGACAGTACGTCGTCTGTGCTCATGCCCCCATTGCAGAAACAGCAATCCGTTTTGTCAATACAGCACCTTCGGAGCGGGAGGTGCAACCGCGCGGCCTGCGGCGACGCCCCCGGCCAGGACGACGCGCTCCCGGGAACCACGCATCCGGCGGGGCGCTGAGGCACCATGGCTGCATGCTGCTGACCCGGCTCGCCCAGGTGTCCCGGGAGGTGGCCGCCACGGCGGCCCGGTCCCGCAAGACCGAACTGCTCGCGGAGCTGTTCCGGGAGGCGGAGGCGGACGACGTCCCGGTCGTCATCCCCTACCTCGCCGGACGGCTGCCGCAGGGCCGGCTCGGCGTCGGGTGGAAGGTGCTCGGCCGGCCGGTGCCGCCCGCGGCCGAGCCCTCCCTGACCGTGCGCGACGTCGACGCCCGGCTCACCGGGCTGGGTGAGGTCTCCGGGCCCGGCTCCCAGGCGGAGCGGGCCCGGATCGTCGGCGAGCTGATGGGCGCGGCCACCGAGGACGAGCAGCGCTTCCTGCTCGGCCTGCTCACCGGGGAGGTGCGCCAGGGCGCCCTGGACGCGGTCGCGGTGGAGGGCCTCGCACGGGCGACCGGCGCGGACCCGGCGGACGTGCGGCGGGCCGTGATGCTCGCCGGGTCGCTGCAGACGGTGGCCCAGGCGCTGCTCGGCGAGGGTCCCGCGGCGCTGGAGCGGTTCCGGCTCACGGTGGGCCGCCCGGTGCTGCCCATGCTGGCGCACAGCGCGTCGTCGGTCGCCGAGGCGGTGGAGAAGCTGGGCGACTGCGCGGTGGAGGAGAAACTGGACGGCATCCGGGTCCAGGTGCACCGGGAGGGCGACAGCGTCCGGGTGCACACCCGCACCCTGGACGACATCACCGACCGGCTGCCCGAAGTGACCTCCGTCGCGCTGGGGTTGCCGGCCGAGCGGTTCATCCTGGACGGGGAGGTGATCTCCTTCGACGCGGCGGGCCGGCCCCGGTCCTTCCAGGAGACCGCGGGCCGGGTCGGCTCACGCACCGACGTGGCCAGGGCCGCCGAGGGCACGCCGGTCGCCCCCGTCTTCTTCGACGCCCTCTCGGTCGACGGCCGTGACCTGCTCGACCTGCCGTTCGCCGAACGGCACGCGGAGCTGGCCCGGCTGGTCCCCGAGCCGATGCGGGTGCGGCGCGCGCTGGTCTCGGGGCCGCAGGACATCCCGGAGGCGGAGCGGTTCCTCGCCGACACCCTGGCCCGCGGCCACGAGGGCGTGGTGGTCAAGGGGCTCGACGCGGCCTACAGCGCGGGGCGGCGCGGTGCCGCCTGGCTGAAGGTCAAGCCCGTCCACACCCTCGACCTGGTGGTGCTGGCCGCCGAGTGGGGCCACGGCCGGCGCACCGGCAAGCTCTCCAACCTCCACCTGGGGGCCCGCAACCCGGACGGCACCTTCGCCATGCTCGGCAAGACGTTCAAGGGCATGACGGACGCGATGCTCACCTGGCAGACCGAGCGGCTGCGGGAACTGGCGGCCGAGGAGCACGGGTGGGGCGTCCGGGTCCGCCCCGAACTCGTCGTGGAGATCGCCTACGACGGCCTCCAGCGCTCCTCGCGCTACCCGGCCGGCGTCACCCTCCGGTTCGCCCGCGTGGTCCGCTACCGCGAGGACAAGCGGCCCGTGGAGGCCGATACCGTGGAGGCTCTGCTGGCAGCCCACCCGGAGGTCAGGCCGTGACGGTGCGGACCACGAAGCGCAGTGCGGGACTGTTGTTGTTCCGGCACACCGATGAGGGACTGGAAGTATTGCTCGGCCATATGGGCGGCCCCTTCTTCGCGAAGAAGGACGCGGGGGCCTGGACCGTGCCCAAGGGCGAGTACGAGGCGGACGAGCCGGCCTGGGAGGCGGCCCGGCGGGAGTTCCAGGAGGAGCTGGGCCTGGCCCCGCCCGACGGCGAGGCCGTACCCCTCGGCGAGGTCGTACAGGCGAACGGCAAGATCGTCACGGCGTGGGCGGTGGAGGCGGACCTCGATCCGGAGACGATCGAGCCGGGCACCTTCACCATGGAGTGGCCGCCGCGGTCCGGCCGCACGCAGGAGTTCCCGGAGCTGGACCGGGTGGCGTGGTTCGCTCCGGAGCGGGCCCGTGCGGTGATCATCACGGCGCAGGCCGCGTTTCTCGACCGGCTGGCGGAGCACTCGGGCTGAACAGGGGCCTTTCGCGTTGCGACGGGCGCGGGCGCGCGCGAAGGTCGAGACAAGCCCGCTCCCAGGGAGGTCAGCCATGCCCATCGCGACGGTGAACCCGGCGAACGGCGAGACACTCAAGACGTACGAGCCCATGGGCGAGGAGGAGCTGGAACGCCGGCTCCAGCTCGCCGAGGCCACGTTCCGCACGTACCGCACGACCTCCTTCGCCGATCGCGCCCGGCTGCTGGGCAAGGCGGCCGACCTGCTGGAGGAGGACCAGGAGGAGATCGGCCGGGTGATGACCACCGAGATGGGCAAGCCGGTCAAGCAGGCCCGCGCCGAGGCCGCCAAGTGCGCCAAGGCGATGCGCTGGTACGCCGGCAACGCCGAGCGCCTGCTCGCGGACGAGGAGCCCGCCGAGGCGGACGTCCATGACTCCGGTGCCTCCCGGGTGCGGGTGCGGTACCGCCCGCTGGGCCCGGTCCTCGCGGTGATGCCGTGGAACTTCCCGCTCTGGCAGGTGATCCGGTTCGCCGCGCCCGCCCTGATGGCGGGCAACGTCGGCCTGCTCAAGCACGCCTCCAACGTCCCCCAGACCGCCCTGTACCTGGAGGATCTCTTCCACCGGGCGGGCTTCCCGGAGGGCTGCTTCCAGACGCTGCTGATCGGCTCCGGCGCGGTGGACGACATCCTGCGCGACGAACGGGTGAAGGCCGCCACCCTGACCGGCAGCGAGCCGGCGGGCCGGGCGGTCGCCGCCACCTCCGGCGAAATGATCAAGAAGACGGTCCTGGAGCTGGGCGGCAGCGACCCCTACGTCGTCATGCCCTCCGCCGACCTGGACCGCGCGGCCGAGATCGCGGTGACCGCGCGGGTGCAGAACAACGGCCAGTCCTGCATCGCGGCCAAGCGGTTCATCGTCCACCGCGACGTGTACGACGCCTTCGCCGAGAGGTTCGTCGCGGGCATGCGGGCGCTCCGGCTCGGCGACCCGCTGGCGGAGGAGACCGAGGTCGGCCCGCTCGCCAGCGAGCAGGGCAGGAAGGACCTGGAGGAGCTGGTCGACGACGCCCGGCGCAGCGGGGCGCAGGTGCTGTGCGGCGGGGAGCGGCCGGACGGGCCCGGCTGGTACTACCCGCCGACCGTCCTGGCCGGCATCACCCGGGAGATGCGCATCCACCGCGAGGAGGCGTTCGGTCCGGTCGCCACGCTCTACCGGGCGGACGACCTGGACGAAGCGGTGCTGATCGCCAACGACACGCCGTTCGGACTGAGTTCCAACGTGTGGACGCGGGACGAGAGCGAGGTGGAGCGGTTCGCCCGGGACCTGGAGGCCGGTGCCGTGTACGTCAACGGCATGACCGCCTCCCATCCGGCGTTCCCGTTCGGCGGGGTGAAGCGGTCGGGGTACGGGCGTGAGCTGTCCGGGCACGGAATCCGGGAGTTCTGCAACATCACCACGGTTTGGCAGGGTGCGTGAGCGCTGCGCGGCTACCATCCCGTTTTGTGAACCGCGAAGTGACCCTGCCTCTGATCGTCGACGACCGCGGTGCCTTGCAGGTGGCGGCGGCCGACGTGAGTAAGTTGTTGCGGACCGTCGGTGCGCGGTGGCTGCATCTTGTCGAGGCCGGGGAGCAGAGGCTGGACGAGGACACGGTCGCCGCGTTGACCATCGAGCTGGCGAAGCTGGCGGACCGCATCGACGTCGCGTGCATCGCGCACAGCAGCGGGGCGCCGTAGTCCGCGCCCCTCGCGGGGCCCGGCGGCGGTCCGGCGCACCGGTCTCCGGGGCTCCGCGCCGCCCGCCCCGCCCTCTCCCGGTCGCCGGGCGGCGGT
>NZ_WWJT01000401.1 GCF_009865385.1 Streptomyces sp. SID486 | reverse complement strand
GGGCCGGGGGCGCGCCGCCCGCCGGCCGGCCCGGACCGCCCTCCGCCGCGCCGGGCCCGGCCGGCACGGCACAACCTGCCACGGCCCACCCCGGCACGGCACGGCCCGCCACGGCCCACCCCGGCACAGCCCACCCCGGCACCGCACACCCCGGCACGGCACGACCCGGCTCCGCGCGGGCGGCCGACGGCGGGGCCGGGGCGGGGCCGGAGCCCGCG
>NZ_WWJT01000400.1 GCF_009865385.1 Streptomyces sp. SID486 | reverse complement strand
GACGCCCTCGCCGACCGGCTCGACGTGATGCTGCGCGAGCAGCGGTACGCGGCGGAACGCCACGCGAGGCTGCGCCGCCTGCTGTCGGCGCCCGCTTCCGCCGAGGAGGCCGACGCGCTCCGCGTCGACCTCGCCTGGGCCCACGACGACCACACCCGTGCCACGGCCCGCTGCGTCGAACTCCGCACCCGCCTCGCCGCCCTGAACCGTCGG
>NZ_WWJT01000399.1 GCF_009865385.1 Streptomyces sp. SID486 | reverse complement strand
CCCGCCCCGACCCCCACGACAACGACCCTGCACGTCTCTCCTCACTCCATGCCCTACCTCCTCGACCACTGCTTCTTCCCGCAGCGCCCCGGCTGGCCGGACCTGGAGGACCGCTGGCCGGTCGTGCCCGCCACCACGATCGTCCGGCACATGATGGACGCGGCGGAGCGCGCTGCCCCCGGCCTGCGAGCGGTCGCCGTGCACGGGGCACGCTTCGAGCGCTGGCTCACCGCGACACCCCCCGCCGACATACCGATCACCGTGACCCCGGCCACCGACACCCCCGACCGCGCAGCCGTCACCCCGGCCACCGACACCCCCGACCGCGCAGCCGTCACCCCTGCTCCCGGG
>NZ_WWJT01000398.1 GCF_009865385.1 Streptomyces sp. SID486 | reverse complement strand
GCTGCCCTTGAGGGTGTGCGGGTCGATGCCGGCGTTCTCCAGCGCCTCCCAGGACCCTTCGAGCAGCAGTCGCTGCTGCGGATCCATGACGAGGGCCTCATGGGGGCCGATGCCGAAGAACGCGGCGTCGAACTCCCCGGCGTCGTGCAGGAATCCGCCCTCCCGGGTGTAGGAGCGGCCGGGTGTGCCCGGCGCCGGGTCGTACAGGTCCGGGTCCCAGCCCCGGTCGTCGGGGAACTCGGTGATGCCTTCCCCGCCGTCCGCGACCAGCCGCCACAGGTCCTGCGGGGACCGGACGCCGCCCGGGTAACGGCAGGCCATGCCGACGATCGCGACCGGTTCCCGGGCCGCCGCGGCCAGGGCGCGGTTGCGTTCGCGCAGCCGCTCGATCTCCTTCAGCGAGGCGCGCAGCGCCTCGACCATCCTGGTGTCCGGCTTCTCGGACTCGGCCATGGTCCTCTTCCTTGTCGGGGGCGTCGTCACAGGGCGTCGTCGTCCCCGACGAGATCGTCGAGGGCCATGTTGATCAGCCCTTCGGCGTCCATCGCGTCGATCGACGCGCGGCCGGGTCCGCCGGCCGCGGCCGGTTCGGGCGCGGGCCGCAGTCCGGCGAGTTCGAGCAGGCTGTCCAGCAGTCCGGCCTCGCGCAGCCGGGCCACCGGGAGGGCGGCGAGCGCGGCCCGTACGGTGTCCTCCTCCTCGCGGGGGCCGTCGACGGGGCGCGGGGCGAGCCCGTCGGCGAGGTGGCCGGCGAGCGCGGTGGGGGTCGGGTGGTCGAAGACGAGCGTGGCGGTGAGCCGCAGGCCGGTGGCCTCGTTGAGCCGGTTGCGGAACTCGACGGCGGTCAGCGAGTCGAACCCGAGGTCCTTGAAGGGCAGGTCGTCGTCGAACTCCTCGATGCCGAGCACCGCGCGAGCCTCGTCCCGCACCAGCTCCAGCAGCCGTTCGCCGCGCTCCTCGGGTGCGAGACCGGCCAGTTCGCGGCGCAGTGCCGACGCCGCGGCCGCCGCACCGGGCCCGGTGCGGCGGGGCGCCCGCACCAGGGAACGCAGCAGCGGGGCCACGCGGGCGGCCT
>NZ_WWJT01000397.1 GCF_009865385.1 Streptomyces sp. SID486 | reverse complement strand
GTGGGCCGGGGGGCCGGGTGGGCCGGGGGGCCGGGTGGGCCGATGGTAGACGCCGTCTACGACCGTGGTAGACACTGTCTACGGCGCGGTGGTAGACACTGTCTATGACCGAGTCCGACACCAGCCTGCGCGACCGTCTCGTCGACGCCGGCGTGGAACTGCTGGCAGCCGAAGGCCCCCAGGCGCTGACCCTGCGGGAGATCGCCCGGCGCGCGGGCGTCTCGCACGGGGCCCCGCGCCGCTACTTCCCCACCCACCTGGAACTGCTGTCCGCGATCGCCCGGCGCGGCTTCGCCGACCTGGCCGGCCTGGCGCGAGCGGCGCTGGAGCGGGAGACCGGCGGCCCTCGCGCCCGGGTGGCCGCGCTGGCCCGGACGTATCTGGAGTTCGCGCTGGACCGGCCCGGCATGTACGAGCTGATGTTCCGTCATGACCTGCTGGAGAGCGGGAGGCTGGGACTGCGGGACACGAGCCTTCCGCTGTTCTCGCTGCTCGCCGGCCTGGTCGGGGAGGCGCTCCCCGGCGTCGACGCCCGCCGCGCGGCGGGCGCCCTGTGGGCCAACCTGCACGGCACGGCCCAGCTGTGGCGTTGGCGCAGCCTCCAGCTCGCCACCGGCGAGGAGGATCTCGCCCCCCTGCTCGACACGGTCCTGGCCGCGCACCTGGGCCCCGGGGAAGGCCGGTGAACCGGGCCTGGACGCTGGCGAGCAGCGTGGCGGGCGCGGTCGTCGTCGCCCTGGACGGAACGGCCCTCACGGTCGCCCAGCCCCGTCTGCAACGGGAGTTGCACGCCTCCTTCACCCAGGTGCAGTGGACCAGCACCGCCTATCTCGTCGCGGTGGCGAGCCTGCTGGTGTTCGCGGGGCGGCTGGGCGACCGGTACGGGCAGCGGCGGGTGTTCGGGCTCGGCATGCTCGGGTTCGGCGCCGCCTCGGCGGGCATCGCCCTCGCGCCCGGCGTCGGCTGGGTGATCGGACTTCGGGCGGTGCAGGGCGGGTTCGGGGCGCTGCTCCAGCCGGCCACGCTGGGAATGCTGCGGGCCGCGTATCCGCCGGACCGGCTCGCCTCGCCCCTGGCCGTGCGCACCGGCGCGATCGGGCTGGCGGCGGCAGCGGGCCCACTGCTGGGCGGGGCACTGGTGACCGGCCTGAGCTGGCGGGCGGTGTTCCTCGTCAACGTGCCGCCCGCGCTCGCCTTCGGCCTGCCGGCCTTGCTGCGGCCCGGCCGGCGGCCCGAGCCCGCGAGGAGCCCGCTGGACCTGCCCGGCGCGGCGCTGTTCGCCGTCGCCGCGGCCTGCCTGGTGTACGCGCTGACGGCCCGGCCCGTCTCCGGCACGGGCCTCGCCCTCGCCGCTCTCACGGCAGCCCTCCTCGTCCGGCACGAGCGGCGGACGGCGAGCCCGCTGCTGCCGCCCCGGGTGATCGGCTCCCCCTCGGTCGCGGCGGCGCTCGGCATCCTGACCGCCGTCTCCGCCTCCCTGTTCGGCACCCTGTTCACCGCCACCTACGTCCTCCAGGGCCACCTCGGACTCGACCCCTTCGACAGCGCCCTGCGCAGCCTGCCGCTCGCGGTGCTGATGGTGCTGTCGGCGGCCCTGTGCCCCGCGCTGCTGCGCCGGTACGGGGCGCGCGGGACGACCGCGGGGGCGACCGCGGCGCTCGCGCTCGGCGCCCTGCTGCTGTCGCGGACCACCTCCCCGGCCGGTCTCGGCTGCGCGTTCGCGCTGCTCGGCGCCGGCTTCGGCACGGTGATGGTGGCGGCCACCCAGGTGATCGTGCGGCGGGCCGAGACGGCGGCGGCCGGGGTCGCGGGCGGTCTGCAGCAGACGGCGCTGAACATCGGTCCCGCCGTGGGTGTCGCCGGGGCGTCCGCGCTGCTGGGCGCGGGGACGGGG
>NZ_WWJT01000396.1 GCF_009865385.1 Streptomyces sp. SID486 | reverse complement strand
CGGTCGATCGCCTTGATCAGGCCGATGGTGCCGACCTGGATGATGTCCTCCATCGGCTCGCTGCGGGAGCGGAAACGGGAGGCGGCGAACTTGACGAGCGCGAGGTTCAGCTCGACGAGGGTGTTGCGGACGTACGAGTACTCGTACGTCCCCTCCTCCAGCGCCTCGAGACGCTCGAAGAGAGTCTTGGACAAGGCCCGCGCGTCGACCGGGCCGATCTCGTCGTACGGGGGGATCTCCGGAAGACCCTCGAAGAGGGCGAGGGGATCGATGGGATGATCCAGTTGTTCCGGTGGGGGTGTCGACGTCGCGATCCGGGTATGCGACTCGTCGAGCCGGGGTGACATGGGTGTCCTCCATCGTTCTCGGCATATGGCTGCCGAAGCCAGTACGTGCACTGCGGTGTGCGGCGCCTCCGAAGCCGGCGTGTAGGAATGTGTGCCCTACTAGCCCTACCCGCTGCACCGAGCGAGTCGCAAGTGCATTCTGTGACGCTATGTCCGTTTGTGTGCGGATGTTCGGGTGTCGGAGTGCGCGGGGAAGGCGTAATGTTCGAGGGCATCAGCAGCCACGACCTCGGGAGAGAGACGGCATGGACCACGGGACGGTCGGCAGCGCACAGTCGGGCCGGCTTCTGGTGGAGGTGCGGGAAGAGGGCTCCAGCGCCGTTGTGACACCTGCGGGTGAACTCGACCACCACACCGCCGATCTTTTGCGTGAGCCCCTCGACGACCTCCTGGACAAGGGCTTCTCGCGGCTCGTTGTGGACTGCTCACGCCTGGAGTTCTGTGACTCCACCGGGCTGAACGTCCTGCTCGGCGCGCGACTGAAGGCCGACGCGGCGGGCGGTGGTGTCCACCTGGCCGGCATGCTGCCGGTCGTCGCCCGCGTGTTCGAGATCACAGGGGCCGAGGCGGTCTTCACCGTTCACGACTCCGTGGAGGCGGCCCTGGCCGACGGTGCCGACTGAACGCGCCGCGCCTCCCCCTCCGGTCCGGTCCGCGTACCGGCCCCCGTCGGCGTTGCGTGTGTCACGCCGAACACGGGGGTGTTCCGGCGGATCGGTCGGGCAGGAGAAGGCAGAAGAAGGCAGGAGGCGTCCTATCGGGCACCGGCCGCCGGATCCCGCGGGGCCCGGCGAACGGCCCGGACGGGACGCGCGGACGAACGACCTGGACGGAACGCGCGTCCGGCGGACGGCCGGGCGACGCAACCCGGCCGGCCGGCCGGGCGGCCGGCGCCCGC
>NZ_WWJT01000395.1 GCF_009865385.1 Streptomyces sp. SID486 | reverse complement strand
GTCATCAAGATGGTCATGGCGATGCGCAACGGTGTGCTGCCCAGGACCCTGCACGTGGACCGGCCGTCGAGCAAGGTCGACTGGGACGCCGGGCGGGTGCGGCTGCTGACCGAGCCGCGGGACTGGCCCGCGGGGGACCGTCCGCGCCGGGCCGCCGTGTCCTCGTTCGGCATCTCCGGCACCAACGCCCACGTCATCCTCGAACAGGCACCGCAGGCCCCCGCCGCGCCGCGACCCGCCGGGCCTGAGGGACCCGCCGTCCCGTGGCTGCTCACCGCCAGGACACCCGCCGCGCTCGCGGGCCAGGCCGCCGCCCTCCTCGGCCACCTCGACACCCACCCCGGACTCGACCCGTCCGACGTCGGCTGGTCCCTGGCCACCACCCGGGCCCGCTTCGCGCACCGGGCCGCGATCACCGGAGCGGACCCGGCCGAACTGCGCGGCGCCCTCGCCGCGCTGGCCGACGGCGGCACCGCCCGCAACCTCGTCCAGGGCGCCGCCACCGGCCGGGCCCGGCCCGTGTTCGTCTTCCCCGGCCAGGGCTCACAGTGGTCCGGCATGGCCACCCGGCTCCTCGACGAATCCCCGGTCTTCGCCGCCCGCATGGCCGAGTGCGCCGCCGCCCTGGAGCCCCACACCGACTGGGACTTCCACACCGAGCTGCGCGGCGGCCTCGACCGCGTCGACGTCGTCCAGCCCCTGCTGTGGGCCGTCATGGTGTCCCTCGCCCACACCTGGAGCGCCTACGGCGTCACCCCGGCCGCCGTCATCGGCCACTCCCAGGGGGAGATCGCCGCCGCCTGCGCGGTCGGCGCCCTGTCCCTGGCGGACGGCGCCCGCGTCGTCGCCCTGCGCTCCCGGGCCATCGCCGAGCTGCTGTCCGGCTCGGGCGGCATGATGTCCGTCGGTGAGGGCGCCGACGCCGTGCGGGCCCGGCTCGCCGCCTGGGACGGCCGGCTGTCCGTCGCCGCCGTCAACGGCGCCGCCTCCACCGTGGTCTCCGGCGACGCCGACGCCCTCGACGAACTCCTCACCCGGCTGCGCGCGGAGAAGGTCCGCGCCAAGCGCCTGCCCGTCGACTACGCCTCCCACAGCGCCCACGTCGAGACCCTGCGCGAGCGGCTGGCGGACGTCCTCGACGGCATCCGGCCGCGCGCCACGCAGGTGCCGTTCTACTCCACCGTCACCGGCGGCCCCCTCGACACCACGGAACTCGGCGCCGGCTACTGGTACACCAACCTGCGCGGCACGGTGCTGTTCGAGCAGGCCGTGCGCGCCGCCGTCGCCGACGGCCACCAGCTGTTCGTCGAGTCCAGCCCGCACCCGGTGCTGACCCCCGGGATCCAGGAGACCGACGACGCCGTGGCGGCCGTCGGCTCCCTGCGCCGCGACGAGGGCGGCCGGGACCGGCTGCTGACCGCGCTGGGCGAGGCGTTCACCCACGGGGCGGACGTCGACTGGACCGCCGTCGCCGAGGGCCGCAGCGCACGCCGGGTGCCGCTGCCCGGCTACGCCTTCCAGCACGAGTGGTACTGGCTCGACAGCACCGCGGGCGGCGCCGACGTCACCGCCGCCGGCCTCGCCCCCACCGACCACGCCCTGCTCGGCGCGGCGATGGTCCGGGCCGACAGCGAGGGCGCCGTGCTGACCGGCCGGCTCTCCCCGGGCACCCAGCCCTGGCTGGAGGACCACCGCGTCGGCGGCCGGCTGCTGTTCCCGGGCACCGGGCACCTCGAACTCGCGCTCCGCGCCGGCGACCAGGTCGGCTGCGGCGACATCGCCGAACTCACCCTGCACGCACCCCTGGTGCTGCCCGACCGCGGCGCCGTCCAGCTCCAGGTCACCGTCGGGCCGCCCGCGGGGGAGACCCGCCCGGTCACCATCTGGTCGCGTCCGGAGAGCCCCGACGAGGAACTGCCGTGGACCCGGCACGCCGACGGCCTGCTCGCCCCGACCGGCACCCTCCCGGCGACCGCCGACCCGCTCACCGCATGGCCCCCGCGGGACGCCGAACCCGTCCCGCTCGACGGCCTGTACGACGAACTCGCCGCCCTCGGCCTCGGCTACGGCCCGCTGTTCCAGGGCCTGCGCGCCGCCTGGCGGGCCGAGGACGGCCTGTACGCGGAAGTCGCCACCGACGCCGCCCCCGACGGCTTCGGCCTGCACCCGGCCCTGTCGGACGCCGCCCTGCACACCGTGGGCCTCACCGACGCAGCCGGCGAGGAGGCCCTGCTGCCGTTCGCCTGGTCCGGGGTACGGCTGTACGCCACCGGTGCGACCGGACTGCGCGTCCGGGTCCGGCCGGCCGGCGAGGGCACCGTCTCACTCACCCTCGCCGACCCCACGGGCGCGCCCGTCGCCGCCGTCGAGTCGCTCACCCTGCGGCCACTGCGGGCCGGGGCGCTCGCCGCGGCGGCCCGTCCGGCCCGCGCGGGCGCGCTGT
>NZ_WWJT01000394.1 GCF_009865385.1 Streptomyces sp. SID486 | reverse complement strand
TCCGCCACCCACCGCGACCGGCTGCCCCGCCGCCCGTCGGCCCCGCGAGGCCGCCACCCGCCGCGACCGGCTGTCCCGCGGCCCGCTACGCGCCTGTGACGCGTCCGGAAGGCGGCTGGGTGGTGCCGGGGTGGTCGCGGACGTCGTCGGTGCACTCGTAGCGCCGCAGCGGGCCCGGCCTCGGGCCGCCCAGGATGACCGAGCCGTCGTCCTCCGTCGCCGCCGAGTCCGACAGGGTGCACACCAGCTGGGCCAGGGCGTAGGAGGTGAGGCGCGAGGGCGGCGTGCTCAGGCGCAGCGTGTCCTCGGGATCCTTCGGGGCGGGCCCGCTCACGCCGAGGCCGCCCGGCACGTACGTCGTGTAGCCCGCGGAGCGCTCGGCGCTCGACGGTGACGCGGCGAGCTGGTCCAGCAGCCCCTGCGCCACGATCACCCGTCGCTTGGCGTCCGGGGTGCCCTCCGGCACCCGCACGGCGCGGTCCACGGCCACCAGGGAGGCGCCGCACAGCAGGAAGACCTGCACCGGCACCCCTCGCGAGGACTGCGCGGACACGTCGGGCCCGGCCAGCGAGCAGGGCACCCGGGAGGGCGCCGCCCCGAAGTCCGTCGGTACCTCCGTGGCCCGGATGCCGCAGCCCGTGAGCAGCGCGCCCAGGAGGGGCAGCGCCAGCAGGCGTCGTACGGTCATGACCCCTCCCTTCCCGAGTCGTTCCGCTCGGTCGTGCCGTCCGTGTCGTCCCCGCCGTCCTCCTCGGTCAGCCGCGAGGCGTCCCGTGGCAGCCGGAGCGTGAACACCGCCCCGCCCTCGGGGGAGTTGGCGGCGGAGATCTCGCCGCCGTGGATGTGCGCGTTCTCCAGGGCGATGGAGAGGCCGAGCCCGCTGCCCTCGGAACGCGGCCGGGAGGCGCTCGCCTTGTAGAACCGGTCGAAGACGTGCGGGAGGACGTCCTCCGGGATGCCGGGCCCGTGGTCGCGGACCCGGATCTCCACCGAGTCGTCCGCCTGCCGCACCGACACCCGTACCGGCGAGCCGCCGTGCTTGAGCGCGTTGCCGATCAGATTGGCCAGGATGACGTCCAGCCGGCGCGGGTCCAGGCGGGCGTGCAGGCCGCGCTCGACGTCCAGCTCGACCGCGTCCAGCCAGGCCCGGGCGTCGATGCAGGCGGTGATCTGGTCGGCGACGTCGACGTCGTCCAGGACCAGCCGGGCGGTGCCCGCGTCGAAGCGGGTCACCTCCATCAGGTTCTCGACCAGGTCGTTCAGCCTGCGGGTCTCGCTGACCACCAGCCGGACGGCGGGCTCGACCATCGGGTCGATGCCCCCGGCCTCCGACTCCAGCTCCTCCTCCAGCACGTCCGTGACGGCGGTGATGGCGGTGAGCGGGGTGCGCAGCTCGTGCGACATGTCGGCGACGAACCGCCGGGACGCGTCGTCCCGCGCCGCCATCTCCGCGACCCGCTGTTCCAGTGCCTCGGCCGCGTTGTTGAACGTCCGGGAAAGATCGGCGAGTTCGTCGGTGCCGGACACCCGCAGCCGGGTGTCCAGCCGGCCCTCGCCGAGCCGGCGGGCGGCGACGCCGAGCCGGTGCACCGGCTTCAGCACGGTGGTGGCGGCGGCCTGCGCGAGCAGCGCGGCCCCGATCAGCGCGAGCCCGGTGGCGATGCCCAGCGACCAGGCCAGCGAGTTGAGGTCCTTCGCCTCCGGCTCCAGGGACTTGGCCATGTAACCGCTCGGACCGCCGCCGATGACACGGGTGCCGGCCACCAGGTAGGGCGTGCCGTGGTCCACGACCCGCTGCCAGTACAGGTGGTACGGCTCCTTGTTGGAGCCGGTCACCGGCTGCCGCTTGGCCACGGCCGTGCGCAGCGACTCGGGCACGTCCTCCAGCGCGAAGCCGTTGATGCCGCCCGAATTGCCGTACACCGTCTTGCCGTCGGTGTCCTGGGCGACCAGGAGCACGCTGAAGCGCTGGCTGCTGGCCGCCATCTGGCCCGCCGCGCGCTGCAGCTGGTCCTGGCTCGGGTGGGCGGGCAGCGCGCCCGCACGGTTCTGCATCTCCTGCCGGAAGTCACGCAGCACCGCGTCCTGGGCGCGGGTGAGCACGGCCTCCCGGTTGAGCCAGTAGGCGATGCCCGACGCCGACACCGCGGCGGTGAGCGCGACCAGTCCGAACACCAGCACCAGACGCAGCCGGAGGCTGGTGAACCGCAGCCGCGACAGACTTCCCCTGCGCCCCGCGGTCCAGCCGCGCAGCCCTCCGTGCGTGTCGGTCACTGAGGGGAGTCCAGGCGGTAGCCGACACCGCGGACGGTACGGATCAGCGTCGGGGACGAGGGCACGTCCTCCACCTTGGCGCGCAGCCGCTGCACGCAGGCGTCGACCAGGCGGGAGTCGCCCAGGTAGTCGTGCTCCCACACCAGCCGCAGCAACTGCTGGCGGGACAGCGCCTGACCGGGCCGCCGGCTCAGCTCCAGCAGCAGCCGCAGCTCGGTCGGCGTCAGCTGGAGGTCCTCGCCGTTCTTCGTGACGGTCATGGCCGACCGGTCGATGACGAGGTTGCCGAAGGCCGCCGAGTCGCTGGACTCGCGCTCCCCGCGCCGGAGCACGGCCCGGATCCGGGCGTCGAGCACCCGGCCCTGGACCGGCTTGACGACGTAGTCGTCGGCTCCCGACTCCAGTCCGACGACGACGTCGATGTCGTCGTTGCGCGCGGTGAGCAGGATGATCGGCAACTGGTCCGTGCGCCGGATGCGCCGGCACACCTCGAACCCGTCGATGCCGGGCAGCATCACGTCCAGCACGATCAGGTCCGGCCGCTGCTCGCGCAGCAGCTTCAGACCGTCCTCGCCACTGGCAGCGGTGGCCACCCGGTGTCCCTGGCGCGTCAGGGACAGCTCCAGGGCCGTACGGATGGCGTCGTCGTCCTCGATCAGCAACAGGGAAGGCACGGGCTCATTCTGGCCCATGGACGGGGTGTCGTACGACCTGCCGGCACCAGGCCTTCTCCAGCGCGACCACCTGTGCGCGGTGTGTGACGCGCCTGGGAGGGGCCCCTGTGACAGGTCTGTGACAGTCGGCGGACACGGCCATGAAGTCACCCCGGCAGTCTTTTCGTCACGGGCCGGACGGCGAGCCGGAACCGGCCCGGCAAGACCGAGTCACCGGAAGTCCACGACGGGGGAGCGCGAGATGAACACGCTGCACGGCATGAGCACGAGCGCAGTGGTCACGCGTCTGCACGACGTGCACCGGGGATCCGAGAAGTCCGGTGCCGTGAGCGGGCGGGGGTGCGCTCGCGGCACCGGGCGTCAGCACCCGTCCTTCATGTCGGTGGTTGACGCACACACGGGGGAACCGCACGGGGGGGCCGCGTACGGGGAGGGCCCGGGGGAGCGTCGTTCCCTGAGCGAGGCGGAGTTCACCGCCTACGTCCAGGAGCGCCGCGCCTCCCTGTACGCCACCGCCTACCACCTGACCGGGGACCGCTTCGAGGCCGAGGACCTGCTGCAGAGCGCGCTGTTCTCGACGTACAGGGCGTGGGACCGGATCAGCGACAAGGCGGCGGTCGGCGGTTACCTCCGCCGCACCATGACCAACCTGCACATCAGCGCCTGGCGGCGCCGCAAGCTCAACGAGTACCCGACCGAGGAACTGCCGGAGACGCCGGGCGAGACGGACGCGATGCGCGGCACCGAGCTGCGCGCGGTCCTGTGGCAGGCGCTGGCCCGGCTGCCCGAACTCCAGCGCACCATGCTGGTCCTGCGCTACTACGAGGGCCGCACGGACCCGGAGATCGCGGAGATACTCGGCATCAGTGTCGGCACGGTGAAGTCCAGCATCTGGCGCTCGCTCCGCCGGCTGCGCGAGGACGAGGTCCTCAGCTTCGGCCGTGACGAGGAGGACGCCTTCGGCGAGCTGGTCGCCTGAGGCTCAGGGGTCACGGGGGTGACCTGAGGGGGGAACGGGGGAC
>NZ_WWJT01000393.1 GCF_009865385.1 Streptomyces sp. SID486 | reverse complement strand
CCCGGCCGCCGTCGCCCAGCACACCGAGGCCGTGCGCGTCGTCCACCACCAGCCCCGCGCCGTGCTCCCGGGCCGCCGCGGCCAGCGCGGCCAGCGGCGCCCGGTCACCGTCCACGGAGAACACCGTGTCGGAGACGACGATCGCCGTGCCCTCGTGCGCGCCGAGCGCCTTGCGCACGGCCTCGGGGTCGGCGTGCCCGACCACCTGCGTCCCGCCCCGGGCCAGCCGGCAGCCGTCGATGAGGGAGGCGTGGTTGCCCGCGTCGGAGACGATCAGCGCACCGTGCGGGCCGAGCGTGGTGACCGCCGCCAGGTTGGCGGCGTACCCGGAGGAGAAGACCAGAGCCGCCTCGAAGCCGCAGAACGCCGCCAGTTCCCGCTCCAGCTCCCCGTGCAGCACGGTGGTGCCGGTGACGAGCCGGGAACCGGTGGAGCCGCCGCCCCAGGTCCGGGCGGCCTCGGCCGCCGCCTCGGTGACCTCGGGATGGCGGGCCAGGCCCAGGTAGTCGTTGCTCGCCAGGTCCAGCAGCGGCGAGTCGGCGGGGCGCGGGCGCAGGGTGCGCACGAGTCCGGCGCGGCGGCGCGCCTCGGCCTGCTCGTCGATCCAGCCGAACGCCATGGGTCCTCCGGTGCTTTTGTAGGTAGCGGACAGACCCTAGCGGTACGGTCGGCCACCCAGTATGTGGCAATACCCACACCCCGAACGGCCCGCGTTGTGCGAAGTCTCCTTGGCCAGGGACGGTCCCGTAGGACAGGATCGGGCCTCATGGACCTGCTGAACACGCTGGTGGACAAGGGGCTTCGGCGCGAGCTGCCGACCCGCGAGGAAGCGCTCGCCGTGCTGGCGACCTCCGATGACGACCTGCTCGACGTGGTGACCGCGGCCGGAAAGGTGCGCCGGCACTGGTTCGGGCGACGGGTGAAACTCAACTATCTGGTCAACCTCAAGTCCGGACTGTGCCCGGAGGACTGCTCCTACTGCTCCCAGCGGCTCGGTTCCAAGGCCGACATCCTGAAGTACACCTGGCTCAAGCCGGACGAGGCGTCCCAGGCCGCCGCCGCGGGGCTCGCGGGCGGCGCCAAGCGGGTCTGCCTGGTGGCCAGCGGGCGCGGCCCGACGGACCGTGACGTGGACCGGGTCTCGAAGACCATCAAGGCGATCAAGGACCAGAACGAGGGCGTGGAGGTCTGCGCCTGCCTCGGCCTGCTCTCCGACGGCCAGGCCGAGCGGCTGCGTGAGGCCGGCGCCGACGCCTACAACCACAACCTCAACACCTCGGAGTCCACGTACGGGGACATCACCACCACCCACACGTACGCCGATCGGGTGGACACCGTGCACAAGGCGCACGCGGCCGGTCTGTCCGCCTGCTCGGGTCTCATCGCGGGCATGGGCGAGACCGACGAGGACCTCGTCGACGTCGTGTTCTCGCTGCGCGAGCTGGACCCGGACTCGGTGCCGGTCAACTTCCTGATCCCGTTCGAGGGCACCCCGCTGGCCGAGGAGTGGAACCTCAGCCCGCAGCGCTGCCTGCGGATCCTGGCGATGGTCCGGTTCGTCTGCCCGGACGTCGAGGTCCGCATCGCCGGCGGCCGTGAGGTCCACCTGCGCACCATGCAGCCGCTGGCGCTGCACCTGGCCAACTCGATCTTCCTCGGCGACTACCTGACCAGCGAGGGCCAGGCGGGCAAGGCCGACCTGGAGATGATCGCGGACGCCGGCTTCGAGGTGGAGGGCGCCGACCAGGTGACGCTGCCGGGGCACCGCGTCGGCGCGGCGGGCGGTTGCGGGTCGCACGCGAGCGGCGGCTGCGGCTCGACCGCCGAAGCGGGCTGCGGTCCGCACGAGGGCGCGGGCTGCGGCTCGCACGAGGGCGGCGGGGTGTGCGGTACGGCCGCCGGCACCACGGATGCCGTTTCGGCGGATGCCGGTTCCGCGGGCGCCGTTTCGGCGGACGCCGGTTCCGCGGGTGCCGGTTCCGCGGCCGGTGTTCGCGGCGCCGGTGAGGCGCGTACCGATCTCGTGGCCGTCCGCCGCCGGGGCGCCGGAACGGATCTCGCGCCCAATGCCTGACCTCGGCGTGCCGGAGCTGCTGGAGCTGGACCGACGCCATGTGTGGCATCCGTACGGCCCCATGCCCGGCCGGGTGGAACCGCTCGTCGTGGAGTCGGCGAGCGGGGTCCGGCTGCGGCTCGCCGACGGCTCCGGCGAGCTGGTCGACGGGATGTCGTCGTGGTGGTCGGCGATCCACGGCTACAGCCACCCGGTCCTCGACGAGGCCGCACGCGGGCAGCTGGACCGGATGAGCCATGTGATGTTCGGCGGGCTCACCCACGAACCCGCCGTCCGGCTGGCGAAGCTGCTCGTCGACATCTCGCCCGACGGTCTGGAACACGTCTTCCTGGCCGACTCCGGTTCGGTGTCGGTCGAGGTCGCGGTCAAGATGTGCCTGCAGTACTGGCGTTCGATCGGCCGGCCGGCCAAACAGCGGCTGCTGACCTGGCGCGGGGGCTACCACGGTGACACCTGGCAGCCGATGTCGGTGTGCGACCCCGAGGGCGGGATGCACGGACTGTGGTCCGGCGTACTGCCCCGCCAGGTGTTCGCGGACGCGCCGCCCGCCGAGTACGACGAGTCGTACGCGGAGCGGCTGCGCGAGCTGATCGCGCGGCACGCCGACGAGCTGGCCGCCGTGATCGTGGAGCCGGTGGTGCAGGGCGCGGGCGGGATGCGCTTCCACTCCCCCGCCTATCTGCGGGTGCTGCGCGAGGCGTGCGACGCGCACGACGTGCTGCTCGTGTTCGACGAGATAGCCACCGGATTCGGCCGTACCGGCGAGCTGTTCGCGGCGGACCACGCGGCCGTCACCCCGGATGTGATGTGCGTGGGCAAGGCGCTGACGGGCGGCTATCTGACGCTGGCGGCCACCTTGTGCACCGCGCGGGTCGCCGACGGCATCTCGCGGGGCGAGGTGCCGGTGCTCGCGCACGGCCCCACGTTCATGGGCAACCCGCTGGCGGCGGCCGTGGCCCGTGCCTCCGTCGAGCTGCTGCTGGGCCAGGACTGGCGGGCGGAGGTCAAGCGGATCGAGGCGGGCCTGCGGGAGGGCCTGGCGCCGGCGCTCGGCGCACCCGGCGTGCGGGACGTCCGCGTGCTGGGGGCCATCGGGGTCGTCCAGCTCGACCACGAGGTGGACATGCGGGCGGCCACCGACGCCGCCGTGCGGGCGGGCGTGTGGCTGCGTCCCTTCCGCGACCTGATCTACACGATGCCGCCCTACGTCAGCTCGGACGAGGACGTCGCACGGATCGCGCGCGCGGTGTGCGCCGCGGCGCGGGAGGGTTGAGATGCCGGTACTGGTGATCACGGGGACGGACACGGAGGTCGGCAAGACCGTCACCACCGCGGCCGTCGCCGCCGCGGCGCTCGCGGCGGGGCGCTCGGTGGCGGTGCTCAAGGCCGCCCAGACGGGTGTGGGGCCCGACGAGTGCGGGGACGCGGACGAGGTCGCGCGGCTCGCCGGCCCCGTCACAGCCGCTGAGATCGCCCGTTTCCCGGAGCCGTTGGCGCCGGGTACGGCGGCCCGGCGGGCCGGTATGGCGCCGGTGCACCCGCCCGAGGTGGCCGAGCGGGCCGCCAAGCTGGCCACCGAGCACGATCTGGTCCTGGTGGAGGGGGCGGGCGGGCTGCTCGTCCGGTTCGACGCGGACGGGGGGACCCTGGCCGACGTGGCCCGGCTGCTGGACGCGCCGGTACTGGTCGTGGCGCGGGCCGGGCTCGGCACCCTCAACAGCACGGAGCTGACGGCGCGCGAACTGCGACGCCGGGAGCTGGAGTTCGCCGGAGTGGTGATCGGCAGCTGGCCCGGCGACCCCGACCTGGCCACCCGCTGCAACGTCACCGACCTGCCCGGGGTCGCCGGGGCGCCGCTGCTCGGCGCGTTGCCCGCCGGGGCCGGTGCCCTGCCGCCCACGGAGTTCCGTACGGCGGCACCGGGCTGGCTCGCCCCGCGGCTGGAGGGGACCTGGGACGCGGAGACGTTCCGGGCCCGCGAGGCACGGTAGACCCGCCCGGGCGACGAGGTGCCCGCCGGCGCCGCTCCCCTACCGGACACCCCGCCGTCCGCCGTCCGCCGAGGCCACGGCCCCGCCCCGCCCCGGACCGGTCGGGTGCGGGGCGGCGGCCGGCCGCTCCGGCGGAGGCGCGCCGCGGTCCGGTGGGTGCGCCACTGTCGGGTGGAGTGCCCCACGGTCCGACGGGGTGCGCCTCGGTCCGACGGGGTGCGCCTCGGTCCGACGGGGTGCGCCTCGGTCCGGTGGAGAGCGCCACGGTCCGGCGGAGTGCGCCACGGTCCGGCGGAGTGCGCCGCGATCCGGTGGGGTGCGCCGCCGTCCGGTGGGGTGTGCCGGGCCGTACCGGGGGACACTCTCCCCAGGACGCCGGGCCGTACCGCGGGACACTCTCCCCAGGACGCCCTGTCCAGGGAGGTTGCCATGCGGCTGTTGTCCACCCGGTCCGGCCAGGTGACGCGGGGTCCCGTGCACCATCCGCTGTTCGCCCGCTACTACGCCCGGCTCAGCGTCGGCGCCGACTCCCGGCTCGGGATGGCCGGGGTGCGCGAGCGGCTCCTCGCCGGGCTGTCCGGGCGGGTGATCGAGATCGGCGCGGGCAACGGACTGAACTTCCGGCACTACCCCGGGGCGGTCGCGGAAGTCGTGGCGGTCGAACCGGAGTCGCTGCTCAGGAAGTTGGCGCTGGAGGCCGCGTTGCGCGCGCGGGTGCCGGTGGACGTGGTGCCGGGTGCGGCGGAGGCACTGCCGGTCAAGAGCGAGGCGTTCGACGCGGCCGTGCTGTCGCTGGTGCTGTGCAGCGTACGCGATGTCGCGCGGGCGCTCGGTGAGGTACGGCGGGTGCTCCGGCCCGGCGGCGAGGTGCGCTTCTTCGAACACGGGCAGGGCGGCGGCCGGGTGATGACGCTGACCCAGCACGCCCTGGACCGCACGCTGTGGCCGGTCCTGAACGGCGGCTGCCACCTGGCCCGGGAGCCGGTCGCCGCGCTGCGCGAGGCCGGGTTCCGCCTCGGACCGCACCGGCGTGTGCTGCTGCCAGAGCGGGGGCCGGTGCTGCCGACCTCCTACTGCGCGCTCGGGGTCGCCTGGCGCCCGGACGAGCCGGCCGAGCGCTGAGCGCCCACCGCCACGACCCGCCCCGCTCGCGTCAGCCGCTCCAGCGCAGCAGTTCGCGCGCGATGTCGTCGACGCTCGCCGCGCCGTCCTTCACCAGTCGGGCGAGGTCGCGCACCTGTTCGGGAGTGGTGGCCACCTTCTCCCCGCTGGCCACCAGGTACGCATAGGCGACGGCGGAGGCGAACAGCGCGTTGGCGCGCTCCAGCGCCGGTACGTGGATGAGCAGTTGGAGCAGGCAGGCGGCGCGGGCCTGCGGGGTGTCGTAGACCGGCACGCCGAATATCTCGGCCCGGTGCCGGGCGACGGCGGCGACCAGTGCGCCCCAGTCGGTGACCTGCGGGTCCCCGGGTGTCTTCTGTTCGGCGAGCATGAGGAGCCAGGCGAGGTCGATGCTGAGTTCGTTCAAGGAACCGGCTTCGGGGGATCGGCTTCGGGAGAGCGGCTGCGACGGATCACGCTCCAGGAGAGCAGTCCGGAGGGAGCGACCGCAAGGCCCCCCGGCACGCCTGGGAAGAACGGGGAACTCAGCGGCGGCCGTCGCCCGCGCCGGTGCCGCGCGCCTCACCGAACTCCTCGGTGAACACGGACTCGTACTGCCGCATGAAGTCGGCGGCGGCCTCGACGAAGGTGCGGCCCGTTTCCCCGGCGTCCTGTCTGACCAGCTCCTCGATGTAGCGGTTGACACTCATGCCGCGGGCCAGGGCGCGCTCGCGGGCCGCGCGGGCGGTGTCCTCGTCCACGCGCACGTTCAGCTGGGTCTTCGCCATGCCTCGAAGCTAGCGCCGTGGCGCTAGCGTCGGCAAGGGCGCACGGATGCGCTGCGCGGGGGCGCGGGTGTCCCTTACGCTCGCCCCGGGACGGGGAGTAGAGGCGACCGGGAGGCGGCCTTGTCGACACCTGCTGCGCAGCACGCGCCCGGCCGTGCGCCGGACGGCGGGACCGCGGCCCGCGCCCGCGGGCTGACCCGGGCCTACGGCTCCGGTGAGACGGCCGTAGTCGCCCTGGACGCGGTGGACGTGGACGTCGCACGGGGCCGGTTCACCGCCGTGATGGGCCCCTCCGGCTCCGGCAAGTCCACGCT
>NZ_WWJT01000040.1 GCF_009865385.1 Streptomyces sp. SID486 | reverse complement strand
CCCGGAGCCCCGCCCCCCGGAGCGCCGCTACCCGGCCGCCTCCACCTTCGGCAGGAGGGGCACCAGCCGGTCCCACCGTCCGATCTCGCACCCGTCGCCCCGGCCGAACGAGGCGTCGACCGGGCGGCCGGCCCAGGTGCCGGTGACATGGGCGGTGGCCGGGCCGCCGTAGAGCATGGTGCAGGTGGTGCCGGAGGGAACCGGTGCGAAGGGGTCGCGGCCCCAGCGCGTGTGCGCGTCGAGCGCCCGGCAGGCCCCGGCGACGTCCGGATGGTGTCCGGCTTCGGGGTGGCAGTGGACGTCGTACTTCCCGTCCCGTGCGGCGCCGGCGTGCCGGACCACGACGGTGAGGTGATCACCCTGGTTCTCGGGCCGCACGGGCGGCGGTACGGCACCGGCGGCCGAGGCGGGGGCGGTGGTGAGCGGAGCGAGGGCAGCGGCGGCGGCGAGGGACGCCATGAGGAGGCGCCGCCCGGTGACCGGCAGGACAGAGAGCATGTCCTGTCCAACGCGGGACCCGCCGAGACGTTGCGCCCCGCCGGTCGAAGCCCTTTGCCCGATGGCGTGGGTGCCTAGTACCGTAGGGGGCGATTGGTGACGCGGCGCTCGCCTGTGTCATCATCTGCACGCACCACTCGCGCGCTCGTGTGAGCGGTTGTGCTGGAGGCGTCGCCTAGTCCGGTCTATGGCGCCGCACTGCTAATGCGGTTTGGGTCTTAAAGCCCATCGAGGGTTCAAATCCCTCCGCCTCCGCCCCGATACCGAAGCCCCGGTCCCCAGGACCGGGGCTTCGGCGTTGTCCGGCTCCCGTCGCGTTCTCCCCGGTGTCAGGCGTTTTCGCAGGTCACAAGGGGTGCGCGGATCGGATTTCACATGACGGCGGCAGTCATGTAATGTTCTTCCTGTCGCCGCGAGCGGGCCGAAAGGGCCGGGAACGGAGACAAAACAAAAGAACAAGCACTCGTAGCTTAACGGATAGAGCATCTGACTACGGATCAGAAGGTTGCAGGTTCGAATCCTGCCGAGTGCACACAGGT
>NZ_WWJT01000392.1 GCF_009865385.1 Streptomyces sp. SID486 | reverse complement strand
CCCGACGCTGCCGGGTGCCCGGCCCCGCACCGGGTAACGGGCGCCGGGCTGCCTGGGCGCTGCCGCTGCGGCTACGGCTGTTGCCGTTGCTGCGGCTGTGGTTGTGCATTCGCGTCGGCGCGTCGGCGCGACGCGACGGCCGGTGCGTCGGCCGGTGCGTCGGCCGGTGCGTCGGCCGGTGCGTCGGCCGGTGCGTCGGCCGGTGCGTCGGCCCGTGCGACGGCCGGTGCGTCGGCCCGTGCGACGGCCGGTGCGACGGCCCGTGCGTCGGCCGGTGCGACGGCCCGTGCGTCGGCCGATGTGACGCGGTGGCCGGGCGTGGCGTGGCGACGGGGGGCGGGGTGCCCGGGGCCACCACGCCCCCGTGCCGTCCTACAGGTACTTCTTCAGCTCCCGGCGGGCCAGTGACCGCTGGTGCACCTCGTCCGGGCCGTCGGCGAGCATCAGGGTGCGGGCGCTCGCGTACAGCTCGGCCAGCGGGAAGTCCTGGCTCACCCCGCCCGCGCCGTGCAGCTGGATCGCCCGGTCCAGGATGCCGACCACCGCGCGCGGAGTGGCGATCTTGATGGCCTGGATCTCGGTGTGCGCACCCTTGTTGCCGACGGTGTCCATCAGCCAGGCCGTCTTCAGCACCAGCAGCCGCAGCTGCTCGACGGTGACCCGGGCGTCGGCGATCCAGTTCTGGACGACGCCCTGCTGGGCCAGCGCCTTGCCGAACGCGGTACGCGACACGGCTCGCCGGCACATCAGCTCGATCGCCCGCTCCGCGATACCGATCAGCCGCATGCAGTGGTGGATGCGGCCCGGACCGAGCCGGGCCTGGGCGATGGCGAAACCGCCGCCCTCCTCGCCGACCAGGTTCGCCACCGGCACGCGCACGTGGTCGAACTCGACCTCCGCGTGGCCGCCGTGCGAGTGGTCCTCGTAGCCGAAGACCTGCATGGCCCGCCTGACGGTGACCCCGGGGGTGTCGCGCGGGACCAGGACCATGGACTGCTGGCGGCGGATGTCCGCCCCGTCCGGGTCGGTCTTGCCCATCACGATGAAGATCTTGCAGTCCGGGTTCATCGCGCCCGAGATGTACCACTTGCGGCCGGTGATGACGTACTCGTCCGTGCCGTCGGAGGCTCGCTCGATCCGCGTGGTGATGTTGGTGGCGTCCGAGGAGGCCACCTCCGGCTCGGTCATCGCGAACGCCGAGCGGATCTCACCGGCCAGCAGCGGCTGGAGCCACTGCTTCTTCTGTTCCTCGGTGCCGAACTGCGCCAGCACCTCCATGTTCCCGGTGTCGGGCGCGGCGCAGTTCGTCGCGGTGGGCGCGAGGTGCGGGGAGCGGCCGGTGATCTCGGCGAGCGGCGCGTACTGCAGGTTGGTCAGGCCGGCACCGTGCTCGGCGTCGGGCAGGAACAGGTTCCACAGCCCCTGCCTGCGCGCCTCGGCCTTCAGCTCCTCGACCACGGCCGGTGTGTCCCACGGCGAGGCCAGCTCGGCCCGCTGCCGCTCGGCGACCGCCTCGGCCGGGTGGACGTACTCGTCCATGAAGGCCAGCAGCCTGGCCCGGAGTTCCTCGGTGCGCGCGTCGAACGCGAAGTCCATGCGGGTCAGCCTTCCTGAAGAGTCGTCAGTCCGTGGTCGATGAAGACGGGCACGAGGTCACCGATGCGGTCGAAGCCGCGGCCGACCGTCTGGCCGAGCGTGTACCGGTAGTGGATGCCCTCCAGGATCACCGCGAGCTTGAACCAGGCGAACGCCGTGTACCAGGAGACGGCCGAGACGTCCCGGCCGGAGCGGGCCGCGTACCGCTCGATCAGCTCCCGCGGGGCCGGGTGGCCCGGGGCCTCGGCGGTGGTGGAGACGGGCGAGTCGGTCATGCCCAGCGGCCGGCTGTACATCACCAGCAGGCCCAGGTCGGTCAGCGGGTCGCCGAGCGTGGACATCTCCCAGTCCAGGATCGCCTTGATCCGGTCGTCGTCGCCGATGAGGACGTTGTCCAGCCGGTAGTCGCCGTGCACGACCGCGGGGGCGGGGGAGGTGGGCAGTCCGCGGCCGAGCGCCGCGTGCAGCTCGTCGATGCCCGGCAGTTCGCGGTTGCGGGAGGCGTCCAGCTGCTTGCCCCAGCGGCGCAGCTGCCGGTCCAGGAAACCCTCCGGGCGGCCGAAGTCGGCGAGGCCGATCTCGGCGGGGTCCACGGCGTGCAGCTCGACCAGTGTGTCCACCAGGGACAGCACAGCGTCCCGGGTGCGGTCGGCGCCGAGCGGGGCGAGCTGCCGCGCGGTGCGGTAGGGCGTGCCCTCGACGAACTCCATGACGTAGAACGGCGCTCCGAGCACCTCCTCGTCCTCGCACAGCAGCAGCGGGCGGGGGACCGGCACCCGGGTCGGGTGCAGGGCGCTGATCACCCGGTGCTCGCGCTTCATGTCGTGCGCGGTGGCCAGCACATGCCCGAGCGGGGGACGGCGGACGACCCACTTCGAGGTGCCGTCGCCGAGCGCGTACGTGAGGTTCGACCGTCCGCCCTCGATCAGCCGTCCGGTCAGGGGGCCGTTCACCAGACCGGGGCGCTCGCGGTCGAGCACGGCGCGCAGCCGGTCCAGGTCGAGCCCGGGCGGGTGGTCGGCACTCATACATCACTCCTCATGGACGGGTGAACCGGTCCCGCTCATGATGCCGACCGGTCGGTATGCCGTCCAGTGGATGACGCGAAGATCGGAGCGAACGTGACCGGGGCCACGATAGGCCGACGGCTCCCCGGTGAGCCTCCCGGGGAGCCGTCGGCCGTGCCTCGCGACAGGTCAGTGATCGTCCCAGTGGCCGGCGTGCTCGGCGTGCCGGTGCCCGTCGTGCAGGTAGTCGACGTGGTCGCCGTGCGGGACCTGCGCGTGCCCGCACTCGTCGTGGTGCACGTGCTCGTGCCCCTCGTGGACGGAGTGCCCGGCCGGCTCGCACTCGTCCCAGTGGCCCTCGTGCTCCCGGTGCAGATGGCCGTCGTGGGCGTAGTCCAGGTGGTCGCCGTGCGGCACGGCGTCGTGACCGCAGCCCGGTCCGTGGCTGTGCGTCCCGTGTGCGGTGTGTTCCTGGTGGACGGTGGTCATGCTGCTCACCTTCGGGGGTACGGGGTCTCGACGACGGACAGGCTGCCACGCGAAAGCCGCATAACCGGGCATCCCGGTTGCGTGGCGCAAGACCACCCCGGAGGGTCGAGGCATGAAAGGCATCAGCTACAGCCGCTACGGCGGCCCCGAGGTGCTGGAGTACGGCGAACTGGACGAGCCCAAGCTCGGCCCCGACCAGGTCCTGGTCGAGGTGCGCGCGGCGGCCGTCAACCCCGTCGACTGGAAGTGCCGGGAAGGGCATCTGGACCCGGTCCTGGACGCCGTCTTCCCGGTGATCCCCGGCTGGGACGTCAGCGGCGTGGTCGTGCGGCCCGCTGCATCGGTCACGGAGTTCCGCGCCGGCGACGAGGTCATCGGCTACGTCCGCGAGGACTTCCTCTCCCGGGGCACCTTCGCCGAGTACGTGGCCGCACCCGTGCGCACCCTGGCCCGCAAGCCGCGCAACCTGTCCTTCGAGGAGGCCGCCGGACTCCCGCTGGCCGGGCTCACCGCCTATCAGGTGCTGGTGAAGGCGCTGGACGTCAAGCGCGGGGAGACCGTCCTGGTGCACGCCGCGGCCGGCGGGGTCGGCTCGCTCGCCGTCCAGATCGCCGCCCACCTCGGCGCCCGGGTCATCGGTACCGCGGGCGAGGCCAACCACGACCACGTCCGTGCGCTGGGCGGTGAGCCCGTGGCCTACGGCGAGGGCATGGCGGAGCGGGTGCGCGGGCTCGCCCCCCAAGGCGTGGACGCGGTCTTCGACACCATCGGCGGGGACACGCTGAGGGTCTCGGCAGAGCTGCTCGCCCCGGGGGGCCGGCTCGCGTCGATCGCCGACCCGCAGGTGCTGGACCTCGGCGGCCGGTACGCCTTCGTCCGCCCGGACGCCGAGGACCTCGGCCGTCTCGCGGAGCTGGCGGAACAGGGCGTCGTCACCGTGCACGTCGCGGCGACGTTCCCGCTGGAGCGCACGGCGGACGCCCACCGGCTGAACCAGGAGGGCCACACCCGAGGCAAGATCGTGGTCACCGTGGACCGGGAGACCGGGCGGGACACCCCCTAGCCCGCCGCCGTCCGAACGGGACACCCGCCTCGCGCGCCGCCGTGTGGACGGGCACCCCCTGGCCCGCCGCCATCTGGACGGGACACCCCCCTCGCCCGTCGCCGTCCGGACGGGGCGCCCCCTTGCCCGCCGTCCGGACCCGCCGGACCGGGGCCCTCACACCACCAGTACGACCGCGCACACCGCCAGAGCCACCGCGTAAGTGACCGCCGCCGTCGCGTGCCGCGGGGCGAGCGCCGCCGGCGGGGACCCGGCGGCCAGGGCGCGGATGCGGTGATGGGCCACCCGCAGGAAGCCCAGCCACAGCGCGCAGCACGCCGCGCAGGCGACGACACCGGGGGCCGAAAGGCCCCCGTGCAGGGCCGCCCGCAGCGCCAGCACGGCGGCCACGGCGGCCGACAGCGTCGTGCGCCGCCAGGCCAGCCGGGTGCGCTCGGGCTGGAGCCCCGGGTCCCGGACCACCGGGCCCGTCCCGGCCGTCACCCTTCCCACCCGACCAGCACCACCACGACCATCGCGACCGCCACCACCGCCACCACCAGGCCCAGCAGCGCCGGGAAGCGGGACGCGGGCAGGTCCTCGCCGCGCCGGATGGCCCGTTCGCAGCGCACCCAGTGGTTCACCGCCCGCAGGGAGCACAGCACCCCGGCCCCGAGCAGCGCGAGCGCGAGACCCGCGCGCCACGCCCAGCGCAGGTCCGGCAGGAACTGGTCCACCGCGAATCCGCCGCCGATCAGCGCCAGCGCCGTGCGCAGCCAGGCGAGGAACGTGCGCTCGTTGGCCAGCGAGAACCGGTAGTCGGGGGTGTCACCCTCGTCCCGCACCCGCTCCGGCGCGAACCACAGCCGGATGTTCCGTACGAATTCGCTCACCGGGCCGACCCTACCGGGCGGTCAGCGGCCCGCCCGGAACGCCCGCAGCCGCTCGTAGGCCGCCAGCCCGTCCGGCACCCACTCCCACTCGCCGAGCCGCCGCCGGACCTCCTCCTCGGGCAGGAAGGCGTGCCACTGCACCTCCTCGGGCTGCGGGCGCACGGGCAGCTCGCAGCGCACCTCGTACACCGCCGACCACCAGCTGTTCCCGGCGCCGTCGTCGTACAGGAACTTGAAGAGGTACTCCGGCCGGGGCAGCCCGCTCACCCCCAGCTCCTCCTCGGCCTCCCGCAGCGCCGCCTCGTCGTAGGACTCGCCCGCGCCGACGACCCCGCCGACGAACATGTCGTACAGCGCGGGGAACACCAGCTTGGTCGCCGTACGCCGGTGCACGAACAGCCGGCCGGACGCGTCCCGGGCCTGGACGAACACACAGCGGTGGCGCAGCCCGCGGGCGTACGCCTCGCCGCGCGGGCTGCGGGCGACGACCCGGTCGTGCTCGTCGACGATGTCGAGGATCTCGTCAGCAGGATTCATGCCCGTATCCAAGCAAAGCCGCCGGGCGCGCGGGGGCTCAGCGCCGCTGGAGGTCCCGGGCGGGGGACTCCGGCTCGCCCGGACCGCACGGCATGGCCGGATGCAGACCGAGCAGCACGATGCCCCCCACCACGGCGGCGAGCCCGGCCGCCTCCCAGGCCAGCGCCCCGGTGTCGGTGCGCAGCCGGTCCCCGAGGAAGCCCACCCCGCACAGGATCCCGGCGAGCGGCTCGGCCGCGGTGAGCGCGGGCAGCGACATGCGCAAGGGGGCCGTCTCGAACGCGCTCTGCACCAGCACCAGCCCGGTGACCCCGCAGGCCACCACGCCGTACGGCTGCCAGGCGGCGAGCAGGCCGGTGATGCCGCCGTCGGAGAACAGTGTGCCGCTCACCCGGGTGAGCGCGTCCTGCACCCCGTAGAGCAACCCGGCGGCCAGGGCCAGCAGCACCGGCCCCCAGCTCAGCCGGGAGCGCTTGGCGTACGCCGTGAGCACCAGGGCCACACCGACCACGAGCCCGATGATCAGCCAGTGCCGCAGCGGGTCGGCGACGGCGGTTCCGCCACGCGGCTCGCCCCCCGTGATGAACGCGCTCACGCCGCCCGCGAGCAGCAGCAGACCGGCCCAGCCCTGGCGGCCCAGGGGCTGTCTGGTCTGGTGCCGGGACAGCGCGAGGGCGAACAGCAGATTGGTCGCGAGCAGTGGCTCGACCAGGGAGATCTCCCCCTTGCCGAGAGCGACGGCGCCGAGCGCCATGCCGGCCACCATCAGCCCGAGGCCGCCCAGCCAGCGGGGCATCCGCATCAGGTCGAGCAGCAGCCGGAAGGACAGGAAGTCGCTGAGCGGAGCCTTCTGCGCCGCGTTCTGCTGGAGTACGAAACCGAAGCCCAGACAGCAGGCCGCGCTCACGGCGAGAAGGAGAACCAGAACGGACACGCTGTGTACCTCGATCATCCGGCCGGACCACGGGCGCGTAGTGGCCGACTGTAGCGCTCCCGGTACGGCATTGCCCCGGAAGTGCCCGGAACCGGGCGGTTGACTCGCCATGCTCCGCAACCGGACGCATATGCGCCATGGCGTACGCCACAGGACGGCACAGCACTCGGTGAGCGGAGCCATGGCGTGCGCCACAAGAAGGGGGTGCCTGAGTCGGTGGGGTGTGCGCCGCGGGGAGGGCGTGCCTGAGCCGGTGGGGTGTGCGCCGCGGGGAGGTGCGCCTCGGTCGGTGGGGGCGTGGCGTGCGCCGCAGGAAGGGGGATGCCTCCGGTCGGTAGGCATCGCGTGCGCCGCAGGGAGGGCGCCTCGGTCGCGTGCGCCGCAAGGGGGCGGGGTGAGGGATCGGCGGGGGCATGGCATGCGCGGCAGGGCGGCGGGGCGCTCGGCCCACGCGGCACGGCGCGTCCCGCAGGGAGCCGCTGGTGCACGGGTCCGCGAGACCATGGCATACGCCACAGGGAAGCGCCCGGCCCGGTCGCCGGGACCGGCCCGACCTGCGCCGCAACGCTCAAGTGCCGTACCCGGCAGCGAGGTTGAAGCCGGCATCACCGCCGTTCCGCTTGACGCGATCCAAGGCTGCGGGTTTGCTGTGCGTGATCGGTCGATGGCAGCCCGAGAAACAGGAAGCTCCGCGGTGCCCCCTCTCCCGCCTCTGCTCGGCACTCGCCGGGCCGCAACGGACCCGTCCGACGACATCCGGGACGACACCGGTGCCTTCGACGCCGCGCTGGACGACGCGGAACTGCGCACCGCCCGGGCCGCGTCGGCCCAGGGCCGCCGGCAGGCCGTCCGCGCCCTGCTGGTGCGCACCGGCGACGACTGGGACCGCCGCGGCCACCGTCTCACCGTGCTCGCCCAGGCCCCTCACGCCGCCGCGTGGGCGCACGACTGGCTGGTCGCGGAGCCCGGTTCCGCCGACGCCGCCACACTGCTCGCCCTGGCGCTGGTCCACCGCGCGCTACGCGGCGCGGAGGAACCCGGCCGGGCCCGTGAGGCCGGCGCGGCGGCCGCGGCCCTCGCCCCGGCCGACCCCACCCCCTGGCTCGGCCTGCTGCTGCTCGCCCGCGCCTGCGGCCCGGACAGCGAGCTGCTCGGTACGTTCGCCGAACTGCGCCGCCGCCATCCCGAGCACCACCACGCCCACCACCTGCTGATAGCCGGCCTCGCCGAACGCGCCGGAACCGGCCGGGGCGAGGGCCACGAGGTCTACGACGCCGCCGAGGCGGCCGCCGCCGGCGCCCCGGCCGACTCCCCGCTGGCCGTCCTGCCGGTCGTCGCCTACGCCGAGCGCTACCGGGTCCTCGCCGCCACCGGCCTGGGCTCCGCCGGCCCGTCGGCCTCCCACCACTGGTCCGGCTCACGGGCCCGGCGGATCCTGAGCGCCTCGTTCGACTGGTGGCTGGAGTGGGAGCAGGACGAGCACCCACGCCGCCTCATCGACCTCAACCACCTCGCGTTCGCCCTGTCCTGCGCCGGCCGGCCCGCCGAGGCGGCGGCCCTCTTCCAGCGCATCGGCGACCACCCCACCGCGGCCCCCTGGACCTACGCGCACCACGACCCCCGCGCGGCCTTCCGCACCGCCCGCGACCGCGCGCTCGGCCGGTGAGCACACGGTCCGCCGGTGAGCACGCGGTCGGCCGGTGAGGACGTGACGGACCGGTGAGCACGCGGCCGGTGAGGACGCGGCCGGTGGATGAGCACGCGGCCGGTGGATGAGGACGCGGCCGGTGGGTGAGAGGCGCACACCCTCCGGAACGTACGTAGGGACGAGCCGGGAGGAGACGTCCGTGAGAAGAGATTACGGAACTCTGACCGGTGGCCCGATTCCCTGGCCCCCCGCGGCCCCGAGTGCTCGAATGGCGACGTGAACACTGAACAACCCGAGGAGCGGGACGGCAGGCCCGTCGGCCGCCGCGTCTTCCTCGGCACCCTCGGCCTCGGCGCGCTCGGTGTCCTCGCCGCGCCGACGCTGCAACGCGGCCTCGAAGGCTTCCTCGGCGGCGTCGCCGGCAAGGACCCCACGGGGCTCACCGGCCTGCTGCCCAACGGCGGCGGCTTCCGCTACTACTCCGTCGCCGCGTCCGTCCCGCACCGGAGCGCCGCCGACTACCGCCTCACCATCGACGGCCTGGTCGACCGCCCGCGCGGCTACACCCTCGCCGACCTGCGCGCGCTGCCCCAGACCCGGCTGGTCAGGGACGTCCAGTGCGTCACCGGCTGGCGGGTCCCCGGCACCCCGTTCCAGGGCGTCCGCCTCTCCCACCTGCTGGACGCGGCGGGCGTCCGCCCCTCCGCCAGGGCCGTCCGCTTCACCTGCTTCGACGGCACCTACAGCGAGAGCCTCACGCTGGAGCAGGCCCGCCGTCCGGACGTCCTGGTCGCCCTGCGCATGCAGGACAAGGAGATCGGCCACGACCACGGCGGCCCCGTCCGCCTCTACGTCGCCCCCATGTACTTCTACAAGTCGGCCAAGTGGCTCTCCGGGATCACCGTCACCGACCGGGTGAAGCCCGGCTACTGGGAGGAACTCGGCTACGACGTCGACGCCTGGGTCGGCCGTTCGAACGGGCGGAGCGATGACCCCACCGGTTGAGACCCCGGCCCCGCCGGGCACCGACGTGCGGCGCTTCACGCCCGCCGCACGGTGGGTGCACCGCGGCACGGCCGCGCTGATGGGCGTGTGCGTGGTGACCGCCGCGTTCCTCTACATCCCGCAGCTCGCGGTCGTGGTGGGCCGCCGGGAGCTGGTCGTCCGGGTCCACGAGTACGCGGGCCTCGCCCTGCCGGTGCCGGTGCTGCTCGGCCTGGCCTCCCGAGCCTTCCGCGGTGACCTGCGCTTCCTCGACCGCTTCGGCCCGCACGACCGGGTCTGGCTGCGGGCCGCCCTGCGCCGCGACAAGCGGCCCGCGGCCCGCCCGGCGGGCAAGTTCAACGCCGGCCAGAAGATCTACGCCGCCTGGATCGCCGGCGCCACCCTGGTCATGCTCGGCACAGGCCTGATGATGTGGTTCACCCATCTCACCCCGCTGCAGTGGCGCACCTCGGCGACCTTCGTCCACGACTGGCTGTCCCTGACGATCGGCGTGGTCCTGGCGGGCCACATCGGCATGGCCCTGGGCGACCCGGAGGCCCGGCGGGGCCTGCGCACGGGAACGGTGAGCGAGGACTGGGCCGCCCGCGAACACCCGCTGTGGCGGCCCTGACCCCCTTCGCGCCCGGCCCGTACGCGCCGGCCCTGGATCACCGGCCCGTACGCGCCGGCCCCGTACGCGCCGGCCCTGGATCACCAGCCGTACGCGCCGGCCCTAGATCACCAGGGAGAGCAGCAGGACCAGCCCGCCCGCGACCACCGAGATGATCGTCTCCATCAGCGACCAGGTCTTGACGGTCTGCCCGACGCTCAGCCCGAAGTACTCCTTCACCAGCCAGAAACCGGCGTCGTTGACCTGGCTGAAGAAGAGCGAACCCGCGCCGATGGCGAGGACGAGGAGCGCCGTGTGGGTGGTCGACATGTCGGCCGCGAGGGGCGCGACCAGACCGGCCGCCGAGACCGTCGCCACCGTCGCCGAGCCGGTCGCCAGCCGGATCGCCACCGCGATCAGCCAGGCCAGCAGCAGTGCCGGGATCGACCAGTCCTTGGAGATGTCCAGGATCATCTGGCCCACACCGGAGTCGATCAGCGTCTGCTTGAAGCCGCCGCCCGCGCCGACGATCAGCAGGATCCCGGCGATGGGCATCAGGCCCTTCTCGACGGTCCGCTGCAGCCGGTCCCTGGTGAAGCCGGCGGGCCGGCCCAGTGTGAAGAAGCCGACGAGCACGGCCGCGAGCAGCGCGATCAGCGGGGAGCCGACGACGTCGAAGACCCGCTGGGTACGGTTCGCCGGATCGTCGACGACGATGTCCACCAGCGCCTTGGCCAGCATCAGCACCACCGGCAGCAGCACGGTGGCGAGCGTCGCGCCGAAGCCCGGACGGCGCTCCAGCTCGTCCGAGGCGCGCTGCGGCAGCATCCGGTCGGGTGCCGGGACGTCCACCCAGCGGGCCGCGACCTTCGAGAACAGCGGGCCGGCGATGATCACCGTCGGGACGGCGACCAGGATGCCGAGCGCCAGCGTCATGCCCAGGTTGGCCTTGACCGCGTCGATCGCGACCAGCGGTCCCGGGTGCGGCGGGATCAGACCGTGCATCACGGACAGGCCGGCCAGCGCCGGGATGCCGATGCGCATCAGGGAGTAGTTGCCGCGCTTGGCGACCATGAGCACGACCGGGATCAGCAGCACGATGCCGACCTCGAAGAACAGCGGCAGGCCGATCACGGAGGCGATCAGCACCATCGCCCACGGCATGGCGCGGCCACCGGCCTTCGCCAGGATCGTGTCGACGATCTGGTCGGCACCGCCGGAGTCGGCGAGCAGCTTGCCCAGGATCGCCCCGAGCGCGATCAGGACGCCCACGCCGGCCACCGTGCTGCCGAGCCCGGTGGTGAAGCTGGTGATGGCCTTGTCGAGCGGCGCGCCGGCGACCGCGCCCAGCACCAGTGACCCGACGGTCAGGGCCAGGAAGGCATGGAGCTTGAACTTGGTGATGAGCAGGACGATGACGGCGATGCCCACCAGGACGGCGATGCCCAGCTGGGCGTGCCCGGCGGAGGTGATCGGCGCAGGCGCGTCCGCTGCCAGCATCTCGACGCTGAGTCTGGTCACGGGGGTTCCTTGCGGTTACGGGAATCTTCTGACGGGCGCTACCGGGAGCTGCCCGTGGTGTCGGGAAGGGCTGCGAGGGCCCGCACGGCACGCTCGGTGATCTCCTGCGGGCTGCCGCTGACGTCCACGGCGACTCCCGCCTCGTCCGGCTGGAGCGGCTGGAGGGTGGCGAACTGGGAGTCCAGCAGCGCGGTGGGCATGAAGTGGCCCTGCCGCTGCGACATCCGCTCCTCGATCAGCCGCCGGTCGCCCGCCAGGTGCAGGAACACCACTCCGGGGGCCACCGACCTGAGCCGGTCGCGGTACGAGCGCTTCAGCGCCGAGCTGCTGACCACCCCGCCCAGCCCGGCCCGGCCGTGAGCCCAGTGCCCGATGGCTTCCAGCCACGGCCACCGGTCGGCGTCGTCGAGCGGGATCCCGGCCGACATCTTGTCGATGCTGGCCTGCGGGTGGAAGTCGTCGCCCTCGGCGTACGGGACGCCCAGCCGCGCGGCGAGCAAGGGACCGATCGTCGTCTTGCCCGTCCCCGCGACGCCCATCACGACGACGACCTGGGGGGTTCGCATCACTGCCTCGCTGTCTTCCTCGACATCCGACGCCACATCGGCGTCGCCACACTGAAACCCATTAGGTACGACGAATTCAAGAGTGTGTGACATATAAGTCTGACTTTTTAGGTCTGTGACACACGCCGTACGCTGAGTGCATGAGCACACGGGGCCGGGGCCTGCACGGCCATGTTCTGGACAGCCTCGGCCCCGCGATCACGGCGGGCGGGTACCCGCCCGGCAGCGTCCTGCGCACGGACGAACTCGCGCAGCACTTCGAGGTGTCACGCTCCGTCATGCGCGAGGCGGTACGCGTCCTCGAATCCATGCACCTGGTCGAGTCCCGCCGCCGCGTCGGTGTCACCGTCCGCCCGAAGGCCGAGTGGAACGTCTACGACCCGCAGGTCATCCGCTGGCGCCTGGCGGGCGCCGACCGCCCGCACCAGCTGCGCTCGCTCACCGTGCTGCGCTCCGCCGTCGAACCCGTCGCGGCCGGCCTGGCCGCGCAGCACGCAACGGCCGAGCAGTGCGCCGAACTCACCGAGTGCGCACTCGGCATGGTGGCCACCTCACGCGGCCGGCAGCTGGAGAAGTACCTGGTCCACGACGTCGCCTTCCACCGGGTCGTGCTCAACGCCTCGGGCAACGAGATGTTCGCCCGCCTCGGCGACGTCGTCGCCGAGGTGCTGACCGGCCGCACCGAGCACGAGGTCATGTTCGAGGACCCCGACCCGGCGGCCGTCACCCTGCACGTCCGCGTCGCCGAGGCCGTCCGCGCCCGCGACGCGGCCCGCGCCGAGGAACTCACCCGGCAGATCACCACGGGCGCCCTGCAGGAACTGGACATCCTGGCGCCCTAGTCCACCGGCGCCCGGTCACCCCCGCCCGGTCACCCCCGCCCGGCCACCCCGGCCGGTCACGCTCGGCCGGTCAGTCCAGGAACTCCCCGTCCACGTACACCCACGCCCCCTCCACCCGCTCGAAGCGGCTCCGCTCGTGCAGCGAGCCACCGCGGTAGGAGGCACGGAAGGTCACCGTCCCCGTCGCGTGGAAGGCGGACCCGTCGGCGGTGTCCAGGATCTCCAGCCCCGTCCACCGCATCCGCGGATCGAGGTCCAGCCGGCCGGGCCGGGTCCGCGGATGCCACGTGCGCAGCAGATACCCCGCGTCCCCGGTCACGAACGCGCTGTACCGCGAACGCATCAGCAGCTCGGCGGTCGGCGCGCTCGCCGGGCCCGCGTGGAAACGGCCGCAGCAGGCGTCGTAGGGCCGGGGGAGACCACAAGGGCAGGTACGCGACGTCATGGCCCACATTCTGCCCGCAGCAGGGGAGGCGTCCGCCACGGGCCGGGTGCACAGTGGAAGGGCCTGAAGGGGCGCGCCCCGCCGGGATCGCGACGCAGGGAGGCGAGAGGGACGATGACCCGACCCGTGAGCAGCCGTCCTCCGGCCGTCAAGGAATGGCGGCTCAACCTGTACCTGTCCGAGCACGATCCCGACACCACCGCCCGGATCGTCCTGGACACCGGAGACAACGTCCTGGAGAGCCACGCCGAGGCCCGCCGCAACCCCTACGACGAGGCCATGGCGGACATCGGCGACGAACTCGCCGCCGGACGCGCCCTCATCGCCATGGGCCGCATGCTGCTGCGCGCCGCCGACGGCGACATGAGGGCGACCGGGGCGGCCGACACCGACGGCCCGGCGCCGCTCTGGCTGTCGCGCGAATGAAGGAGCCCCGCCGTGCACTTCAGGAACCGCCTCGAAGCGGGCCGCCGGCTGAGTGAGCGCCTGGAGCACCTCCGGGGCCAGGACGTGGTGGTGCTCGGACTGCCGAGGGGAGGGGTGCCGGTCGCAGCCGTCATCGCCGACGCCCTCGACGCACCCCTCGACGTCTGCCTGGTACGCAAACTCGGCGTGCCCCACCAGCCCGAACTGGGCATGGGCGCGATCGCCGAGGACGGCCTGCGCGTGATCAACCAGGAGGTGCTGCGCGGCAGCGGAGTCGGCGAGGCGGACCTCGCCCGGGTCGAGGAGCGCGAGCGGCACGTGCTGCTGGAACGCGCCGCCCGCTACCGCGAGACGCCCCCCGTCCCCGTCGCGGGCCGGACCGCCCTCGTCGTCGACGACGGAGTGGCCACCGGCTCCACCGCCCGCGCCGCCTGCCGCATCACCCGGGCCCGCGGCGCGGCCCGGATCGTCCTGGCGGTTCCCGTGGCCCCACGCGAGTTCGCCCGCCGACTGGGCGGGGACGCCGACGAGCTGGTCTGCCTGGACACCCCCTGGGACTTCGCCGCCGTCGGCCAGTTCTACGCCGACTTCTCCCAGGTCGGCGACGACGAGGTCACCGCCTGCCTGCGCCGGGCCGCGAGCCGCGGCCGGCACGGTCACCTCCCGGCCGGCGCGCGCTCCGCCGACCGGGAGGTGACCGTGCCGGCGGACGGCGTGACCCTGGGCGGCCGGCTCACCCTGCCCGACGCCGCGACCGGCGTCGTGGCCTTCGCCCACGGCAGCGGCAGCAGCCGGCACAGCCCCCGCAACCGGTTCGTCGCCGGGGCGCTGCACCGGGCCGGGCTCGGCACCCTGCTGTTCGACCTGCTCACCGACGAGGAGGAGGCCGACCGCGGCAACGTCTTCGACATCGCCCTGCTGGCCGGCCGGCTGCTGGCCGCCACCCGCCGGCTGCGCGAGGAACCCGGCGTCGAGGGGCTCGCCATCGGCTGGTTCGGCGCCAGCACCGGCGCCGCCGCCGCCCTGTGGGCCGCCGCCGACCCCGCCGCCGACGCCTCCCTGCGCCCGGCCGCGGTGGTCTCCCGCGGGGGCCGGCCCGACCTCGCCGGCCCCCGGCTGCCCGCGGTGACGGCCCCCACCCTGCTCGTCGTCGGCGGCGCCGACCATCTGGTGCTCGACCTCAACCGGGACGCACAGACCCGGCTGCGCTGCGAGAACCGGCTGGAGGTGGTCCCCGGCGCCACCCACCTCTTCGAGGAACCCGGAACGCTGGAGAGGGCGACCGAGCTGGCACGCGACTGGTTCACGGACCACATGGCACCCGCGCACGTATAACGGACCACATGGCACCCGCGCACGTATAGGCGCGGGCCACGCCCGCCGGAACCGCCACCCCCGTTCCTGTTCCCCGCCGGTGACGACGTGCCCGGCCGAGGCGTCGCCGGGTCCTCGCGCACGACCCGGGTCGGGCCGGCCGGTCCGCGGCGCGCATGACTCGGCCCGCCGGTCCGTGGGGAGACGGCTCAGCGCCGCCCGTCCTTGCGCAGGAACCGGCGCAGCCGGGTCAGCGGCCACGTGTTGATCACGTCGTCCGGGGTGAGCCAGCCGCGCTGCGCGGTCCCCACGCCGTACCGCAGCTGCGCCAGGTGCGGGACGGAGTGCGCGTCCGTGTTCACGGCGAACCGCACCCCGTGCGCCCTGGCCCGCAGGATGTCCTCGTCGCACAGGTCCAGCCGGTCCGGCTGGGCGTTGACCTCCAGCGCGGTGCCGGTACGCGCGCACGCGGCGAACACCTCGTCCCAGTCGGCGTCCACCCCCGGCCGCCTGCCGATCAGCCGGGTCGTGGGGTGCCCGATGACATGCACGTACGGGTTCTCGCAGGCCCGCACCAGCCGGCGCGTCATCGCCGTACGGCCCAGGTCGAAGTGGGAGTGCAGCGCGGCCACGCACAGATCGAAACCGGCCAGGAACTCCTCCGGCCAGTCCACCTCCCCCTCCGGCCCGATGTTCAGCTCGGTACCGTGCAGCAGCCGCATCCGCCGCCGGGTGCCGTCCAGCTCCCGCAGCCGCTCCCGCTGGGCGAGCGCCTTCTCCCGTGTCATCCGCTGCATGTACAGGTCGGGCGCGTGGTCGGTGACCGCGTAGTACGCGTAGCCGCGCTCGGCGGCGGCTTCCACCATCGCCTCCAGCGACGCGAGCCCGTCCGTCAGATCGGTGTGGGTGTGCAGGTCACCGCGGATGTCCCGCTCGGTCACCACCTCGGGCAGCGCGCCACGCAGGGCCGCCTCGACCTCCCCGCGGTCCTCGCGCAGCGTCGGCGGGATCCACGGCAGACCGAGCCGCGCGTACACCTCCTCCTCGGTACGGGAGGCGACCGACTCCCCGCTCCCGGTGTCGAACAGGCCGTACTCCGACAGCTTCAGCCCCAGGTGCACGGCGATGGTCCGGGTACGGATGTTGTGCGCCCTGGCACCGGTGAAGTACTGCATCGCGGCACCCCACGACTCCGGCGGCACCACCCGCAGATCGACCTGGAGCCCCTTGCCGGTGCGCACCGACGTCTTCTTCGTCCCCCGTGCGACGACCTCGGCGGTGACCGGCAGCCCGCACAGCGCCTCCATGAACGGCGCCGACCGCTTTGCCGCGACCAGCACGTCAAGGTCCCCGACGGTCTCGCGCATCCGGCGCAGGGAACCGGCGTAAGCGCAGCGCTCGCAGCCCGGCACCCCCGACAGCGCGGCGACGATCCCCTCGGCGGTGTCCAGCGCCGACGCCAGCGGCACCCGGCCGGCCGCCCGGCGCAGCAGCTCGATGCCGTGCCGGATGTTGGCCTGCGTCTTCTCCCCGAACCCCTTCAGATCGGCCAGCGCGTCCGCCTCGACGGCAGCGGCCAGCTCGCTCACCGACGAGATGTGCAGGTCCTCGTAGAGCCGCAGCGCCTTCTTGGGCCCGAGGGTCGGGATCGTGATCAGCTCACGCACGCCGGCGGGGATCCGCGCCCGGCGCTCCTCGACCAGGGCGATGCGGCCCGTGCGCAGGTACTCGGCCACCTTCTCGGCGATCGACCGGCCCACGTTCGGGATCTCGCGCAGCCCTTCCGCGTCCAGCGTGGACACGTCGGCCGCGTACCCGCCGATCGCCCGCGCCGCCTTCTCGTAGGCGCGCGCCTTGAAGGCGTCGCCTCCGGTGATCGCGATGAGGTCGGCGTACTCCCGCAGCAGCGCCTCGACCTCGTCGTTGGCCCGGGCCACCCCTCAAGTCTAGGAACCCACATCCACCCCGGCACACGCTCAAGGCGCTGCGCCTACGGCCGTATCGCCTCGACGAGCTCGCGGCGGCCGGCCTCGCGCGAAAGGGCCGCGGAACCGGGCGCCGGCGACGGCGGGGAACGCGGCCCTCGGCCCTGCGGCTAACGACCGGCGGCCTCCCGCAGGGCACGGGCGACGGCCCGGTCGTCGTCCCGGGCGCTCATCCGGACGGGGTCGCGCTCGTCGTCCAGGACGACGGCGCGGACCACCGTTCCGACGGCCGCCTGCTGGTCACCGTCCGGCCAGCGCGGGTCCTTGGCGTTGTCGATCAGTCCCGCGGTGCCGTCCGGGAGCACCACGTCCAGCCCCCAGGGGCGTACCGCGAGCACACGGACGTCGTACTCCTGATGAAGTGTCGAGGGCACGGCACTCAGCCTCCTCACAGCTTGGGTATCCAGGTGCGGTGGACGGTCAGGGCGTTGAACTCGTCCAGCCTGCTGTAATCGATCTCCCACTCGATCCTGGGGCTTCCGTTCGGACCCTTCCAGTCGTAACGCTGGGCCGCCTTGGCGAACTGCACCAGGAACTTCATGTCCATGTCGTACCGGTACATCCCGGACGCGTACGTGCCCCGCCCCCAGTACTCGGCGGCGACGCTCTGCTCGCCGAAGTACACCTTGCCGTTGCTCCCCTCCTCGGCCCCCCGGGCCGGGTTCGGGCCGTGCAGCTTCTCATAGGCCACGTCCACGGTCTTCGGGGTCCGGAAGATGGGGAAGGTGCAGTCCGTGTCCGGTTTCGGCTTGGCGTCGGCGGCTGCGGCGGACCGCTGGACGACCGCCGGATTCGACTGCCGGCCCGGCTTGCCGCCTCCGGAGCCGCGGTCGCAGAACGCCCTCAGCCGGTCCAGCTTCTCCTTGGCACCCTCCAGCTTGTCGGTGAACGCGTCGAACCTCTTGCGCGCCTTGTCGACCTTCTCCAGGAACCCCTTGATGCCCCAGACGGCCTTGCTGATCCTCGGCAGCTTGCTCCCGATCTTCAGCAGCTTGACCGGGCCGGCGTTCTGGACGATGGCCCAGATGCAGATCCCGATGTCGGGGTCGTCGATGCACTCCTTGATGTCGCCCGCGAACAGCTCCACCAGGATCTCGGCGCCGTTGTCCTTCAGGTAGTCCAGAAGGTCCTGACCGGAGAGGCTTTGGACCAGCGCCAGCTCCTCCTTGCTCAGACCGACCTGTTCCAGCGCGTACTCGGTGGCCATCCGCAGGATCAGCGCGTCCAGGGCCTCGGCCCCGCTGCCGGGCTCACCGCCCCCGCCGCCGGGCTGGGGATCGGTGTACTTCGGGTTCTTCTTCGCGGCTTCGGCAAGATCCTTGCGCTGCCGCTCTCGCTCGGCCTCCTCGGCGCGTTCGGCGGCCTTCCCGGCCTCCTCCGCGTGGGTGTTCGCGTTCTTGGCCGCCTCCTCGGCCGACTTGGCGTGGCTCTCGGCGGACTCGGCCAGCTTGTCCGCGTCGGCGGCGTCCTGCTCCGCCTGGGTGGCCGCGCCCTGGGCCGTGGCGGCCTCCCGCTCGGCCAGGGTGGCGGCACTGCTCGCGGCGGTGGCCGCGTTCTCTGCCTGGGTGGCGGCGGTACGGGCGCGCACGGCCTCGGCCTCCGCCTGGGTGGCGGCGGTACGGGCCGCTGTGGCGTCGGCGAACGCCTGCTCGGCGGCCTGCTGGGCGAGGGCGGAGTCCGCGCCGGCCTGGGCGTCGGCCTGGTCCGCGCGGGCGGCGGCGGACCGTGCCTTGGCGCCGTCCTCGGCGGCCTGGGCCGCGGACTTCAGCGCGGCGGCCGACGAACGCGCCGCGTCCACCGTGGACCGTGCGGCCTGCTCCGCGGCCTTGAAGGCGGGTGCCACCTGGGCGTTCGCCCGGTCGGCGGCGGCCTTGGCGGCGTCGGCCGCCTTGACCGCCTCCACGGCCCGGGCCTCAGCCTTGGCCACCTCCGCCTGACCGGTCGCCAGCGCGGCCTCGGTCACCTCGGCCGTCAGATCGGCGCCGACATCGGTGCCGGAGAACGGGGCGGTCAGCGTGATGGCGGTGTTGGCCGGGTCGGCGATGCCGGCCGCGGCGGAGCGGGCGGACGCGGATGCCTGGACGGCGACGGCGGCCTGAAGCTGAGCCATCGCGGCCTCACGTGTGGCGCCGTCCGCCTCGTCCCGGGTCCGGTGGGCCGCCTGGAGGGACTGGTTGGCGCGGATGGCGGCGAGCCCGGCCAGGCGCACCGCCTCGTGGGCCGCCATCCCGGCCCGGCCTTCCTGCGCGGTGGCCTCGGCTGCCTTGGAGTTGGCGCGCAGCGCGGCCGAGTGGGTAGCGGCGGCCTCAGAACGCGCCTTGTTCGCCGCGGCGTTCGCCGCCGAGGCGCCTGCCTCGGCCTTGGTGGCGGCGGCGTTGGCTCGGGAGGCGTGCGCGGTCGCCTCGGTGGCGGCGGCCCGGGCCCGG
>NZ_WWJT01000391.1 GCF_009865385.1 Streptomyces sp. SID486 | reverse complement strand
CCGGGCCGCCTCCGGATCGGCGGGGCCCGTCCCCGAACCCCCCGCGCCCTCGGCGGGCTTGGTCCCGGCGCGACCGCGCCGGCCCGCGAGCCAGTCACCTGCCCAGTCCGGTGGCGGGCCGCCGGCCGGCACCGCGCCCTCGTCGCCCACCCACAGCAGGAGCAGGCCGAGCGCGTGCTTGCAGGGGAACTTACGGCTCGGGCACCCGCACCTGTACGCCGGACCGGCCGGGTCGGCCAGGTCCACCACCGTCCGGTACGGCCTGCTGCCGCTGCCCTCGCACAGCCCCCACACCGACCCCTCACCGCTCCCCGTGCCGGACCACGGCCCGGCCGTACCGAGTCTGCTCCCGGCTTTGCGTGACGCGGCGTCAGGCGCCAGTGCCAGCACCTGGTCCGCGGTCCAGCGCACCCCCTGCTCAGTCATGCCACCGACGGTAGGTCCCCCCACTGACAATCGGTCTGGCGACAGTGTTTGTGCAGGTCAGAGCGATTGTCAGTGGGGTGGTGCACGGTGGATGCCAGATCCGAACCGGCCGAGCTGGAGGGGGCCTCAGCCATGACTGTGTCCGTGCGACCGACGACCGCCGAGACCGACCGCGCAGAGAACGCGGGCGTGCTGCGACCGCATGCGGAGCACGCGTTCGCCACCGAACTCGCCGCGCTCGCCGCCCAGGACGACCGCCCGCGTCCGGCCCGCTGGAAGCTGTCGCCGTGGGCGGTGGCGACGTACCTGCTCGGCGGCACCCTGCCGGACGGCACGGTGATCACGCCCAAGTACGTGGGGCCGCGCCGCATCGTCGAGGTCGCCGTCACCACGCTCGCCACCGACCGTGCCCTGCTCCTGCTCGGCGTGCCCGGCACCGCGAAGACCTGGGTGTCGGAGCACCTGGCCGCCGCCGTCAGCGGCGATTCGACGCTGCTGGTGCAGGGCACGGCCGGCACACCGGAGGAGGCGATCCGCTACGGCTGGAACTACGCGCAGCTCCTCGCCCACGGCCCGAGCCGCGACGCCCTCGTGCCCAGCCCCGTCATGCGTGCCATGGCCGAGGGCATGACGGCCCGCGTGGAGGAGCTGACGCGTATCCCGGCCGACGTGCAGGACACGCTGATCACCATCCTGTCCGAGAAGACCCTCCCCGTTCCCGAGCTGGGCGAGGAGGTCCAGGCGGTCCGCGGCTTCAACCTCATCGCCACCGCCAACGACCGCGACCGCGGGGTCAACGACCTCTCCAGCGCCCTGCGCCGCCGTTTCAACACCGTGGTGCTGCCGCTGCCCGAGACCGCCGACGCCGAGGTCGACATCGTGACCCGCCGGGTCGAGCAGCTCGGCCGCTCCCTCGACCTGCCGGCCGCGCCCGACGGCATCGAGGAGATCCGCCGGGTCGTCACCGTCTTCCGCGAGCTGCGCGACGGCGTCACCACCGACGGCCGGACGAAGCTGAAGTCGCCCAGCGGCACGCTGTCCACGGCGGAGGCGATCTCCGTCGTCGCGAGCGGCCTCGCGCTCGCCACGCACTTCGGCGACGGTGTGCTGCGCGCGGGAGACGTCGCCGCCGGCATCCTCGGTGCCGTCGTCCGCGATCCGGCGGCCGACCGCGTCATCTGGCAGGAGTACCTGGAGACGGTCGTCCGTGAGCGCGACGGCTGGACCGACTTCTACCGTGCCTGCCGCGAGGTGAGCGCATGACAGGCAGCGGCGCGGGGGCGGTGTCCGACGCCGGACCTCTGCTGCTCGGCGTACGGCACCACGGGCCCGGTTCCGCGCGCGCGGTGCGGTCCGCGCTGGACGCCGCGCGTCCCGCCGTCGTCCTGATCGAGGGGCCGCCCGAGGCCGACGCGCTGATCCCGCTGGCCGCCGATCCCGGCCTGCGGCCCCCGGTCGCCCTGCTCGCGTACGCGGTGGACGAGCCCGGCCGCTCGGCCTTCTGGCCGTTCGCCGGGTTCAGCCCCGAGTGGGTGGCCATCCGCTGGGCCCTGGACCAGGGCGTCCCGGCCCGCTTCATCGACCTGCCGGCCACGCACACGCTCGCGTGGGAGGCGGAGACGGAGGCGGAGAAGGGGGTGGGGGCGGAGAAGGGTGAGGCCGAGGCGACCGATGACAGCGATGCGGCCGACGAGATGCGCGTCGATCCCCTCGCCGTGCTCGCCGAGGCGGCGGGGTACGACGATCCCGAGCGCTGGTGGGAGGACGTCGTCGAGCACCGGGGACCGGGCGCGCGGGACCCCTTCGCACCGTTCGCCGCGGTGGCGGAGGCCATGGGCGCGCTGCGGGAGCGGTACGGCGCCGGCGGGCGCCGTCGGGACCTCGTCCGCGAGGCGTACATGCGGCTGCGGCTGCGGGAGGCGCGCAAGGAGTTCGGGAGTGCGGTGGCCGTGGTGTGCGGCGCCTGGCACGTGCCCGCGCTGCGAGAGAAGACCACCGTCACCGCCGACCGGGCCCTGCTCCGCTCGCTGCCCAGGACCAGGACGGACCTGACCTGGGTGCCGTGGACGCACCGCAGGCTGGCCCGGGCCGGCGGATACGGCGCCGGAATCGACTCGCCCGGCTGGTACGACCACCTGTTCCACGCCCCCGACCGGCCGGTCGAGCGCTGGCTGACCAAGGTGGCCCGGCTGCTGCGCGAGGAGGACCGGATCGTCTCCTCCGCGCACGTCATCGAGGCCGTACGGCTCGCGGAGACCCTGGCCGCGCTGCGCGGCCGTCCGCTGCCCGGCCTGGGCGAGACCACCGACGCGGCGCGCGCGGTGTTGTGCGAGGGCTCGGACGTGCCGCTGGCGCTGGTGCACGACCGGCTGGTGGTCGGGGAGGTCCTCGGCGAGGTCCCGGAGTCGGCGCCCGCGGTGCCGCTCCAGCGCGACCTGACCCGGCAACAGCGCTCGCTGCGGCTCAGGCCCGAGCCGCGGGAGCGCGAACTGGAGCTGGACCTGCGCGGTGACACCGACGCCGGCCGCAGCAGGCTGCTGCACCGGCTCCGGCTGCTCGGTGTCGGCTGGGGCGAGCCGGCCCGGTCCCGGGGGAGCACGGGCACCTTCCGGGAGACCTGGCGGCTGGCTTGGGAGCCCGAGCTGTCGGTACGGGTGGCCGAGGCGGGGGTGTGGGGGACGACCGTACTCACGGCAGCCCAGGCCAAGGCCGAGGCCGACGCGACGGCCGCGCGCGGCCTCGCCGACGTCACCGCGCTCGCCGAGCACTGTCTGCTGGCCGGACTGCCGGACGCGCTGCCCGTCGTCATGCGGGTGCTCGCCGACCGGGCCGCCCTGGACACCGACGTCGGACAGCTCGCCCAGGCGCTGCCCGCCCTGGTGCGCTCACTGCGCTACGGCGATGTGCGCGGCACCGACACCGGCGCGCTGGCCGGGGTCGCCGCGGGCCTCGCCGAGCGCGTCTTCGTCGGCCTGCCCCCGGCCTGCGCCGCGCTCGACGCGGACGCGGCGGACGAGATGCGCGGCCACGTGGACGCCGTGCACACGGCGGTGGGCCTGCTGGCGGAGAGCCTGGCCGGTGCGCCGTCCGGGGGCGCCGGAGCGGGCGGCGGCGCTTCGGCGGACGGTGGCGGGGACGGGCTGCGGGCGCGCTGGCGGGCCGTGCTGCGGGTGCTGTCGCTACGGGACACGGCGCCCGGTGTCATCCGGGGGCGGGCCGTACGGCTGCTGCTGGACGACGGTGCGCTGCGGCCCGAGGAGGCGGCACGGCTGATGGGGCTCACGCTGTCGCCGGGCACTCCGCCCGCCGCTGCCGCCGCCTGGATCGAGGGCTTCGCGGGCGGTGGGGGCGGACTGCTGCTGGTGCACGACGAACGCCTGCTCGGCCTGCTCGACCGCTGGCTGACCGACGTGCCCGCGGAGGCGTTCACGGACGTCCTGCCACTGCTGCGGCGCACCTTCGCGGCGTACGAGCCGGGGGTGCGCAGAACGCTCGGCGAGCTGGTCCGGCGCGGACCCGGTGGCCGGTCCGCCGGCGCCGCCGGCCGCGCCGCCGCGGTCCCCGGCTTCGCCCCGGAACCGGACACCGGACGCGCGGACGCCGTACTGCCGGTGCTGCGACTGCTGCTCGGCCTGGACGCGGACCACGACACGACGCGCCCCGCGCGGGACGGCGCGACGCACGACAGTACGGTCCACGGCACCGCACTCCGCGACAGCGCACTCC
>NZ_WWJT01000390.1 GCF_009865385.1 Streptomyces sp. SID486 | reverse complement strand
CGGCGCGGCCTGGTCGGCGGGCCGGGGCGTGGCCGCCGCGTGGACGTCCTCGCGCGTGATGACGCCGTCCGGGCCGGACGGGGTGATCAGGGCGAGGTCGACGCCCAGGTCCTTGGCCAGCTTGCGCACCGGGGGCTTGGCCAGTGGACGGGCCTTGGCGGTGACCGCGCCGTCGTGGCCGTTCAGCTCCGCCTGGATCGCCTGTGCCGGGACCGTGGCCTCGGGGCCCTTGCGGGGGCGGCGCCTGGTGGAGGACGTCGCCACGCCGTAGCCGACGAGGACCGGCTGGCGGGCCGCCGGCTTCGGCTCCTCCTCCGGCTGAGCCGGTTCCGCCTGCGGCTGCCCGGCGGGCTCCTGCGGTGCGGCGTCCCCGGCGCCGGCCACGGCCACCGCGATGATGGACGTGCCCACGTCCACCGTGGTGCCCTCGGGGAAGTGCAGCTCGCGGACCACCCCGTCGTAGGGGATGGGGAGTTCCACCGCCGCCTTGGCGGTCTCCACCTCGCAGACCACCTGGCCGTCGGTGACGGTGTCACCCGGCTTGACGTACCACTTGAGGATCTCGGCCTCGGTGAGTCCCTCGCCCACGTCGGGCATCTTGAACTCGCGTACGGATGCTTCCGTCATCGTCGTCACGACCCTCTCCTCAGTACGCCAGTGAGCGGTCGACGGCGTCGAGCACGCGGTCGAGGTCGGGCAGGTACTCCTCCTCCAGGCGGGCCGGCGGGTACGGGGCGTGGTAGCCGCCGACCCGCAGGACCGGTGCCTCCAGGTGGTAGAAGCAGCGCTCGGTGATCCGGGCGGCGATCTCCGCGCCGGAGCCGAAGAACACCGGCGCCTCGTGGACCACGACCAGACGGCGGGTCTTCTCCACCGACGCCTGGACGGCGTCGAAGTCGAGGGGGCTGACCGAGCGCAGGTCCAGCACCTCCAGGGACCGGCCCTCCTCGGCCGCCGCGTCGGCCACCTCCTGGCAGAGCTTCACCATCGGGCCGTAGGCCGCCAGGGTGAGGTCGGTGCCCTCGCGGACCACGCGTGCCTTGTGCAGCGGGGCCGGGATCGCCTCGAAGTCGACCTCGCCCTTGTCCCAGTAGCGCCGCTTGGGCTCGAAGTAGATCACCGGGTCGTCGCTCTGGATGGCCTGCTGCATCATCCAGTACGCGTCGGAGGAGTTGGACGGGCTGACCACCTTCAGGCCCGCCACGTGCGCGAACAGCGCCTCGGGGGACTCGGAGTGGTGCTCGACCGCGCCGATGCCGCCGCCGTAGGGGATGCGGATGACGACCGGCAGCTTGACCTTGCCCAGCGAGCGGGCGTGCATCTTGGCCAGCTGGGTGACGATCTGGTCGTAGGCCGGGAAGACGAAGCCGTCGAACTGGATCTCCACCACCGGGCGGTAGCCGCGCAGGGCCAGGCCGATCGCGGTGCCGACGATGCCGGACTCGGCGAGCGGGGTGTCGATGACCCGGCTCTCGCCGAAGTCCTTCTGCAGGCCGTCCGTCACCCGGAAGACACCGCCGAGCTTGCCGACGTCCTCGCCCATGACGAGGACCTTGGGGTCGGTGTCCAGGGCGTGGCGCAGCGACTCGTTGATGGCCTTGGCCATCGCCATCTTCTCGGCCATCTCAGTGACCCCCTTCATCGGCGAACGACGCCTGGTAGGCGGCGAACTGGGCGCGCTCCTCGTCGACGAGCGCGTGCCCGTCCGCGTACGCGTTCTCGAAGATGGCGAACCGGTCCGGGTCGGGCATGGCGCGGACCGCTTCGCGCACCCGCTTGCCCAACGCCTCGGACTCGGTCTCGAGTTCCGCGAAGAACGCCTCGTCCGCGTGATCAGAGGTCTCCAGGTACCGGCGGAGCCGCAGGATCGGGTCCTTCGCCTCCCAGGCCAGCCGCTCCTCGTCGCCCCGGTAGCGGGTGGGGTCGTCGGAGGTGGTGTGGGCGCCCATGCGGTAGGTGTACGCCTCCACCAGGGTGGGGCCCTCGCCGCTGCGGGCGCGCTCCAGCGCCCGCTTGGTGACCGCGAGGCAGGCCAGCACGTCGTTGCCGTCGACCCGGACGCCGGGGAAGCCGTAGCCCTGGGCGCGCTGGTAGAGCGGCACGCGGGTCTGGCGCTCGGTCGGCTCGGAGATCGCCCACTGGTTGTTCTGGCAGAAGAACACCACCGGGGCGTTGTAGACCGCGGAGAAGGTGAACGATTCGGCGACGTCGCCCTGGCTGGAGGCGCCGTCGCCGAAGTAGGCGATGACCGCCGAGTCCGCGCCGTCCTTGGTGATGCCCATGGCGTAGCCGGTGGCGTGCAGCGCCTGGGAGCCGATGACGATCGTGTACAGGTGGAAGTTGTTGCTGTTGGGGTCCCAGCCGCCGTTGTTCACGCCGCGGAACATGCCGAGGAGGTTGGTGGGGTCGACACCGCGGCACCAGGCGACGCCGTGCTCGCGGTAGGTCGGGAAGACGTAGTCGTCCTCGCGGGTGGCCCGGCCGGAGCCGATCTGGGCGGCCTCCTGGCCCAGCAGGGAGGCCCACAGGCCCAGTTCGCCCTGGCGCTGCAGGGCGGTGGCCTCGGCGTCGAAACGACGGGTGAGCACCATGTCGCGGTAGAGGCCGCGCAGCTCTTCCGGGGTGATGCCGGCGACGTAGGCGTCGTACTCGGCGTTCTTGACCCGCTTGCCTTCCGGGGTCAGGAGCTGCACGAGTTCGGGGTCGGTGCTCTTCTTCGTGCTGCTGCGGGTGGTGCGCTTGGCGCCGGTGGCTCCGGCACTGCTGCCGGTGGTGCCGGCCTTGCCTGCGGCGCTGCGTCGCGGCTTGCGCGCGGCACTGCTCTCCACGGTCACGTGTGCTCCTCCGTCGTTCCGGCCCCCGGGGTTGCCGGTAGGCCAGTGCGGCTCACCTGTTTCGACCACCGGGCACGGGGTGGGTGCCACTCGGCCGGGAACAGGCGTGACAGGTGCCCCGGCGAGCGCCCTGCGACCATTACGTTACCCAGTGCCTCACATTTCTGTGAAACCCCGTTTGACCTGCGATTTTGCTTGGATTTCCAAGTAAATCGAGGCAATGCGAAAGCGTGCTGGTCACAGCCTTGCGGCAGTCCGGAGCAAGCGCACGTTATCTCGCCCACCCAGGTCCCGGGAAGGGTTCCATGTGAATCACACCTCGTGCCCGAAGACTGAAATATAGGGGTATTTCAGATCGATGGCCACGGGATTGCGGGTCGTAGCACCGCCCGGGACCCCTCGTCCCGCCCTCCCGTCCGGCCTCCGGGAAAAAGACGATCAAGAATTCCGCCCCGGCCGCCTCGCCCCGATCCGGAATGGGACGGGCCTGCGTGCCGGCCGCTTTCGGCGCCCGGGCGCGGGCCGAAATCGCCGTCCATGACCGAATGCGACCGTCGGCGACTGCCTGTGACAAGGCCCAGCTCACAGGGGCCGCGCGTGCCCTACCATCTGGCGCGTGCCGCGCTCATGTGTACCCCCCCTCGTGCCCCACGCGCCCCCTCTGGGCGCCCTGCTACGCCTGTACGCCGCGGGTACCGCCCTCACCTGTGAGCCGGTCGACCAGGGGCTGCTCAACCGCGGCTACCGGCTGTGCACCACCCGCGGCCGCTACTTCCTCAAACACCACTTCGACCCGGACACCGCCGACCCGGTGGCCATCGAACGCCGGCACCGCGCCACCCAGCGCCTCGCCGACCTCGGCGTCCCCGTCGCCCCGCCGCTCGCGCACCGCGAGGGCCGCACGGTCGCCGTCGTCGGCGGCCACGCCTACGCCCTGCACCCCTGGATCGACGGCGGACACCGCCACGGCGGTCAGCTCACGCGCGGGGAGAGCGCGCGCCTGGGCGCGCTCCTGGGCGCCGTACACGCCTGCCTGGAGCGCGTGATGCCCCCCAAGGGGCGCACCCGCCCGGCGACCGGCCCGCACCCCGTGGAGAGCGCCGACCCGGCCGACACCTTCGCCCTCATCGACGACCTGCTCGCGCACGTACGCCGGCACCGCCCCGCCGACGCCTTCGACGAACTCGCCCGGCACCGGTTGCTGGAGCGCCGCGCGCTCCTGGAGCAGCACGCGGACCGGCGCCCGCCGCGCGGCGGCTCCGTGGGCTGGGTGCACGGGGACTTCCACCCGTTCAACCTGCTGTACAAGGACGACGCCCCGGCGGCCATCGTGGACTGGGACCGGCTCGGCGTGCAGCCGCGCGCGGAGGAGGCCGTCCGCGCCGCGGTGATCTTCTTCGTCCGGCCCGGCGGGACGCTGGACCTGCCGAAGGTGCGGGCCTACGCGCGCACGTACCGGCGCGCGGCCGGCGCCACGCCCTCGGAACTGGCGGCGGCCGTGCACCGGGTGTGGTGGGAACGGCTCAACGACTTCTGGATGCTGCGCTGGCACTACGAGCGCGGTGACACGCGCGCGGACTGCCAGTTCCCGGCCGCGTCGGCACTCGCGGTGTGGTGGACCCGCGAGTACGACGCGGTGTGCGACGCGTTCGTGCAGTGAGCCGGCCCGGCCCGGGCCCGATGAGGTGAGGCCGGATCAGGTCCGGTCAGGTTAGGCCGGATCAGGACCGGTCAGGTCAGGTCGGGTCAGGCCGGGCCGGTCATCGATCGCCGGGTCGTCTCAAGCCGGCTCAGGTCGCGCCTGGCCGGCCCAGGCCGGATCAGGGCCGGCCGGATCAGGACCGGTCGGGTGAGTCCGTCCCTGCCGCCGTGGGGGTCCTTCAACCGGTGGTGTCGCCCGAGGCGCCGTCGGTCGTGGTCCCGTCGGTGGTGGTGCCGGTGCCGCCGTCCGTCGTCCCGCCGTCCGTGGTCCCGCCGTCCGTCGTCCCGTCGGTCGTGGTCCCGCCGTCGGTGGTCCCGTCGGTCGTGGTCCCGCCGTCCGTCGGATCCGTGGGCTGCGACTGCGAGGGCTGCGGGTCCGACGGCTCGTCGCTCGGCGTGGAACTGGCCGACCACGACTGGCTGTACGACGGCGTGGTCGCCGGCGGCCAGCCGGAGCCGGTGTCGGTGTCCGAGCCGTCGTCCGTGGAGGGTTCGGAGGGCTGGTCGGTGTCCTTGTCGGACGGCGTCGGGGAGGGCGAGGTGTCCTTGGTGCTCTTGGAGTGCGTCGTCTTCGGCTTGGTGTCGGTACCGCTGCCGCCGGTGCCGCCGCCGCCCTTCAGGGCCAGCGCCACACCCGCGGCGATCGCGATGACGGCGAGTACGGCGAGGACGACCAGCTTGCCGCGCCCGCTGCCCTTGTTCCCGTGCCCCTCGAAGCCGCCGTCGTCGCCGTTGCCGTAGCCCGCGGGCAGGATCGGCTGCGGGATCTGCGCGGTGCCGGCCCCCTCCACGGGGTGCGGCATGACGGTCGTCCCGGCGAAGCCGCCCGCCGGGGTGTGCCGCCCGTCGTGCGTCTGGACCGGGCCGGTGTTCCAGGTGCCGGTGTGGGCGCCCTGCTCGTACAGCATCTGCAGGCCGTACTGGACCAGGCCGCGCATCTCCTCGGCCGTCTGGAACCGGTCGTCGGGCTCCTTGGCGAGGGACCTCATGACCAGGCCGTCCAGCTCGGGCGGGCAGGTCCCGTCGGCGACCTGCGACGGCGGCACCGGCATGTCCTGGACGTGCTGGTACACCACCGACAGCGGGGTCTCACCGGTGAACGGGGGCCGCAGCGAGAGGAGTTCGTAGAGCAGGCAGCCGGTCGCGTACAGGTCGGAGCGGTGGTCGACGGCCTTGCCGAGCGCCTGCTCCGGGGAGAGGTACTGCGGGGTGCCCATGACCATGCCGGTCTGCGTCATCGTCGTGGACGCGCCGTGCAGGGCGCGGGCGATACCGAAGTCCATCACCTTGACGGCACCGCTGTCGGTGATGATGACGTTCGCCGGCTTGATGTCACGGTGCACGATGCCATGCTGGTGCGAGTAGGCGAGGGCCTCCAGCACGCCGGAGACGATGATCAGGGCCTGCTCGGGGCCCGGCGCCTCGGCGTTCAGCAGGAGGTCGCGGATGGTGCGGCCCTCGACCAGCTCCATGACGATGTAGGGCACGGACTGGCCGCCCACCACGTCCTCACCGGAGTCGTAGACGGCGACGATCGCATGGTGGTTGAGACCCGCGACCGACTGCGCCTCGCGCGTGAAGCGTGCCTTGGAGACCGGGTCCTCGGCGAGGTCGGCGCGGAGCAGCTTGACCGCGACCGTGCGGCCCAGGCGGACGTCCTCGGCCGCGAACACCTCGGCCATGCCGCCCCGGCCCAGCCGGTGCGTGAGCCGGTACCGGCCGTCGCCGACGAGCCCTCCGTTACCCCACAGCTCCGGCGCGTCCGACATGCCGCCGCCAGTCGCCTCGGGGTCGGACGGGCCCTGAGAGCGCTGCGTCTGTGCCATCAGTCCTCGCCGTCGTTTCTGCCCGCGGTGCGCGCGGTGTTGTCACGGTCTCCGTCCGGCCACGCTACAGCCTCCGTGGGGGCCGCCGGTCCGGAACGGCAACCGGGACCGACCCGAGACGGACCGGCCATGAAACCTCTAGCACGCGCTGTCGTGCAAATTCTGTGCGCCGGTCGTACCTCACCTGTAACGCTTGCGCGACGCTTGCTGCCCGTACGGTCACGGAACGGGCACCGAGCTTGACGTGTCGGTGCCCTGGGGCAGACTTGGCCGGGAATGACACATTCGATCAAGGCCTGTCCGCAGGATGACGGTGCCGGACGGCCAGTGGGGGACGCGGAGAGATGAGCCAGGACGGCGCACACGGCCGGTACGCGGGGCAGGCGCTGGCCGGTGGCCGCTACCAGCTGCGCGACTTGCTGGGCGAGGGCGGCATGGCCTCGGTGCACCTGGCGTACGACTCGGTGCTGGACCGCCAGGTCGCTATCAAGACGCTCCACACCGAGCTCGGCCGGGAACCGGCCTTCCGCGAACGCTTCCGCCGCGAGGCGCAGGCCGTGGCCAAGCTCACGCACACCAACATCGTCTCCGTCTTCGACACGGGCGAGGACGAGCTGACCGGCACGGCGACGCCGTACATCGTCATGGAGTACATCGAGGGCCGGCCGCTGGGCTCGGTCCTGGAGGAGGACATCCGCCAGTACGGCGCGATGCCCGCCGACAAGGCGTTGAAGATCACCGCCGATGTGCTCGCGGCCCTGGAGATCAGCCACGAGATGGGGCTGGTCCACCGCGACATCAAGCCGGGCAACGTGATGACGACCAAGCGCGGCGTGGTCAAGGTGATGGACTTCGGCATCGCCCGGGCCATGCAGTCCGGCGTCACCTCGATGACGCAGACCGGCATGGTCGTCGGCACCCCGCAGTACCTGTCGCCCGAGCAGGCCCTCGGCCGCAGCGTGGACGCCCGCTCCGACCTGTACTCGGTCGGCATCATGCTGTTCCAGCTGGTGACCGGGCGGCTGCCGTTCGACGCCGACTCGCCGCTGGCGATCGCGTACGCGCACGTGCAGGAGGAGCCGGTGGCGCCCTCCTCGGTCAACCGCGCGCTGCCGCCCGCCGTGGACGCGCTGGTGGCCCGCGCGCTGCGGAAGAACCCGAACGAGCGTTTCCCGACCGCCGAGTCCATGCGTACCGAGTGCCTGCGCGTCGCGGCCTCCTTCCAGGCGGCGCCGCCGAGCATCGTGCCCGGCGCCGGGCCGCAGCAGAGCGGCTCGGGCGTCGGCTCCGCCGTGTTCCCCCCGGTCGGGCAGGCCCCCTCGGCACCGCAGGGGCAGGTGCACACGCCGTACCAGCCGACGCCGGTGCAGAACCAGACCCCCAACCCCTACGGCCACCCGACGCCCGCCCCGTCCTACGGCTACCCGCAGCAGGGCGGCTACCAGACGCCTTCCGTGGGCTACGGCCCGCAGACCGCGCCCACCACCCCGCCGCCGTACACGATCGCGCCCCAGCAGGCCGGGCCGTCCGCCGGCGGCGGCCGCGGCAGGCGCCCGGTGGTCATCGGTTCGGTCGCGGTGGCGGCCATCGTGGCGATCGGGGTGATCGTCGCCCTGACGCTGAACAACGGCGACGACACCCAGGGCGGCGGCACCGACTCCCGCGCCTCGGCGGCGGCCGCGTCCCACCGGGCGGGTTACCGCGGGCCGGACCGCACCCGGCTGATCGACAAGACCAAGTGCACCGATCCGCAGGAGTCGTACTCGGACCCGGACAAGGTGCAGATGCCCGACTTCCGGTACAAGGACATCAACTCCGTGAAGTCGTGCCTCCAGGCCGCGGGCTGGAAGTGGGACATCAAGGCCCAGGACGACAACACCTGGGGCGACGGGACCATCCTGAACCAGTTCCCCGCCCAGGGCACCGACATCGACCCGGACGACGTGGGCAGCATCCAGCTCAGCGTCTCGACGGGCAATCCCCCGCAGTGACCCGCCCCCCGGCGGCCAGGTGCGGCTGCGGCCGCCCCGGCGCCCGGGACACAGGAGGGGCCCGGCGGTCGACCGCCGGGCCCTTCGTGTGTCGTGGCCGGACAGGCCGGTGGGATGACTACAGGTACGGGCCGCCCGACCTGCCGCCCATGGGGTCCTCGCCGCCCTCCGGGCCGCCGACGCCCGGCGGCAGCGCGCGGCGCATCTGCTCCAGCTGAGCCCGTGCGGCCATCTGCTGGGCGAACAGGGTCGTCTGGATCCCGTGGAAGAGGCCCTCCAGCCAGCCCACCAACTGTGCCTGTGCGATCCGCAGTTCCGCATCGCTCGGGGTGGCCTCGTCGGTGAACGGCAGGGAGAGCCGCTCCAGTTCCTCGACCAGTTCCGGGGCCAGGCCGTCCTCCAGCTCCTTCACCGAGCTGGCGTGGATCTCCTTCAGCCGGACCCGGCTGGCCTCGTCGAGGGGAGCCGCGCGCACCTCCTCCAGCAGCTGCTTGATCATGCTGCCGATGCGCATGACCTTGGCCGGCTGCTCCACCTGTTCCGTCACCGGGGTCTCACGGGAGTCGTGGTCCCCGCCTCCGCCGAGCGCCATCCCGTCCTGGCCCAGGACCAGGATCTGGGGATTCTCGGACGACCGTTCGTTCCTCGGCATCTCCATGCCGCCATTCTCTCGCACGCCGCCACCTCATCACCGTGGTGCCCCCTCATGCGGTTGATCCACCGTTTAGACCTGTCGGCCCAATCCGGAATGCCCGATCAGGCGATGAATGTGAGGCTTGTTTCCGTTGGTTATCCGTAGGTCATGGCATTCATGGCACCTGGGCTCCGGGAGGTCACCGACGTGACTCCACGCCTGCGACTCACGCTCCGCTGTCTGCGGCTGCTGGCCGTCCTGACGGCGACGGCTCTGCCGGTGTACGGCGCCGCGGTCGCGTACGGCGGCACGGCCGCGTACACCGCCGAGCCGGGCCCTGCCCGGGCGTCCGCCACGGGGCACGGGGAGGAGCAGCGGGGTCCGACGCGGCACGCGTCCCCCGAGCACTCCCCGCCCCGGCACTCCGGCCCGGCCGGCCCGGCCGGCGGGCATCGGGGGCAGGAACGGCCCGGCGGCGACGGGCCGAGCCCGGAGCCGTCCGCCCCCGTCGCCGCGCACCGGGACACGCCCACGCCTGTGCCCATGCCGTCCGACTCCGCCTCGGCGTCGGTCCGCCCCGCGCACGCCTCCGTCTCCGCCTCGCCGTCCCGTGCGGGCAGCCTGCCCGGTGAGGGCCGGATGCGGCCGGGCCGGCCGGACCGGCTCACGGCCGAGGCGGAGGAGGAGGACGACGACGACCAGGCCACCGCCACCCCCGCAGCACAGCCGGCGGAGCCGGAGACGACGGACCTGCCGGCCGCCTCCGAGCCACCCGCGGAATCGGGACTCGACTCCGCAGCGCCCCCGCGGGCCGACACCCGGCAGGCGGCGCAGGACGAGGCCGCCGCGGAGCCGGTCCTGCGGATCCTCCCGCTGGGCAGCGGCCTGGTCCTCATAGGCCTGGGCCTGGGGCTGGCGCTCCTTGGCCTGCGGCTGCGCAGGAGCTGACCGCCGGCACCGGCCCGGCCGCCGCGGCACCGGCCCGGCCGCCGCGGCACCGCCCGACAGAGCCCGTCGGCACCCGGCAGCACCCGGCAGGACCCGGCACCGAGACCCGCGCCGCACGCGGCACTCGGCGACGCCACGGCACCCCGCCCGTCACCCGGCCGGTGTCACGGCGCCACCAGCAGCACCTTGCCGATGTGACCGCTCGCCTCGACCAGGCGGTGTGCCTCTGCCGCCTCCGGCATCGGCAGCTCCCGGTCCACCACCGGGCGGACCTGCCCGGTGGCGAGCAAGGGCCACACATGCTCGCGGACGGCGGCGACGATGGCCGCCTTCTCACCCAGCGGCCGGGCGCGCAGCGAGGTCGCGCTGATCGCGGCCCGCTTGCCCAGCAGCGCGCCGATGTTCAGCTCGCCCTTCGCCCCACCCTGCATGCCGATGATCGCGAGCCGTCCGTTGGCGGCGAGGGCCTGGACGTTGCGGTCCAGGTATTTGGCGCCCATGTTGTCCAGGATGACGTCGGCACCCGAGCCGCCGGTGGCCCGCTCGATCTCGGCGACGAAGTCCTGCTCGCGGTAGTTGATGAGCACGTCCGCGCCCAGCTCGGCGCAGAAGTCCAGCTTCTCCTTGGTGCCGGCGGTCACCGCGACCTCGGCACCGACGGACTTGGCGAGCTGGATCGCCATCGTGCCGATGCCGCTGGAGCCACCGTGCACCAGGAGCCGTTCGCCCGGGCGCAGCTGGGCGACCATGAACACGTTGGACCAGACCGTGCAGACCACCTCGGGCAGCGCCGCCGCCCGGACGAGGTCGATGCCCTCGGGCACGGGCAGCAGCTGCCCGGCCGGCACGGCCACCTTCTCGGCGTAGCCGCCGCCCCCGAGCAGCGCGCACACCTCGTCGCCGACGGCCCAGCCGGAGACACCGGGGCCGAGCGCGGCGATCCTGCCGGAGCATTCCAGGCCGGGGTAGGCGGAGGCGCCGGGCGGCGGGTCGTAGAAGCCCTGGCGCTGCAGGATGTCGGCACGGTTGACGGCGCTGGCCACCACCTCGACCAGCACTTCGCCCTCGCCGGGCACCGGATCGGGCACCTCGTCCCATACCAGTTTCTCGGGACCACCAGGTTCGGGAATCGTGATCGCATGCATGCCGCCGACGCTACTCCCCACCGGCGCCGTCACCCGTGCGGCAGGGGGCGGGTGTCCGGGGTGACCTGGCTGCCCGGGGTGACCCGGACGATGGTGATGAGCCGGTCGGTCAGCTGGAGGGTGCCGACGGCCGGATCGTCGTAGCCGAGTACCCGGTGGCCACGGACGACGCTCACCACGAGGTCCTCCGTCTCGCGTGGCTTCCTGCCCACCTCGCCGCGGACCACCGGGCGTTCGACGAGGTCCAGGCCGCTGCCCTGCTGGATGAGGTCCTCCATCACCATGCCGGCGGCGGGGCTGAGCACGGACAGCCCGAGCAGCCGGCCGGCGGCGCCGGAGCTGGTGATGACGGCGTCGGCGCCGGACTGCTTGAGCAGCGGGGCGTTCTCCTCCTCACGGACGGCGGCCACGATCTTGGCGCCACGGTTGAGCTGGCGCGCGGTCAGGGTGACGAGGACCGAGGTGTCGTCCCGCTGCGGGGCGATGATGATCTGCCGGGCCTTGTGGACCTCGGCGCGTTTGAGCACGTCGCTGCGGGTGGCGTCGCCTATGACACCCACGTAGCCCTCCGCCGTCGCCGCGTCGACCGCCTTGGCGCTGGGGTCGACGACGACCACCTGCTCCTTCCTCAGCCCGGTGGCGCAGACGGTCTGGATGGCCGACCGCCCCTTCGTGCCGAAACCGATGACGACGGTGTGGTCACGCAAGGTGGACCTCCAGCGGTTCAGGCGCCACTCCTCGCGGGTGCGCTCGGTGAGGACCTCCAGCGTGGTGCCGACCAGGATGATCAGGAACAGCACGCGCAGGGGCGTGATGACGAAGATGTTGGTGAGCCGGGCACCGTCGCTGACCGGGGTGATGTCGCCGTAACCGGTGGTGGAGAGGGTGACGGTCGCGTAGTAGAACGCGTCGAGCAGGTCGACGGCTCCGTCGGCGTTGTCGTGGTAGCCGTCGCGGTCGGCGTAGACGACGAACGCGGTGGCCACCAGCACCACCAGGGCCATGATCAGCCGCTTGACGACCTGGCGGATCGGGCGGTCCACCACCTTTCTCGGCAGCTTCACCCGTTGGGTCGCCAGATGTTCGCCCGCCTGGCGGGCGATGGCGTCGTGGCCCGGAAGTTTCACGTGAAACACACCCCGATCCCGGCGGCGGCCCACGGCAGGTCGAGCAGTTCCGCCTCCTCGCCCTGCCGGGCCCCGCCCGGGGGCACGACGGCCAGCCCGTCGGCGGCGGCGATACCCCGGAGCATGGCCGGGCCGTTGTAGTGCAGCGGGACGGCGTGGTCACCGCGCAGCACCACGGGGATCAGCCGGGTGTCGTACGGATGCCCCGGCACCGCCTCCCTGAGCGGCAGCGCGTACGGCTCGGGGGCGGGACGGGCGGCGAGGGTCCGCAGCAGCGGCTCGGCGAGCGTGAGCAGGCCGGAGACGGCCGCGAGGGGGTTGCCCGGCAGGCCGACGAGGTGCTGGTGGTCCTTGGTGCGGGCCAGCAGCATGGGGTGGCCGGGGCGCACCTTGACGCCGTCCACGAGGAGTTCGGCGCCGAGGCGTTCCAGGGTGGGGTGAACGTGGTCGACGGGGCCGGCGGCGGTACCGCCCGTGGTGACGATCAGGTCGGCCTGGGACGCGGCGACCGCCTTGCGGAGGGCCCGGGCGTCGTCACCGAGGCGGCGGACGGCGACGACGTCGGCGCCGAGCGCGCGCAGCCAAGGCGGCAGCATGGGGCCCAGCGCGTCCCGGATCAGCCCGTCGTGCGGCAGGCCCGTGGTCAGCAACTCGTCGCCGAGGACGAGGACTTCGGCCCGGGGGCGCGGGACGGCGGTGACCGTGTCGTAGCCGGCGGCCGCGGCGAGCCCCAGGACGGCGGGGGTGACCAGGGTGCCCACGGGCAGCAACTGGTCGCCGGTGCGGCACTCCTGGCCGCGGGGCCGGATGTCCTGGCCGTGGAGCATCTCGCGGGTGGTGTGCAGCCGGCCCTGGGCGTCGGTCCGGCCGTGCTCGGTGCGCAGGACGGCGGTGGTGTCGGCGGGGACGCGGGCGCCGGTGGCGATACGGACCGCCTCCCCGTCGGTGAGCGGCTCGGGCTGCGCGTGCCCGGCGAGCACCCCCTCGTCCCGGACCTGCCAGGGGCCGGGACCGGCGACCGCCCAGCCGTCCATCGCGGAGGTGTCGAAGGAGGGCAGATCGGTGAGCGCGTCGAGCGGGGCGGCCAGGACCAGTCCGAGGGCGTCGGCGAGGTCGACGGAGACGGGGACGCGCCGGGTGCCGGCCGGGGTGCCGCCCGCGCTCTGCGGGCCGTGGCTGCGCGCGGCCCGGGCGGCGATCTCGCGGGCCCGGGTCCAGGGGGTGGCCCTGTGCCGTTCGGCGGGACGTTCACCGGAGGGCTGCGGGGACGGTGCGGGCAGCTGGCCGGCCCCGTCGTCCGTGCCGTCGTCCCGGTTCTCCCGGTGGCCTTCCCTCACCAGTGCCAGGGCCTCCTCGACGTCGAGGTCGTCGGTGTCCCCGTCGGGTGCTTCGGCCCGGGTGCCGGGGGCGGTCATCCGGCGTCCGGGGCGCTCGGGCCCCCGGTGCTCTCGTTCGTGCCGCCGTCGGTCTCCTCTTGCCAGGTGAGGGCCAGCGCGGCGGCCTTGCGGGCGGCCTCGGCGACGGCCTCGGGGTCGCCCTTGCCCCTCGCCGCGGCGTAACCGACGAGGAAGGTCGTCAGCGGCGCGGCGGGGCGGGCCACGCTGTGCGCGGCGTCACGGGCCAGGTCGAGCAGGACGCCGGTGTCGACGTCCAGGTCGATGCCCAGTTCGTGCTTGACTGCGGAGATCCATTCATCCAACACGTACCCATGCTCCCTGATCCGTGCCCTGGCGTCGGCGATGTCGTCCCAGGTGTCGCAGTCGAAGGACGCGAGCGGATCCGGAACGCGGGTGAGCCGGAGGTCCCCGGTCAGCCGGCGCAGGGGCAGCCCGGTGAGGCCGCCGTGCGCGGCGGCGAGGCCGGTCAGTCCGTGGCGCAGGGCCGCCGTGCGGTAGGCGGCCACGAGCGGCTGGTCCCGGCCGTCGGCGTCGGTGAGCAGCGCACCGTCGGCCCCGGTGTCCTGAAGGGTGGTCAGCAGCCGTCGGACCGTGTCCCGTGCGAGGAAGGGCAGGTCGGCGGAGAGCACGACGGTGTGACCGGCGGTGGTGCTCCGCAGGCCGGCCGCCAGCGCGGCGACCGGTCCGCCGCCGGGCGGCTCCTCGCACGCGAAGCGCACCGGCCGGACGGTGGGCCGGGGTGCGGCCACGACGACGGTCGTCCGGGCGTCCGCGCAGGCCGTGAGCACCCGGTCGAGCAGCGCCCGGCCCCCGATGCGGATCCCGGGCTTGTCGGCTCCGCCGAGCCGCCGGGCGGCGCCGCCGGCCAGGACGACGGCGTCGTACGGCGCGGGCGTCCGGGCAGCGGCGGGTGCGGTCTCGGTCACCTACCGAGTATGTCCCGCCGGCCCCTCGTTCCGGATCCGGCGCACGTCACGGGGTGCGCCGGCTTTCCCCTCACAGCGTGCGCAGCAGCACCGCCGGCTGTTCCACGCAGTCCGCCACATGGCGCAGGAAGCCTCCCGCCGTGCCACCGTCGCAGACCCGGTGGTCGAAGGTGAGCGAGAGCTGTACGACCTGGCGGACGGCCAGCTCGCCCTCGTGCACCCACGGCTTGGGGACGATCCGGCCGACGCCGAGCATGGCCGCCTCGGGGTGGTTGACGATCGGGGTGGAGCCGTCGACGCCGAACACCCCGTAGTTGTTCAGCGTGAAGGTGCCGCCGGTGAGGTCACCGGGGGTGAGCGTGCCCGCCCGGGCGGCCTCGGTGAGCCGGGCGAACTCGGCGGTCAGGGATTCGGCGTCGCGCGCGTGGGCGTCCCGGACGACGGGCACGACCAGTCCGCGTTCGGTCTGGGCGGCGAACCCGAGGTGGACGTGGCCGAGGCGGACGATCTCGCGGGCCTCGGTGTCGACGTAGGAGTTCAGCTCGGGGAACCGGGCCAGGGCGGCCGTGCAGATCCGGGCGAGCAGCGCCAGGACGGAGATCTTGGGACCTCCGGCGGCGTTCATCGCGGCCCGGCACCGCATGAGTTCGGTCGCGTCGGCGTCGACCCAGCAGGTCGCGTCCGGGATCTCCCGGCGGCTGCGGGAGAGCTTGTCGGCGACGGCTCCGCGGATGCCCTTGAGCGGGATCCGGACCTCTCCCCCGGCGCGTGCGGCGGGTGCGGGGGCCGTTTCGGTCCGCTCCTCGTCGGCCGTGCGGGCGGGCGCGACGGCGGCCCGCAGCGCGTTCTCGACGTCCGCGCGCAGGATGAGCCCGTCCGGCCCGGAGCCGGTCAGCTGCCGCAGGTCGACGGCGTTGTCCCGGGCGAGCTTGCGCACGAGGGGCGAGATCACGGGGACCGGGCCCTCGCCCGGCGTGGCGGCCGGGGCCGGGGCCGCCGTAGCCGGGGCTGGGGCC
>NZ_WWJT01000389.1 GCF_009865385.1 Streptomyces sp. SID486 | reverse complement strand
GGCGGCCGGGACTGAGCCGCGCGGCCGGCCCGGCTCCGACGGGCCGGCCCTCTCCCGCCGGCGGGCGGGCCGGTGCGGCCGGGCCCCCGTGCCGCCGGGTCAGCCCTGCTTCGGAGCCGCCCCGGGTCAGCCCTGCTTCGGAGCCGCCGGGGGCAGCAGGCGCAGGGTGAAGGAGTGGCCGGCGGGGTCGGCGTAACCGCGCTCCTCGTACGGACCCGCCGGGTCCTTCGTCTCTATCGGCCGGCCGCCGAGCCCCACCACCCGCCGTTCGGCCGCGTCCAGGTCCTCGACCAGGAAGTCGAGATGGGCCTGGAGGGAGTTCTCCGGGCGCGGCCAGCTGGGCGGGGTGGCGTTGACGTCACGGCGGAAGGCCAGCCGGACGCCGTCGGCGCCCCGGATCTCCACCAGGTTGGCGGACGCGGCGGTCTGCTCGCCCTCCAGGAACTCCTTGTAGAACTCGGCGAGTTTCTCGGGCTCGGCGCAGTCGAGTACGACCACGCCCGCTTTCACCAGTGCCATGGATCCTCCCGGGAAGTGTCTTCTCCCCAGCGGATATCCCCGGCCGTCGGATTCAGTCGGCCAGCCACTCACCGTCGCGCATCAGCTCGCGCCCGCGCGGTTCGCTCTCCTCGCGCCAGGCCCGTACCCGCTGTGGTACGACCACGAAGTACAGATGGGGGGTGGCCAGTTGACGCGGGTCGAAGCCGGTCTTCCCGGCGAACACCTCGGCGTCCTCCTCGGGCAGGTCCTCGGGTGTCACGGCCCGGACGGCACCGTCGACCAGGACGACGTCGCGCGTGGTGCCGATGCCGAGCCGGGCCGTGCCGGTGGCCACGAGGTTGCGGCCGGTGGCGCTCCCGGCCGCCGTGGCGATCAGCAGTGCGGTGCCGTCCCACACGAACGACAGCGGCACGAGACAGGGGGCCGCGCCGTCGGGCCCGGCGGTGGCGACCCAGGCGTCGACGTCGTTCTCCAGCCGGTGCAGGGTGTCCTTCTTACGCTGCTCCGCGGAGCGGGCGGGGGGCGGGGTCATGGCGTGCGGCCTCCTGTGCGGGATCGTCCCGTCCAGTGTGGCCGCGGACCTGCGGCACCGGCACCGACGCGCCGAAGCCGCTCACCCCGTCACCCGGCCCGCACCGACCCACCAGGAAAGGCATCATGCACGCTGACCTGCTCTTCACCGGCGGCCCCGTCCTCACCCCCGAGGGCCGCACCGCCACCGCCGTGGCCGTCACCGGGGACCGGATCACCGCCGTCGGGCACACGGAGGTGCACGCACTCGCGGGGCCGCGCACAGAGGTGGTGGACCTGGCCGGGCGGCTGCTGCTGCCCGGTTTCCAGGACGCCCACGTCCATCCGGTACCGGCCGGGCTGGAACTGTCCCGCTGCGACCTGACCAGGGCGACCACGGCCGAGGCCACCGTGGCCGCCGTACGCGCCTACGCCGAGGCCCGTCCGGAGGCGGAGTGGATCCTCGGCGGGGGCTGGTCGATGGAGGCGTTCGCGGGCGGCACCCCCTCGAAGGAGCTGCTGGACGCGGTCGTCCCGGACCGGCCGGTGTACCTGCCCAACCGGGACCACCACGGCGCCTGGGTCAACAGCCGGGCGCTGGAGCTGGCCGGGATCGACCGGCGGACCCCCGATCCGGCCGACGGCCGGATCGAGCGCGACGCCTCCGGAGAGCCGGGCGGCACCCTCCAGGAGGGCGCGATGCACCTGGTCGGCCGGCTCACCCCGTCCGCCGGGCCCGCCGAGCGGCTCGCCGCGCTGCTGGACGCCCAGCGGCGGCTGCACGCGCTCGGCATCACCGCCTGGCAGGACGCCCTGGTCGGTGACTTCCTCGGCATGGACGACCCGGCTCCGGCGTATCTCGCCGCCGTCGCGGACGGCTCGCTGACCGCCCGGGTGGTGGGCGCCCTGTGGTGGGACCGGGAGCGGGGGGCCGAGCAGATTCCCGAACTCGTCGAGAAACGCCACGCGTTGAGCCGAGGCGGGTTCCGGGCGGGCACCGTGAAGCTGATGCTGGACGGCGTCGCCGAGAACCACACGGCGGCGCTGCTCGACCCGTACCTGGACCGGTGCGGGTGTGCCACGGCCGAGCGCGGCAGGAGCTTCATCGACCCGGGTCGCCTCCCCGGCTACGTCACCGCGCTGGACGCGCTCGGCTTCCAGTGCCATTTCCACGCGCTGGGCGACCGGGCGGTGCGGGACGCGCTGGACGCGATCGAGGCGGCACGGGCGGCCAACGGACCGAGCGACACCCGGCCGCACCTCGCGCACCTCCAGGTCGTGCACCCCGACGACGTGCCCCGGTTCGCCCGGCTCGGCGCCACCGCGAACATCCAGCCGCTGTGGGCCGCGCACGAGCCGCAGATGGACGAACTGACGATCCCGTTCCTCGGCGCCGAACGCGCCGCCCGGCAGTATCCGTTCGCCTCGCTGCAGCGCTCCGGGGCGCGCCTCGCGGCGGGCAGCGACTGGCCGGTGAGCAGCCCCGATCCGCTCCAGGGGATCCATGTCGCGGTCAACCGGGTGGAACCGGGCCGCACCGGGCCGGTGTTCGTGCCGGGCGAACGGCTCGGTCTCGCCGACGCGCTGACGGCGTACACGGCCGGCTCGGCCCACGTGAACCACCTCGACGGCGTCGACGGCGGCGGACGGGTGGCCGCCGGCGCGCTCGCCGACCTGGTGGTCCTGGACCGCGACCCGTTCGCCGGGCCGCCGGAGGCGATCGCGGGGACGACCGTGGCACGCACCTACGTGGGGGGTGCGTGCGTGTACACCACCGAGTGATCCCGTGCGGGTGTGCCGGTCGCGGCCGGCGCCCTTCTCCGGTGGCGGCGCCTGCGCGCCGGCCGCGGGCCGACGTGGCGAGGCGTCCTGCGGGCCGTCAGCCGCAGCCGGCGGCGCGGGGACGGGCCGCGGCGTTCAGCGGGCCTGCTGGAAGGTCCTGCGGTACGCCTGCGGGGACACCCCGATCGCCGCGTGCAGGTGCTGGCGCAGCGAGGCGCCGGTGGCGAAGCCGACCTCGGCGGCGATCCGGTCCACCGGGAGGTCGCTGGCCTCCAGCAGGTGCCGGGCCCGGGACACCCGCTGCTGGATCAGCCAGCGGCCCGGGCTGAGCCCGACCTCGTCGGTGAAGCGGCGGGCGAAGGTGCGCAGGCTCATCCGGGCGTGGCCGGCGAGGTCCGCGAGAGTGAGCGCCTCGTCCAGCCGTTCCAGCGCCCAGGCACGGGTCGCGGCCGTGCTCGCGGCGCCGCTCACGGGGACCGGCTGCTCGATGTACTGGGCCTGTCCGCCGTCCCGGAACGGCGGCACGACGCAGCGGCGGGCCACGGCGTTCGCCAGCTCGCTGCCGTGGTCGGCGCGGACGACGTGCAGGCAGACGTCGACGCCGGAGGCCGCACCGGCGGAGGTGAGCATGCGGCCGTCGGCCACGAAGAGGACGTCCGGGTCGAGGTCCACCCGGGGGTGGCGGCGGCGGAACATCTCGGCCAGCTGCCAGTGGGTGGTGGCCCGGCGGCCGTCGAGAAGGCCGGCCGCGGCGAGGACAAAGGCGCCCGTGCAGATGGAGACGATCCGGGCGTCGGGGCGGATCCGGGCCAGGGCGGCGGCGACCTCGGCGGGCAGTACGGGGGGCAGGTTCGCGGGCAGCACCGAGGCGACGACGACCGTGTCGGCGGTGTCCAGGATCTCCGGGCCGTGCGTCACACCGATGGTGAAGTCGGCGCTGGTGCGCACCGGGCCGCCGTCGACCGAACAGGTGAGGACCTCGTAGTGGCCGTCGGCAGCGCCGAGGATGCGGCTGGGGATGCCCAGTTCGAACGGGTAGACACCGTCGAGGGCCAGGACGACGACCCGCTCCGGGCGCCGGGTGCGCAGCTGCAGGACAGGCATGGCACGATCCTATCGGAGGTTGGCTTTCATGCCATTTCCCGGCCGGGCGGGCTCCGGCAGCCTGGGGGACCATGAGCGATGTGAACACGATGCGAGTCATCAGCCAGGACGTCCTCGGCGGTCCCGAGGTGCTGAAGGAGGTACGGGTCGAGCGGCCGAAGCCGGGCCCGAACCAGGTGCTGGTCCGGGTACGGGCGGCGGGGCTCAACCCCACCGACTGGAAGCACCGGGCCACCGGCGGGTTCCTGGGCGCGCCCCCGTTCGTCCTGGGCTGGGACCTCTCGGGCGAGGTCGCCGAGACCGGCGTCGGCGTGGCCGCCTTCCGGCCCGGCGACGAGGTCTTCGGCATGCTGCCCTACCCCTACGGCCACGGCTCGCACGCCGAGTACGTGATCGCGCCGGTCCGTGCCCTGACGCACAAGCCGGCCTCGATCGACCACACGCAGGCGGGTGCGCTGCCCCTGGTGTCCCTGACCGCCTGGCAGGCGCTGACCGAACACGCGGACGTCCGGCCGGGGCAGCGGGTGCTGATCCACGCGGCGGCCGGCGGGGTCGGCCATGTGGCGGTGCAGATCGCCAAATCGCGGGGCGCGCACGTGATCGGTACCGCGAGCGCGGGCAAGCACGGCTTCCTGCGGGAGATCGGCGTGGACGAGCCGGTCGACTACCGGTCCACCGATGTCACGGAGTCGGTGCGGGACGTCGATGTCGTCCTGGACACGCTCGGCGGTGAGACCTCGGTGCGGTCCCTGCGGACGCTGCGGCCCGGCGGCGTGGTGGTCTCCGTCCTCCCGGTGGGTTCGGCGGACTTCCCGCGGGAGGCCGAACGGCTGGGGGTGCGGGCGGTCCGGATGCTGGTGGACGCCGACCGGGCCGGCATGCGGACGGTGGCGGAACTGGCGGAGTCCGGCAGGCTGACGGCGACGATCGCCGGGACGTTCCCGCTGGCCGACGCCGCGAAGGCGCACGAGCTGGGCGACACCGGCCGGACGACGGGCAAGCTGGTCCTGCTGGCCGACTGAGCCGCCGGTGCGCAGCGCGGCCCCGGCACGCGGAAACTCGAAGACATATGTCAATCGAACATGCTCAAATTCCTTCCATCGAGGGTAACTTGACGATCGGGAAGCGACGTCGGGGCGCGGGCGGGAGGTGGGGCCGAGGTGCGACAGGAACCCGTACCTCTCACCCGGCAACTGAGCATGTACGCGTACCGCGGGTACACGGTGCTGGAGTTCCGGGGCGAGATCGACATCGTCGCCGCCACGGAGATCGGCCCGTTCCTCGACCGGTTCACCGGACGGCCCGGCGCTCGCGTCGTGTTCGACCTGCGGCCGGCGGAGTTCTTCGACTGCTCGGGGCTGCGGCTGCTGTACCGGGCGCGGGCCCGCGTGCTGGAGCGCGGCGGACGGCTGCACCTGGTGTGCACGCATCCGCTGACCCTGCGGGTCTTCCGGGTCACCGGCCTGGCCCGGCTGCTGCCCCCGCACCCGGATCCGGACGCGGCCCTGGCGTGCTCCGGGGCCGCGTCCGGCTCTTCCTGACGGACGGCCGGCGGTCAACCCGTCGGCCTGTTACGGCCTTTGGCGGGAATCCGGTCAGCAGGAAGGAGGACCGCCGCGATGACGACTTCCGTCAGACGCATGCCGGGCTGGGCCAAGGCCGTGGCGGCGCTCGTACTGGTGCTGGCCGTCCTGTTCGCCGGGATCCGGCTGGCCGTACTCCCGGGCATCAAGGAGCTGTTCGGGACCGAGACCCATGACCGCTCCGGACCCGCTCTTCTCAAGTCCGTGCAGGACATGAGCCGTTACGACGCCGCGTCGGGCAACTTCCAGGTCGTGGTGGACCTGGACAAGGACGCCAAGTTCCTGCCCGACGCCGTCCGCGGCACCCGCACCCTGTACGTCGGAGCGGGCACCGTGGACGCCTATGTCGACCTCGGACAGGTCGGCGAGAAGGACGTGACGGTCGACGAGGACCGCACGTCCGCCACCCTCCGGCTGCCGCACGCAAGGCTCGGCCGCCCCGCCCTCGACCCCGACCACTCCTACGCCGTCTCCAAGCAGCGCGGGCTGCTGGACCGGCTCGGCGACCTCTTCTCGGACAACCCCAACAGCGAGCAGGCCGTGCAGAAGCTCGCCGTCCGGCACATCGGGGACGCGGCGAAGAGCAGCGGGCTCACCGCCCGGGCCGAGACCAACACCACCGGCATGCTCCAGGGCCTGCTGCGTTCCCTCGGCTTCCGGGAGGTGCACATCACCTATCGCCCGGCGGGCTGATCAGGAGCCCAGCACGCCCGGCAGGGCCAGCGCCCCCAGCACGGTCGCGCCCACCAGCAGCCAGGCCACGTAGTCGCCGACGTGCCCGGATTGCAGGCGCCGGAGGGGCACGGCCCAGCCGGGCGCGGCCACCCAGCGCGGGCGAGTGACGGCGAGAGCCGCGAGGGCCACCGCCAGCGCGGCGGAGACCACGCCCAGCAGCACGCCGTGCACGGTCCAGTGCACGGATACCCGGGCACCGCCGGAGCCCGCCTCGTTGACGGAGCGAGCCACCACGTCGCCGAAGCCGGGGACGACCCCGACGGCCAGGGCGGCGGCGAGCAGCACGGCCGGCACGACCGTCATCGTGTCCGGGATCCGGCTCAGCAGGCCGGAGGTCTCGGGTTCCTCGTCGGAGCCGCTGGTCTCGTACTCCGCGTCCTCGGGGCGTGGCCCGAGGCCCAGGAACACCCGGCCGGTGACCCGCAGCACCGCGCCCGCGGTGATCGCGGAGGCGGCCACGTACACCACGGTCAGCGGACCGCCGACCGCCTCCTCGGCGACGGCCTTGCCGAGTGCCGTGCCGAACGGCGGCAGACCGGCCAAGCCCAGCGAGCCGACGGCGAACATCACCGCGGTGGCACGCAGTTGCCGGGCCCGGCCGTGCAGGGTGTGCTCGTCGACGCTGCCGAACCGGTCCAGCAGGGCGCCCGCGCAGGCGAACAGCGCGGCCTTCACCCCCGCGTGCCCGATGATGTAGAGGGCGATCCCGTCGTCGCCCTCGGGGGTGAGGACGCCGAGGCCGATGAGGAACAGGCCGGTGTGGGCGACGGTGGAACAGGCCAGGAGCCGCTTGATGTGCCGCTGGTACCAGCACATGACGGCGCCGACGGCGGCGGTGAGGACGCCGAGCGTCACCAGAGCCCGGGTCAGGTCGGCGGCCGGGATGCCGCCGGGGCCGGCGAAGACGGTGCCGTACACCCGCCAGACGCCGTAGGCGCCGAGTTCGACCATCACACCGGACAGGATCATGCAGACCGGGGTGGGGGCGACGGCGTGGGCGTCCGGGAGCCAGAAGTGGAAGGGTACGGCGGCGGCCTTGACCAGCAGCCCGGTGAACACCAGGACGAGGGAGGCGAGCACGAGCGCGTCCGGGCCGCCGTGGGCCGTGGCGTCCAGCCCGCGGCCGATCTTCGTCATGTCCAGTTCGCCGGTCCGGGCGTACAGCAGGGCGATGCCCGTCAGCAGGGCGTACGCGCCCAGGGAGTTGACGACCCCGAAGGTCAGGGCGCCCTGGACGGCCTTCGCCTCGTCGATGCGGTAGCCGGTCAGGGCGTAGGCCACCACGCTCATCAGCTCGAAGAAGACGAACGCGTTGAACAGGTCGCCGGCGATGGCGAATCCGCACATGGCACCCTGGAAGACGAGCATCAGTGCGGTGAACGTGCCGGAATGGCCGGTGGGCGGTTCGTCGAAGTAGCGCCAGGAGTAGGCGAGGGCCGCCACGGTCAGCAGCGAGGCCAGGGTGGCCATGCCGAGCGCCGGGCCGTCCCCCACGACGAGGATGCCGACGCTCTCCCCGTCGACGGGCAGCCAGCCGCCGACCCACTCGACCATCGGCGGCGAGGAGTTCAGCAGCAGCAGGAGCGCGAGGGCGCCCGTCCCGCCGGCGACCACGAAGCCGGTGATCTCGGCGTGGATCCGGCGCAGGCGGCGGCCCGTGGCCACGAGCAGGGCGGCCCCGAGCAGCGGGAGCGCGACGAGCAGCGGGAGCAGGTGGTGCATCAGCCGCGCAGCTCCCGCAGTTCGTCGGGGTCGACGGTGCCGTGCCGCTTGGCGATCTGCAGGACGAGGGCGAGCAGCAGCGCGGTGACGGTGGCCCCGACGACGATGTCGGTGAGGGTGAGGGCCTGCACCACGGGGTCGACCACCGGCCGGGAGCCGGGGGCGATGTCGGAGAAGACGGGCGCGGTGCCACCGTCCCGGTATCCGACCGCCAGCAGCAGGACGTAGGTGGCGGACTGGCAGACCGCGAGGCAGCCGACGGAGTGGATGAGGTTCCGGCTGGTGGCGAGGCCGTAGCAGCCCGTCAGGAAGACATAGGCGGCGACCAGGTAGGGCAGGACGTGCGGCACGGATGTCAACTCCGCTGCTCCTCTTCGATCTCGACGGCCTGGTCCAGGAAGTGGGCGAGCAGGACGACGACCGCGCCGGCCACCTCCATCCCGATGGCCGCGTTCAGCAGGGGGACCGCGCCGCCGGAGGACAGCGTGTTGAAGGTGCCGTACGGCAGCAGGGTGTTGGCCAGGAACGCGGTGCCGGCCAGGACGGGGGCGAGGCCCAGGACGAGGTAGGCGGCGGCGGAGAGCGCGTCGCAGATCTCGTAGGCGCCCAGCGGGCGCACGCGTTCCAGTGCCCGGTAGTCGGCGCCGAGGTAGAGCAGGTGCAGGGCGGTGGCGGCGACGACGCCGCCCTGGAAGCCGCCGCCGGGGCTGAGCTGGCCGTGGGCGATGACGTACAGGCCGGTGACCAGGGCCACGGGCAGCGTGAGCAGGGCGTAGCGGCGGACCGGACGGGCCACCTCGGCGGGTTCGGGCCGGGCCCGGTGCTCGTCGCGGGCCTGGCGCAGCAGGACCACGCAGCCGAGTACGGCGGCGAACAGGATGCTCATCTCGCCGAGGGTGTCGTAGGCGCGCTGGTCGAAGTTGACGGAGGAGATGGTGTTGGCGGTGTGCCGGGCGAGGGACGCCCGGACAGCCCGGTCTCCGTACGGGTGACGCGTGCCGCCGAAGTCGGGCAGGTCGAGGCAGGCGGCGACGAGCAGGGCGGCCAGACCCGCGCCGCCCACGGCCAGCAGCCACAGCCGCAGCCGGTTCACCTCGCGTCCTCCTTCGACCGCCCGCGCCGCCTGGTCCTGCGCACGCAGAGCATGATCAGCAGGGGGGTGAGGGCGGCGCCGACGGCCAGCTGGGACAGGCCCACGTCCGGGGCCTGGAGCACGGTGAACAGCGAGGCCAGCAGCACTCCTTGGACGGACAGCACCAGTGCCTGCCGGGCGGGGTCGCGCTGGGCGACGGCCGCGGTGGCGGCGGCGGCCACCAGCAGCAGCGTGACGACGATCAGCGCGTCGGACACGGCGCCCCTCCCCACGGTCCGTCAGCCACCCCGCACGCCCCGGAATCCGCCCGCCAGCGCCCGGGAGGCGACCACGTTGCCGCCGATCAGCAGGGCGCCGGTCACCAGCAGCTTCACCATGGCCCGGCCCGGTCCGACGGCCACGCACAGGGCGAGGACGGCCACCGCGCCGAGGCCGGCCAGCGACCAGGTCAGCCCCCAGGCGCTCGCGCCGTCGTCGGCGAGGTCGTCGGAGAGCAGCCGGGCGAAGACCAGCGTGCCGACCGGGCCGAGCAGGGCGAGCAGCAGGGCGAGGTCGACGTAGGCGGGGCGGGCGTAGCCCTGGGACAGGAGCAGCAGGGCCGGGCAGACGGCGGAGGTGGTGAGGTTCTGGGCGATGACCCGGCGGGCCGGCGGACCGGTGGTCACACCCCACAGCGCCGCGGCCCCTCCCCCGCCCAGTTCGGCGGTCGCCGCGAGGATCCAGCCGTTCACCGCCAGCTCACCGCCCGCCGGCCGAGCCGGGCCAGGACGGCGCCCACGGCGGCGCAGCACGCGCCGACGATCCGTTCCAGCGGGTCGACCGTGCTGATCAGCACCAGCCACAGCAGGGCCAGCGCGGCCCACCAGACGAGGAGTTCACCGGCGGCGAGGAGGACGGCGCGGGGGGCCGTACGGTGGTTCATGCGGCACCTCCTCGGTCCGTGTCGCGCGGATGCTCGGCGATCTGCCCCGGCACCGCTGGGGGCATCCAAGCACCGCCGGACCCGGCGGGAGCGGCGGCACGCGGGTCAGCACCCACTGTGCCCCGGAGGCGGGAACGGAAACCCGGGGTGCGCGCGGTGCCGAGAGCCGCGTCCGCGATCGCCGCCCGCGGTGCCGCAACCCGGGCGCTGCGGTCGCGTCGTGCGGTGCCGAAAGCCGGGCCCCGCGGTCGCCACGCGCCGTGCCGAGCCCGGGTGCTGCCGTCGCCACGCGCCGTGCCGAGCCCGGGTGCTGCCGTCGCCACGCGCCGTGCCGAGCCCGGGTGCTGCCGTCGCCACGCGCCGTGCCGAGCCCGGGTGCTGCCGTCGCCACGCGCCGTGCCGAGCCCGGGTGCTGCCGTCGCCACGCGCCGTGCCGAGCCCGGGTGCTGCCGTCGCCACGCGCCGTGCCGAGCCCGGG
>NZ_WWJT01000388.1 GCF_009865385.1 Streptomyces sp. SID486 | reverse complement strand
CGCCCCCCGGCCGGCCCGGCGGCGCGCGGCCCCCCGGCGCGCAGTCCCCAGGCGGAGCAGGCATCGCAGAACCGGAAAGGCAGACCCTATGACCCGGGTGCTCGTGGTCGACGACGAGCCGCAGATCGTGCGCGCCCTCGTGATCAACCTCAAGGCGCGCAAGTACGACGTCGACGCGGCCGCCGACGGCAGGGCGGCCCTCGAACTGGCCGCGTCCCGGCACCCCGACGTGGTCGTGCTCGACCTCGGGCTGCCCGACATGGACGGCGTCGAGGTGATCAGGGGCCTGCGCGGCTGGACCCGGGTACCGATCCTGGTCCTGTCCGCCCGTCACTCCTCCGACGAGAAGGTCGAGGCGCTGGACGCGGGCGCCGACGACTACGTGACCAAGCCGTTCGGCATGGACGAGCTGCTGGCCCGGCTGCGGGCCGCCGTCCGCCGGGCCGAGCCGGTCGGACCCGGCGAGGACGACCTGACGACCGTGGAGACCGAGGGCTTCACCGTCGACCTCGCCGCCAAGAAGGTCAACCGCGGCGGCAAGGACGTCCGGCTCACCCCGACCGAGTGGCACCTGCTGGAGGTGCTGGTCCGCAACACCGGCCGGCTGGTCAGCCAGAAACAGCTGCTCCAGGAGGTGTGGGGGCCGTCGTACGGCACCGAGACCAACTACCTGCGGGTGTACATGGCCCAGCTGCGCCGCAAACTGGAGGCGGACCCCTCGCACCCGGAGCACTTCATCACCGAGCCGGGGATGGGGTACCGGTTCGAGAAGTGAGCTGCCTTACAGTGCTGTCGGTCCTCCCCGGTACGCTTCAGATATGACTGCTGTTCCTCGTTCCGAAAAGCCGGCCGGCCGGTTCCGGCGCATGCTCGACCGGCTCTCCTCGTCGCAGGAGGACCTGGAGTCCGAGGAGCTGCGCGAAGACGCGGAGACGGTGGGCTGCACGAAGATCGGTGACTGTCAGGACCGGCAGATCGTCACCGTAACTGGTACCTTGCGCACGGTCACTCTGCGTCCGCGTGCCGGAGTCCCGGCCCTGGAGGCAGAGCTGTTCGACGGCTCCGCCGCGCTGGATGTGGTGTGGCTCGGCAGGCGCTCCATCGTGGGCATAGAACCGGGGCGCAAGCTGCTCGCATCGGGCCGGATCTCGATGAGCCGAGGCCGCCGGGTGCTGTTCAACCCGAAATACGAACTGCGACCCCTCGGACGGGAGTAGCCGGTGACGTCCCTCGACAAGCCGACCGAAGACACCGACCAGACACAGCCTCACGACGCCCGCGCGGTGACCGAGGCGGCGCTGTTCGAGGCGTTCGGCGGGGTCCGCGGCATGGTCGAGACGGTCGTGCCGGGCCTCCTCTTCGTCACGATCTTCACGATCGACAAGGATCTGCACCTGTCGGCGATCGCCGCGCTCGCGGTGTCCGTCGTCCTGGTCGTGGTCCGGCTGGCCATGAAGGACACCGTCAAGCACGCCTTCAGCGGTGTCTTCGGCGTGGCCTTCGGTGTCGTCTTCGCGATGTTCACCGGCAACGCCAAGGACTTCTACCTCCCCGGCATGCTCTACACGCTGGGTCTGGCGCTGGCGTACATCGTCACGACCATCGCCGGGGTGCCCCTGATCGGCCTCATCCTGGGCCCGGTCTTCAAGGAGAACCTCTCCTGGCGCACCCGGAACCCCGGCCGCAAGAAGGCGTACGCCAAGGCCAGTTGGGCCTGGGGCCTGATCCTGCTGGCCAAGTGCGCGATCCTCTTCCCGCTGTACTGGTGGGCCGACACCACCCAGCTGGGCTGGGTCCTGGTGATCCTGAAGATCCCGCCGTTCCTGCTCGCCGTCTGGCTGACCTGGGTCTTCCTGGCCAAGGCGCCGGCCCCCATCGACGTCTTCGCCGAGATGGAGGCGGAGGAGAAGGCCGAGGAGGAGCGGAAGGCGGCCCTGGCCGCGGAGGGCGGCGAGACGCCGGGCCCCAGGCACCGCCGCCAGGCGTGAGCCGGCCTCCCGGTCACACCGGCACCGGTCCTCCGGTCACCTCCGCGCCGGCCTTCCGGTCGCACCGGCACCGGCCTTCCGGTCACACCGGCACCGGTCCTCCGGTCACCTCCGCGCCGGCCTTCCGGTAGCACCCGTACCGGTCCTCCGGTCGCACACGCGGAAGGGCGCCCCTGCCAGCAGGGGCGCCCTTCACCGTCGTACCGCCGGAAGAAGGCGTCAGGCCTCGTCGCGGCGTACCGACAGCAGTTCCTCCAGCTGTTCCTCCCGGGCCTGCGCGGCCACGAACAGCAGCTCGTCGCCGGCCTCCAGGGAGTCGTCCTTGGAAGGGGTCAGCACGCGGGTACCGCGGATGATCGTGACCAGGGAGGTGTCCTGCGGCCACTCCACGTCACCGACCTGCGTACCGGCCAGGGCCGACTCCTCGGGCAGGGTCAGCTCGACGAGGTTGGCGTCGCCGTGGCTGAAGCGCAGCAGCCGGACCAGGTCGCCGACGCTCACCGCCTCCTCGACCAGGGCGGACATCAGACGCGGCGTGGAGACGGCGACGTCGACGCCCCAGGCCTCGTTGAACAGCCACTCGTTCTTGGGGTTGTTGACACGCGCGACGACGCGCGGAACGCCGTACTCCGTCTTGGCGAGCAGCGAGACGACCAGGTTCACCTTGTCGTCGCCGGTCGCGGCGATCACGACGTTGCAGCGCTGCAGGGCCGCCTCGTCCAGGGAGGTGATCTCGCAGGCGTCGGCGAGCAGCCACTCCGCCTGCGGGACGCGCTCGACCGAGATGGCGGTAGGCGCCTTGTCGATCAGCAGCACTTCGTGGCCGTTCTCCAGCAGCTCGCCCGCGATCGAGCGGCCGACGGCGCCGGCTCCGGCAATGGCGACCCTCATCAGTGACCGCCCTCCTCTTCCGGGCCACCGGCGAACGCCGCTTCGACCTTCTCCACGTCGTCCGTCCGCATCATCACGTGCACGAGGTCGCCCTCCTGCAGCACCGTCTGGGAGGTGGGCAGGACCGCCTCGCCCAGGCGGGTCAGGAACGCCACCCGGACGCCCGTCTCCTCCTGCAGCTTGCTGATCTTGTGCCCGACCCACTTCGCGGAGGCGTGCACCTCGGCGAGCTGCACCCCGCCGGTGGGATCGCGCCACAGCGGCTCGGCCCCGGACGGCAGCAGGCGGCGCAGCATCTGGTCGGCGGTCCAGCGGACCGTGGCCACGGTGGGGATGCCCAGGCGCTGGTAGACCTCGGCGCGGCGGGGGTCGTAGATGCGGGCGGCCACGTTCTCCACGCCGAACATCTCGCGGGCCACGCGCGCGGAGATGATGTTGGAGTTGTCACCGCTGGAGACGGCGGCGAAGGCGCCGGCCTCCTCGATGCCCGCCTCGCGCAGGGTGTCCTGGTCGAAGCCGACCCCGGTGACCCGGCGTCCCCCGAAACCCGGGCCCAGTCGGCGGAAGGCGGTGGGATCCTGGTCGATCACGGCGACCGTGTGTCCCTGTTGCTCCAGGGTCTGGGCAAGAGCGGAACCCACTCTTCCGCAGCCCATGATGACGATGTGCACGACCGTCCTTCCGGTGTCCAAAAGTTACTGCTCAGCATCAGGGTCTCAGACCGACGCCCAAAGCTACACACGGGCGCCGGGCGGTGGACACCCATGTGCCGGAGGCGGCGGCGGGAGCCGTCTGCGAGTGATGCTGCGCACGCTGCACAGGGTCAGGATTCCGAGGCAGGCCAGGGCGAGCACCGCCCCGATCAGCTCCGCGGTCGCGGGCATGGAACCTCCGAAGTGCGATGACATACGGGGTTTGCCATCTAGGCACGAGGGGCACACCATCCACGGATTCCGCAGTTCCGCGCGTCCCCGTTTTCACTCGGGAGGCATATCCGGCCCGCCGGGTGGGCGGCTGCCTGTTCGAAGGCTTACGATCCTCTCTCGTGTCCAAACTGACCGACGTGCCCAAACGGATCCTGATCGGGCGCGCCCTGCGCAGTGACCGGCTGGGCGAGACCCTCCTGCCGAAGCGCATCGCACTGCCCGTCTTCGCTTCCGACCCGCTGTCCTCCGTCGCCTACGCGCCGGGAGAGGTCCTGCTGGTCCTGTCCATCGCGGGCGTGTCGGCGTACCACTTCAGCCCCTGGATCGCCGTCGCGGTCGTCGTGCTGATGTTCACCGTGGTCGCCTCCTACCGCCAGAACGTGCACGCGTACCCGAGCGGCGGCGGCGACTACGAGGTCGCCACCACCAACCTGGGCCCCAAGGCCGGCCTGACCGTGGCCAGCGCCCTGCTCGTGGACTACGTCCTGACCGTCGCCGTCTCCATCGCCTCCGGCATCGAGAACCTCGGCTCGGCGATCCCGTTCGTGGTCGAGCACAAGGTGCTCTGCGCGGCCGCCGTGATCGTCCTGCTGACGCTGATGAACCTGCGCGGTGTGAAGGAGTCGGGCAAGCTCTTCGCGATCCCGACGTTCGTGTTCGTCGGCGGTGTCTTCGTGATGATCCTGTGGGGCGCGTTCCGGGGCCTGGTCCTCGGCGACACCATGCGCGCCCCGACCGCCGACTACCACATCAAGGCCGAGCACCAGGGGCTCGCGGGCTTCGCGCTCGTCTTCCTGCTGCTGCGCGCCTTCTCCTCCGGCTGTGCGGCCCTGACCGGCGTCGAGGCGATCTCCAACGGCGTCCCGGCCTTCCGCAAGCCCAAGTCCAAGAACGCGGCGACCACGCTCGCGATGATGGGCCTGCTGGCCGTCACCATGTTCTGCGGCATCATCGCCCTGGCGATGACGACCAAGGTGCGCATGGCCGAGCACCCGGCCACCGACCTCATCCACAACGGCAGCCCGGTCGGCTCCGGCTACGTCCAGAACCCGGTGATCTCCCAGGTCGCCGAGGCGGTGTTCGGCAAGGGCAGCTTCCTGTTCATCCTGCTGGCCGCCGCCACCGCCCTGGTGCTGTTCCTGGCGGCCAACACGGCGTACAACGGCTTCCCGCTGCTGGGCTCGATCCTCGCCCAGGACCGCTACCTCCCGCGCCAGCTGCACACCCGCGGCGACCGCCTCGCCTTCTCCAACGGCATCGTGCTGCTCGCCGGCGCGGCGGCCCTGCTGGTGGTCATCTACGGAGCCGACTCCACCCGCCTGATCCAGCTGTACATCGTCGGCGTGTTCGTGTCCTTCACGCTCAGCCAGACCGGCATGGTCCGGCACTGGAACCGGCACCTCGCCGTCGAGAAGGACCAGGCCAAGCGCCGCCACATGGTCCGCTCCCGCGCGATCAACACGTTCGGCGCCTTCTTCACCGGCCTGGTGCTCGTCGTCGTCCTGGTCACCAAGTTCACGCACGGCGCCTGGGTGGCCCTGCTCGGCATGTGCATCTTCTACGCGACCATGACCGCGATCCGGAAGCACTACGACCGGGTCGCCGAGGAGATCGCCGCGCCCGAGGGCCCCAGCGACGACCTGGTCCGTCCGTCCCGCGTGCACTCGGTGGTCCTCATCTCCAAGATCCACCGCCCCACCCTCCGTGCCCTGGCCTACGCCAAGCTGATGCGCTCCGACACCCTGGAGGCGCTCACCGTCAACGTCGACCCGGCGGAGACCAAGGCGCTGCGCGAGGAGTGGGAGCGGCGCGGCATCGACGTACCCCTGAAGGTCCTGGACTCGCCGTACCGGGAGGTCACCCGTCCGGTGATCGAGTACGTCAAGAGCCTGCGCAAGGAGTCCCCGCGCGACGCGGTCTCCGTGATCATCCCCGAGTACGTGGTCGGCCACTGGTACGAGCACCTGCTGCACAACCAGAGCGCCCTGCGCCTGAAGGGCCGCCTGCTCTTCACCCCCGGCGTCATGGTGACCTCGGTGCCCTACCAGCTGCAGTCCTCCGAGGCGGCCAAGCTGCGGGCCCGCAAGCGGCAGGAGTGGAACGCGCCCGGCGCGGTCCGGCGGGGCCCCGCGGCGGACCGCCCCAAGGAGCCGTCCGCCAAGGACTGAGGCGAGGACCGAGGCCGGGCGGGAAGGCCGTAGACTGGTGGGCTGTTGTCCGGCCCACCGGTGTGCGCCGGCCCGCTTCCCCTCGTCACCGCTCTCCGAACCTCTTCGATCTGGAGTCACCCCACCATGCAGACAGAACCGAGCCAGTCTCTGGTGGGCGAGGAGTACGAGGTCGAGATCGGCCCCGTGGCCCACGGCGGCCACTGCGTCGCCCGTACGTCCGAGGGCCAGGTGCTCTTCGTCCGGCACGCCCTGCCCGGCGAGCGGGTCGTGGCCCGGGTGACGGAGGGGGAGGAGGGCGCCCGCTTCCTGCGCGCCGACGCCGTGGAGATCCTCGAGGCGTCCAAGGACCGCATCGAGGCGCCCTGCCCCTTCGCCGGGCCCGGCCGCTGCGGCGGCTGCGACTGGCAGCACGCCAAGCCGGGAGCCCAGCGCCGCCTCAAGGCCGACGTCATCGCCGAACAGCTCAAGCGGCTCGCCGGGCTCACCCCCGAGGAGGCCGGCTGGGACGGCACCGTGCTCCCGGCCGAGGGCGACAAGCTGCCGGCCGGCCAGGTTCCGCAGTGGCGCACCCGCGTCCAGTACGCCGTCGACGCGGACGGCAACGCCGGTCTGCGCCGCCACCGCTCGCACGAGGTCGAACCGATCGACCACTGCATGATCGCCGCGGCCGGTGTCAGCGAGCTGGGCATCGAGGACCGGGACTGGTCCGGCATGGCCTCCGTCGAGGCGATCGCCGCGACCGGTTCGCAGGACCGCATGGTGATCCTGGAACCGCGCCCCGGCGCCCGGCTGCCGCTGGTCGAGCTGGACAGGCCCGTCTCCGTCATGCGGGTGGACGAGCGGGACGGCGGCGTCCACCGCGTCCACGGCCGCGGGTTCGTGCGCGAGCGCGCGGACGACCACACCTACCGGGTCGGCAGCGGCGGCTTCTGGCAGGTCCACCCGAAGGCCGCCGACACCCTGGTGAAGGCCGTCATGCAGGGCCTGCTGCCCCGCAAGGGCGACATGGCCCTGGACCTCTACTGCGGCGTCGGCCTCTTCGCCGGGGCCCTCGCCGACCGCCTCGGCGAGAAGGGCGCGGTGCTCGGCATCGAGTCCGGCAAGCGGGCGGTGGAGGACGCGCGGCACAACCTGGCAGGCTTCCCGCGGGTCCGCATCGAACAGGGCAAGGTCGAGTCGGTCCTGCCGCGCACGGGCATCACGGAGGTCGACCTGATCGTCCTCGACCCGCCCCGCGCCGGCGCCGGCCGCAAGACGGTCACCCACCTCACCTCCCTCGGCGCCCGCCGCATCGCCTACGTCGCCTGCGACCCCGCCGCGCTGGCCCGGGACCTGGGCTACTTCCGCGAGGGGGGCTACCGGGTGCGGACGCTTCGGGCGTTCGATCTGTTCCCGATGACGCATCATGTGGAGTGCGTGGCTATTTTGGAGCCTGCTGCGAAGGGGCTCTGACCTGCGATTCTTCTGAGTTGCTCAGGAACTGCCACGTGGGCTCGACCTGTTTCCCGGAATACACCACATAGAGCCGGCACTTCCAGCTCGCGGCATCGGTGACCTGCGGTCTCGTCACGTCCAGCAGTTGGCCCTCCTGGATCGGGCACGCCAGGAGCAGCTCGTGGTGCATTGTCTTGACGCTGCACCATCTCCATGGGCGGGCCGCTGGCGGCAAGCCGGCCGTGGTCGAGCACGTAGAGGGGGTCGCAGTAGTTGGCGGCGGGGTTCAGGTCGTGCAGGGCCACGACCACCGTGGCCTGCAGGTGGCGCAGCGTATTCAGGGCGTCCAGCTGGTGACGGATGTCGAGGTGGTCGGTCGGCTCGTCCAGGACGAGGGGGGGAGGACCGCTGGGTGAGGACGCGGGCGATGGGGACAGGCTGGCGTTCGCCGTCGGAGAGTCGGTCGAAGGGGTGATCGGCCAGGTTGGTGGCGTCCACCGCGTCCAGGGCCGTCTCGATCAGTTCGGCGTCCTCGGGGGTGTCGCCGTCGAGCAGGCGTTTGTGCCGGGAGCGGCCCCTCGCGAGGTGTCGTCGGGCCGCTGAACTCAGGGGTCCGGGCACGGGGAACGACCCCGCCGTCCCTCATGTACGCGTACACGTCGGAGGCGATTGTTGTTCGATCTGCTTGGGCTTCACGTCGGTGGCCCGCAGATCGTTCGTGCTTAGCAGGGGCGGGGCGGCGAAGCTGGTGGTCAGGTAGCGCGCGGGGTCAGTGAGGCTCCAGCCGACGACGGTGCCGTGCCGGACGAGGAGCGCCACGTCGGGGGTGCTGCCGACGCCGGCTTCCAGCGGTCGTCGAGGACGTCGAGGTCACGCAGGCAGATCAGCACGGTGTTCCCGGGAGCGCGGCGCAGCACCGTGCACATCTCTTGCTGGAAGTCCCGGGCCTCATGCGCGCGGAGCCCGCCGTGGCGCACGGCGGGTGTGGGCGGCAGGCGTGCGGTGTTCTGGGGTCGGGCGGTCCTGGCTGCCCGCCTTCGGCCTTCATCCTTCCAGCAGATCGCTGACGTATTCGCAGAGCTGAGGGGGAAGGTCCCCGAGGGGGATCTCGCGCAGGGGGGAAATGTCGTCAAGACGGACGTGGCCGGTGGATGTGAGTTCGAAAATGGCGTGCAATTCGGATTCCAGAGCGGCTTTCTCCTTTTCGGAGGCGGCGGTTGCCGCCAGCAGCGTCGCCAGAGCTGACACCTGGGCAGGCGCTTATGCAGCCACGTGGTCGGTCACTTCATCGGCCGCGCTTTCTCGGGCTCGCGCATCGGTTTCCAGGATCGTTCGCGCAACTCTGAGGAATTTCGTGAGACTTCAATCCGAAACACCCGTTCGTAACCGGTACGGACCTAGAAATTGCGCTGGTCAGGGTATGTGCGTGGGTGAGCCGCAGCCGTATTGTAGTGCGGACTGCTCTTCTCCAATCTCGCCGAGGACGGCATCTAGGTCGTCGATCGATGTTCTCCACAGATCGTACTATCCGCAGCTCTTCGAGGGGTCTGAACAGGATGTGAACGCTCCCCGGTTCACCGGGCGATTCCTTTAGGAAACGGTGGGTGGACTCAATCGCGAAGAATTCCTCGTGAGTGAGACGTGGGTTCTCAAGTCGACCGGCCGATCGATCAAGGAATTCTCTTCTGTCGCAATCTCGCTTTTATTGGCAATGGGCGGAACGAAGAGGAAGACCCGATCGCCTCTGTGCTGCGCGAGGATTGGGAAGTTCTCGGAGTCGAAGGCTTCGGTGAATCGAAAGGAATGAGGCACGTGACGGCAGCACAGCTTTGCCGCGAAGGGCTCCTGAGCTGCGGTTTTCCTGAGCGCATCGCCTGTGGTGTGGGCGTTGCGGGCGATGTCCTGACGCTGAGATGACGGCTCGCGACGCTCGTTCTGACGGGGTGCGCTGTCCTGGTGGTCCGCCGTTGTGGCGGCGTCCTGGTGCCGGCCGCCGCGGGAGCGCGAGAGAGCGGACGCCCGCCGGTCACCGCCTCGGTCCCGGTGCGGCGGACCCGCGGCGTGCCGGCCGCGAGCCCAACCGTCCGCCGCCGGTACGGCGCTGCGGTGCCCCCCCGTCCGCCGCCCGGTACGCCGGTGCCGCGAGCCCCCCGTCCGCCGCCCGGTACGTCGGTGCGGTGAGCGGCTTGGTGGTGTCTTTGACGAGATCACAGGACTGGAAAGCCGGTCGGGGGCAAGGAGCGTGGGGTGACTCGTATGGCAATCGTCCTCCTGACCCTGGCCGCCGGCGCGGCGGCGGCCGTCGTCGCGGCCGGTGTCTCGCCCTGGTGGTGCTGGGCCGCCGTACCGCTCCTCCTGCTGGGTCTGCTGGGCGCGGCGGACCTGCTGCAACGCCGGCATTCCGTGCTGCGCAACTATCCCGTGCTGGGCCATGCCCGCTTCCTCCTGGAACGCATCCGCCCGGAACTGCAGCAGTACTTCATCGAGCGGAACTACGACGGCCGCCCCTTCGACCGCGACGTGCGCACCATCGTCTACGAGCGGGCGAAAGGCACGGACGCCGAGCAGCCGTACGGCACCGAACGGGACGTGTACGAGACCGGCTACGAGTTCCTCGTGCCGTCGATGGCCCCCCGCCCGGTGCCCGACACACCCCCGAAGGTGCGCATCGGCGGCCCCGACTGCACCCGCCCCTACGACATGGCGCTGCTGAACGTGTCGGCGATGAGTTTCGGCTCCTTGTCGGCCAACGCGGTACTCGCCCTCAACGGGGGCGCGGCGGCCGGCGGCTTCGCCCACGACACCGGTGAGGGCGGCCTGTCGGAGTACCACCTGAGGCCGGGCGGGGACCTGGTCTGGGAGATCGGCACCGGATACTTCGGCTGCCGTACCCCGGACGGCGACTTCGACCCCGCCGAGTTCGCCGACAAGGCCGCGCACGAAAACGTCAAGTGCGTGTCCCTGAAGCTCTCCCAGGGCGCCAAACCGGGCATCGGCGGTGTGCTGCCCGGCGCGAAGGTCAACGCCGAGATCGCGCGGGTACGGGACGTGCCCGAGGGGCAGACCGTGATGTCACCGCCGTACCACAAGGTGTTCTCCACTCCGCGCGAACTCGTCCGCTTCATCGCCCGGATGCGCGAGCTGTCCGGCGGCAAACCGACCGGGTTCAAACTGTGCGTGGGATCGCGCCGGCAGTTCCTGGCCGTGTGCAAGGCCATGCTCGAGGAGGGCACGGCCCCCGACTTCATCGTCGTGGACGGCGGCGAGGGCGGTACCGGCGCCGCCCCCCTGGAGTTCGCCGACCACGTGGGCGCCCCGCTGACCGAGGGCCTGCTCACCGTGCACAACGCCCTCGTCGGCACCGGCCTGCGCGACCGCGTCAGGATCGGGGCGAGCGGCAAGATCGCCACCGGTACCGACCTGGTCAAACGCCTGGTGCAGGGGGCGGACTACGGCAACGCGGCGCGGGCGATGATGTTCGCCGTCGGCTGCATCCAGGCCCAGCGGTGCCACACGAACACCTGCCCCACCGGCATCACGACCCAGGACCCCTGGCGCGCCCGCGCCCTCGACGTCCGCGACAAGACCCCGCGCGTCCGGCGCTTCCAGGAGGCGACCGTGGCCAGCGCCCTGCAGATCATGGCGTCCATGGGCGTCACCGATCCCGCCGAGCTGCGCCCCCACATGCTCCGCCGGCGCATCGACCCCCACACCGAGCGCTCCTACGACGAACTGTACGAGTGGCTCGAACCCGGGCAGCTGCTCGTCGAGCCGCCGGCCGCCTGGGCGGTCGACTGGAAGACCGCCGACCCCGACCGATTCACCGTCTGATCCGGAGGACTGAAGTGGCCCGTACCGTCGCCCGCGTCATCGTGGACGCACTCAGCGAACTCGGCGTACGCCAGGTGTTCGGCGTGGTCGGAGACGCGCTCAACCCCCTGACCGACGCCATCCGCAGCACCGGGGACCTGGAATGGGTGGGCTGCCGGCACGAGGAGGCGGCGGCGTTCGCCGCGAGCGCCCAGTCGCAGCTGTCGGGCACCCTCGGCGTCTGCATGGGCACGGTCGGCCCCGGCTCCGTCCACCTGCTCAACGGGCTGTACGACGCCGCCAAGAGCCACACCCCCGTCCTGGCGATCGCCGGGCAGGTGCCGCTCGCCGAACTCGGCAGCGACTACTTCCAGGAGGTCGACAACGACGCCCTCTTCAACGACGTCGCCGTCTTCCGCGCCACCGTCACCTCTCCCGACCAGCTGCCGCAGATGCTGGAGACGGCGGTCCGTCACGCCCTCGGCCGCAAGGGGGTCGCCGTCCTGAGCATCCCCGGCGACGTGGGCGAGCGCGAACTGGACAACGACCGACCGGCCCGGTTCTCCCTGAACGCCCCGCTCAGCAGGCCGGAGGAGTCCGCCGTGCGCACGGCGGCCGAACTCCTGGACCGCTCCGAACGGGTCACCCTGCTCGTCGGGCGGGGCGCCCGCGGCGCCCGCGAGGACGTGCTGACCCTCGCCGACCGGCTGGCCGCGCCGATGGTCCTCACGCTCAAGGCGAAGGAGGGCTTCGAGGGCGACACCAACCCCTTCCAGGTCGGCCAGACCGGGCTGATCGGCAACCCGGCCGCGGCGTCGGCCCTCCAGGACGCGGACACCCTGCTGCTGCTGGGCACCGACTTCCCCTACCGGGACTGGTATCCCGAGGGCAAGACCGTCATCCAGGTGGACACCGAGGCCGCGCACATCGGGCGCCGGGTACCGGTCGACGCCGGTCTCGTCGGCGACACCGGCGTCACCGTCCGCGACCTCCTCACCCACCTCACCGCCGCCCCCGCCGGGACGGAAGGCGCCCGGGACCGCTCGCACCTGGAGAAGGCCCGTGAGCGCTTCTCGCAGTGGCGCGAGAGCCAGGCGCGGCTGGCCGATCCCGCCCACGACAAGGGTCTGCTCGGCCGGCTCCGCTCCTCGCTGGACAACCGCACCCACGACATCCGGCCGGAGGCGCTGGCGGCGGTGGTGGACCGGCTGGCCGACGACGACGCCGTCTTCACCTCCGACACGGGCATGGCGACGGTGTGGCTCTCGCGTTTCGTCGAGATGCGGGGCGATCGGCGGCTCATCGGCTCCTACAACCTCGGCTCGATGGCCAACGCGATGCCGCAGGCACTGGGAGCCCAGTGCCTGGACCGGGCGAGGCAGGTCGTCGCCTTCTGCGGGGACGGCGGGCTGAGCATGCTCCTCGGCGACCTGATGACCCTGAAGACGCAGCGCCTCCCCGTGAAGCTCGTCGTCTTCGACAACCGCCGCCTGGGCATGGTCAAGCTGGAACAGGAACAGGTCGGCCTCCCGGAGTTCGGCACCGTCCTGGACAACCCCGACTTCGCCGCCGTCGCCACGGCCATGGGCATCACCGGCATCCGGGTGACCGACCCGGCCGAACTGGAGAAGGCCGTGGCCCGCGCCTTCGAGATCCCGGGGCCGGTCCTCCTCGACGTCCTCACCAACCCCGACGAGGTCGCGGTGCCCGCCAAGCCGACCGTCGAGCAGGGGTGGGGCTTCGCGGTGGCCAAGGTCAAGGAGATGGTGCGCAGCCACGGGGACGACGGTACGAGCTGACCCGGCGAGCTGACCCGGCGAGCTGA
>NZ_WWJT01000387.1 GCF_009865385.1 Streptomyces sp. SID486 | reverse complement strand
GCCGGGCCCGCGCGCGGAGCCCCCCGCCGGGCGACGCGCAGGGCCGGGCCCCCGGAAAGGGGACCCGGCCCTGCGTACGACCCGCTGCGGCGCCTGCCTACTTCTTGCGGCGCCGGCCGCCCTTCGCCTGCCGACGCCGCTCGGCCCGCGTCAGGCCGTCCGACTCGGACCGCACCGGCTCGTCGTCCTCCAGGTCCCGCTCGACGATGCCGCCCTCGCCGTCCACCGTCGGCGCGGAGAAGTGCAGGTCCCGGCGCTGCGGGACGTCCAGCCCCTTGGCGCGGATCTCCGGACGCGCACCCGCCTGCGTGGGCACCGTGTCCTGGACGCCCTCGCCGGCCGGCGCGGCCTCCTCCACCGGGACCTCCTCGACCTGCTGCTCGACCTGGACCTCCAGGTTGAACAGGTAGCCGACGGACTCCTCCTTGATGCCGTCCATCATCGCGGTGAACATGTCGAAGCCCTCGCGCTGGTACTCCACCAGCGGGTCCTTCTGCGCCATCGCGCGCAGGCCGATGCCCTCCTGGAGGTAGTCCATCTCGTAAAGGTGCTCGCGCCACTTGCGGTCCAGGACCGACAGCACGACCCGGCGCTCCAGCTCACGCATGATCTCGGAGCCGAGCTGCGCCTCGCGGGCCTCGTACTGCTGGTGGATGTCCTCCTTGATGGACTCCGAGATGAACTCGGCGGTCAGACCGGCCCGGTCGCCGGCCGCGTCCTCCAGCTCCTCGACGGTGACCTTCACCGGGTAGAGCTGCTTGAAGGCGCCCCACAGCCGGTCCAGGTCCCAGTCCTCGGGGAAACCCTCGGAGGTCTCGGCCTGGATGTACGCGTCGATCGTGTCGTCCATGAAGTGCTGCACCTGCTCGTGCAGGTCCTCGCCCTCCAGGACGCGGCGGCGCTCACCGTAGATGACCTCGCGCTGCCGGTTGAGCACCTCGTCGTACTTCAGGACGTTCTTGCGGGTCTCGAAGTTCTGCGTCTCCACCTGGCCCTGCGCGGACGCGATCGCGCGCGTGACCATCTTGTTCTCGATCGGCACGTCGTCCGGCACGTTGGCCATGGACATCACGCGCTCGACCATCTGGGCCTTGAACAGCCGCATCAGGTCGTCGCCGAGGGAGAGGTAGAAGCGGGACTCGCCCGGGTCGCCCTGACGGCCGGAACGGCCGCGCAGCTGGTTGTCGATACGCCGCGACTCGTGCCGCTCGGTGCCGAGGACGTAGAGGCCGCCGAGCTCCTTGACCTCCTCGAACTCGGCCTTGACCGCCTGCTCGGCCTTCTCCAGCGCGGCGGGCAGGGCCGCGGCCCACTCCTCGATGTGCTCCTCGGGGTCGAGGCCACGCTGGCGCAGCTCCGCCTCGGCGAGGTCGTCGGGGTTGCCGCCGAGCTTGATGTCCGTACCACGGCCGGCCATGTTGGTGGCCACGGTCACCGCGCCCTTGCGGCCGGCCTGCGCGACGATCGACGCCTCACGCTCGTGGTGCTTGGCGTTCAGCACCTCGTGCTGGATGCCGCGCTTGCTGAGCTGCTGCGAGAGGTACTCCGACTTCTCGACGGAGGTCGTGCCGACGAGGATCGGCTGGCCCTTCTCGTGCTTCTCGGCGATGTCGTCGACGACCGCCTCGAACTTGGCCACCTCGGTGCGGTAGATCAGGTCCGACTGGTCGGCGCGGACCATCGGCCTGTTGGTCGGGATCGGGACCACGCCGAGCTTGTAGATCTGGTGGAACTCGGCGGCCTCGGTCATCGCCGTACCGGTCATGCCGGAGAGCTTGTTGTAGAGGCGGAAGAAGTTCTGCAGGGTGATCGTGGCGAGCGTCTGGTTCTCGTCCTTGATGTCCACCCCTTCCTTCGCCTCGATCGCCTGGTGCATGCCCTCGTTGTAGCGGCGGCCGGCGAGGATACGGCCGGTGTGCTCGTCGACGATCATGACCTCGCCGTCGATGACGACGTAGTCCTTGTCGCGCTTGAACAGCTCCTTGGCCTTGATCGCGTTGTTCAGGTAGCCCACGAGGGGGGTGTTCACCGACTCGTAGAGGTTGTCGATGCCCAGCCAGTCCTCGACCTTGGCCACGCCGGACTCGTGGATGGCGACCGTGCGCTTCTTCTCGTCGACGTCGTAGTCGCCGGTCTCCTCGATGCCCTTGAGCGGGTTGCCGGCCTCGCCGCGCTTGAGACGCGTGACCAGCTTGGCGAAGTCGCCGTACCACTTGGTGGCCTGGTCGGCCGGACCGGAGATGATCAGCGGCGTACGGGCCTCGTCGATGAGGATGGAGTCGACCTCGTCGACGATGGCGAAGTTGTGGCCGCGCTGCACCAGCTCGTCCTTCGACCACGCCATGTTGTCGCGCAGGTAGTCGAAGCCGAACTCGTTGTTCGTGCCGTAGGTGATGTCGCACGCGTACTGCTCGCGGCGCTGGGCCGGGGTCATGCTGGCGAGGATGCAGCCGACCTCGAGGCCCAGGAACTTGTGGACGCGGCCCATCATCTCGGAGTCGCGCTCGGCCAGGTAGTCGTTGACCGTGACGATGTGGACGCCGTCACCGGACAGGGCGTTCAGGTACGCGGGCAGGGTGCCGACGAGGGTCTTGCCCTCACCGGTCTTCATCTCGGCCACGTAGCCGAGGTGGAGCGCGGCGCCGCCCATCATCTGCACGTCGTAGTGGCGCTGTCCGAGGACGCGCTTGGCGGCCTCGCGCACGGTGGCGAAGGCCTCGGGGAGCAGGTCGTCCAGACTCTCACCGTCGGCGTACCGCTGCTTGTACTCATCGGTGAGGGCCCGCAGCTCGGCGTCGGAGAGGTCGACGAAGTCCTCTTCGATGGAGTTGACCTGGTCCGCGATGCGGTGCAGCTTGCGCAGGATCTTGCCTTCGCCTGCACGCATGATCTTCGAGAGGACGGACACGGGGGCTGGTCTCCTTGCCGGTCGGGCCTGGGACGGTCGGTTTTCCATGTGACGTACTGAGCAACGGCCATCGTATGCGAGGACCCGGCCGTGTCGGGAGGGCCTGGCGGCCCGACGGCCGCTTCACCCGGGTCAACGGGCGGGGAAGCCGGATGGTGCCGCTTCGGCGCGAGGAATTGAGCGAAATGTGATCACCCGCTCACGCATCGCGAAAACACATGACTCCGCACCGGCGGTCCGAGCAGAATCGGGCGATGGAACCCGTCACGCTCACCACGGACCGTCTCCTGCTGCGCCCGGTCGGCCCCGGCGACACCGACGCGGTGTACCAGGCCGCGCAGGACCCCGACATCCAGCGCTGGACGACGATCCCGTCGCCCTACCTGCCCGAGCACGCGGTCGGCTTCACCGGGCAGCAGGCCCCCGAGGGATGGTCACAGGGGTCGATGTTCACCTTCGGCGTCTTCACGGGCGGGGTGCTGGTCGGCATGCTCGCCCTCATGATGCGCTCGCTGGGCACCGCGGAGGTCGGCTTCTGGACCGCCAAGGAGCACCGCGGTCACGGGTACGTCGTGGAGGCCACGCTCACCGCCTGCCGGTGGATCTTCACCGAGGTCGGTGTCGACCGGGTGGAGTGGCGGGCCGAGGTCGGCAACCACGCCTCCCGCGCGGTGGCCGAACGCGCGGGCTTCACCGTCGAGGGCACCCTGCGTTCCGGGCTCAACAACAAGGGGGTGCGCCGCGACTGCTGGATCGGCTCCCTGCTCCCCTCGGACCTGGGTCTGCCCTCCACCGCCCCGTATCTGCCCGCGCGCACCTGAGCCCGCCGGACCGCCGGCGCCCGGTCCGCGCCACCGCGGACGCGCAGCCCGTCGCGGGCTGTCAGTGCCACCCTCTATCGTCCGACGCATGACGACCCTGCCGCGCCCCGCCACCAACCTCACCGCGGACGACGCCCGCCGGATCGTGCTGCGGGCCCAGGGCCTGCTCGGCGCGCCCGACCGGCGCGCGGGCGTCCGGGGAGTGCTGCGCCACCTCGGCGCCGTCCAGCTCGACACGATCTCGGTCCTCGCCCGCTCCCACGAGCTGGTGCCGTACGCCAGGCTCGGCGCGGTCGGCCGCCGGGCCGTGCAGGAGGCGTACTGGACGGACACGCACGCCTTCGAGTACTGGTCGCACGCGGCCTGCATCCTGCCCATCGAGGAGTGGCCGCACTTCGCGTTCCGCCGCCGCGCCTACCGCGACCGCCCGCACTGGCACCACGAACTCCCCGAGGGCGTCTACGAGCAGGTCGTCAAGCAGCTGCGCACCGAAGGGCCGCTGACCGCCACGGAGCTGGGCGGTGCGAAGAAGACGAGCGACTGGTGGGACTGGTCGGGCACCAAGGTCGCCGTGGAGCGGGCGCTGATGTACGGCGAGGTGGTGTGCGTGGAGCGGCGCGGGTGGAAGCGGGTGTACGACCTCGCCGAGCGCGCCGTCCCCGCCGCACTGCTGCACGACGACCTGGACGACGCCGAGTGCCTGCGCCGTCTGGTCCGGCTGGCGGGTGAGTCGCTCGGCGTCGGCACGCGCGCGGACATCGCCGACTACCACCGCCTCAAGGCCGAGCAGGTCGACGCGGTGATCGCCGACTCGGGCCTGGTGCCGGTCGAGGTCGAGGGCTGGTCCAAGCCGGCCTGGGCCGACCCGGTCGCGCTGGCGACGCCGCCGCGCGGCCGGCACCGCACCACCCTGCTGTCCCCGTTCGACTCCCTGATCTGGGAGCGGGCGCGCACGGAGCGGATCTTCGGCTTCACCCACCGGCTGGAGGCGTACGTCCCCAAGCCCAAGCGGGTCCACGGCTACTTCGCGATGCCGGTGCTCGCCGGCGGCCGGCTGGTCGGCCGTGTCGACCCGGCCCGCGAGGGCCGCACGCTGGTGGCCAGGCAGGTCACCCTGGACGGCCCCAAGGCGGTCCCGGCGGTCGCGCAGGCCTTGGTGGAGGCGGCGACCTGGGTGGACTGCACGAACGTCCGCGTCGAGCGCACGGACGCACCCGAGCTGCGCGAACCCCTCGCCAGGGAACTCGCCGTCCTCCTCGGATAGGCCGCGGCAGGCGCTAGCGGATCTCCAGGATCTTCTCCCGCATCGCGTAGACCACGGCTTCCATCCGGGAGTGCAGCTGCAGTTTCTCCAGGATGTTGCGGACGTGGTTCTTCACGGTGTTCTCGGAGATGAACAGCTCCTTGGCGATGTCCCGGTTGTTCATGCCCGTGGCGACGAGCTTGAGGACCTCCAGCTCCCGGTCGGTCAGCCGGGGCGCGGGCACGAGCCGGCGCTCGTCGGTGCGCTGGATCATCGACTTGAACTCGGTGAGGAGTTTCGACGCCATCGACGGGCTGATCTGCGACTGCCCGTCGGCCACCGCACGGATGGCGGTGGCCACCTCGTCGGTCGAGATCTCCTTGAGGAGGTATCCGGTCGCGCCCGCCTTGATCGCGTCGTAGAGGTCGGCCTCCTCGTCGCTTATCGTCAGCATGATGATCTTCGCGCTGGGCGCGACCTCCTTGATGGAGGTGCATGCCTCGATCCCGCCGCGCTTGGGCATGCGGACGTCCATCAGCACGATGTCGGGCAGCAGGTCGGCGGCCTTGTCGACGGCCTCGGCGCCGTCCCCCGCCTCGCCGACGACCTGGATGTCCTCCTCGGCCTTCAGCACGATCTCCAGGCCGCGCCGGAAGAGGGCGTGGTCGTCCACCACCAGGACTCTGATCGGCTCCACGCGGGACGTGCCCGCGTCCGGGCCCCTGCCGATGACATCGTCGTCGGCGCCCCTGTCCCGCATCGGTCCGAAGGTGTCCGCCATCGTTCCTCCCCCTGAAGGCTGTGGCCTGTGGTCCTGTGCCATCGCCAACCCAAGGCAGCGGCCCACCGGTTGGGCCGGTGCGGCCATGATTCCATGCCTGGGCGGCACCGAGGTGCCGCGCGGGGCGCGAAGTGGTCGCACACCGGTGCCCCTGGGGGCGCACGCGCGCTCCAGGGGCACCGGCTCAGCTTCGGCCGGGCGGGTCAGCCGCCCAGCGTGCCGCCCGCCGTGGCGGCCTGCGCGTCAGTGACCATCGGGTCCGTGCTGAGGTGGATCACGCCGTAGTCGTAGGCGTGCCGCCGGTAGACGACGCTCGGTTCCTTCGTCTCGGAGTCGACGAACAAGTAGAAGTCGTGGCCGACCAGTTCCATCTCGTAGAGGGCCTGGTCGAGGCTCATCGGGGAGGCGACGTGGGTCTTCTCGCGGACGACGAGGGGCCCTTCGCCCTTGACCTCCAGCGAGCCGATCTTCTTGGTCGGCACTCCGTCCGTGTCCTCGTCGTGGACGGGAACGCCGTTGCCGTCCAGTGTCGCCGCGTCCGGGACGTGGTCGGCGACCTCCGCCGCCGGGATCCGACGCGCGCCTCGGCGCGAGAACCGCTTGTCGTGCTGCTTGCGCAGCCGGGCGTCCAGCTTTTCCGCTGCCATGTCGAGTGCGGCGTACGGGTCACTGGCCGCTGCCTCCGCCCGGATCACCGGACCGCGGGAGCGGAGCGTGATCTCCACTCGGTCACAGCGGTCGGCCTGTCGCGGGTTCGGCTCCTTGGACACCTCGACGTCGAGGCTGATCACCTTGGCATCGAGCCTCTGGATCTTCTCCAGCTTCAGCTTCTCGGCCACGTGCTTGCGGAACCGCTCGGGCACCTCGGTCTTGCGGCCCTTGACGACGATGTCCACGCAGAACTCCGTTCCCGGATCGCTCCGCTGCGTCGGCGGAGCGTCTCCCTTTCGCACCAGGTCCGGTGATCACCGGACCTCGGACTCGGTGACTTCCACCTCCTCCTCCCCCATGGGCGAGATCTCCACCCCACCGGTGCGGGTGATTGCACAAACCCGCAGCACGGCATTCGGATATACGAGGTGTGGCCTGCGCCTTTCCTCACAACCGAACATATCTCGCCCGGACGGATGTCGTCACCCTCTACTGCGGCGTACCTCCGTTCAGGTGAATTGCCCCTCTCACCACCAGCAACGATGCCGGTCGGCGATCAGTTCCTGTTCATTTCGAAAGAATCGCGAGGAGCGGCGATCACGGCGGCATGAAGCATCCGTCCGAGAGCGTTCGGCGCCCCCTTTTCCGGTGCATCATGCATCCACTCCCTCTCCTGCGGCCGTACGCCGATCAGTCGTTCTCCCCTACCTTCCCGCGTTATGGCCCGGTACACGACCGTTCTGTCCGCGGGACGCGATACCGCCGCTTCCCGCAGTGCCCGCGCCGCCTCCGCGAGAGTGGCCCCCGTCGTCATGAGGTCGTCGACCAGCACCGCCCGGCCCGCGCCGAGCAGCCGGCCGCCTGCCGCGGTCACCTCCAGCGCCCCGCCGAGGTTCGCCAGGCGCCGCCGCGCGTCCAGCCCCGCCTGGTCCGCCACGGCCCTGCGCTGACGCAGCACGGACGCCACCCTGGCCGGCGTCCCGGTGCGCCGCAGTTCCCCGGCCGCCGCGAGCGCCATCCGCCGCACCGGGTCGTGCCCACGCGCCCGCACGGCCCACCGGGCGGAGGGCACCGGAACCAGCAGCACGGATCCGGGTCCGGTCCCAGGTCCGGCATCCGCGCCAAGGCCCGCCCGCACGGCCCCCGCCAGCGCCGTGCCCAGTGGTCCTGCCAGCGCCAGCGCGCCCCGCTCCTTGTGCGCGAGCAGCAGCTCACGCACCTCCGCCGCGTACGGAGCCACGGCGTGCACCACCGGCAGCCCGGCCGGCTCCGGCTCCGGCCGCGCCCGCCGTGGCCGGCGCCCGTCCAGCATCCCCCGGCATCGCGGACAGAGCGCCGTACGCGGTGCGCCGCAGCCCGCGCAGTCGGCCGGAAGCACCAGGTCGGTGAGGTCCTGCCACCACCCCCGCATGACCACCACTGTGCCCGTGCGTCCGCCGGCCGGCCACCCCTGTGGACAACGGCCTGTGGACAACGGCCTGGGGGCAACGGCCTGTGGACAGCAGCCTGAGCGGCCTGGGGACAACGGGCTGTGGGAGAAACCCGATGCATCTCCCTTGCCGAAGGACCCACCGGCCCCCGCACGCGCCGTCAGCCCGGATAGACCGGCGCCGTCCCGTCCTTGTCGACCTTCTGCCACTGCGCGCCGGACGGCAGGCGGACGATCCCGTCCTCCGAGTAGGCCACCAGCGGTACCCGCTCGTCCTCGGACGCGGCGATCGCCTTGACGCTCGTCAGCGCGCCCGGTGCCGGGCCGTCCAGCGTGGACCCGTCGACCTGGACGTACCGCATCTGCTGCACGCCCCCCTGCTCTTGGCCGCCGACGAGCAGCCTGCTGTCCCCCGCCCAGGAGATGGCGCTGACCTTCTCCAGGTCCGGTGTCGCCGACCGCAGGCCGTCCACTGAGATGCCCTGCCCGGTCCCGTCGTCGCGCTGGATCCTGCCGATGAACAGCGACTGCTTGCCGTCCTTCTCCACGACCAGCGCGATCCGCGCCCCGTCGGCGGCCACGCGCGCGTCCTTGATCTGGCCGGACAGGTCCGGGACGGCGACCTGCTCCGGTTTCGCGACCCCCTGCTCCAGCACGAACAGGCGGGTCCGGCGCGGGTCGCTGTCGGCCACCCACAGGTCGCCGCGGGCGTCCCAGCTCGGCGTGGTCAGCCGGTCGGCGGTGGTCGCACCAGTGCTGGTCACCAGCGCCTGGCCGTAGGAGCCACCCGACGCCAGCGAGGTCACGTACAGCGACCTGCCCTCGTCACCGACCCCGGCCGCGGTGTGCTCGTCCCGCGACACCGCCACCGACCGCAGCCCCTTGCCGCCCTCACCCAGCGGACCGGGCACCGGTACGGAGGCGGTGCCCGTGCTCGTCGTCGGCATCCGCACCACCCGGCGCTTGCCGTCGATGAAGTACACGTACTCGGGCCGCTTGGACGACCCGTGCCAGGCCTCGGACTCGGCACGCTCGTCGGTCAGTTCGCACAGCCGGTCGTCGCCCGTGCCCAGCAGTTCGACGGACTCCAGCGTCGGCGCGAGGTTCCGCAGGGTGAACAGCATCTGCGTCGCCATCTCGGTGCACTTGCCCGCCGCGACCCGGGACGCCTTGAGGTTCAAGGGGACGGTCAGCCTGTTCTGGTCGTCCGGAGCCAGCCCGGACACACCCTTCCGCAGCGCCGTACCGGTCGGGAAACTGGACCTGACCACCGGCCCGAGCCAGGCGGTGGGTCCCTTCAGCAGCGAACGGACCATCTCGGTCATCGCGTCCACCTTGCCGCGCACGAACACCGGGTCGGCGACCGCCACCGGCTGCCCGCCGGCGCCTACGGCCGTGTCGGAGGCGAAGTAGTACTTGTCGACCGGCGTGTAGTTCCGCTGGAAGTCCGACTTGCCCATCACGACGCCGTCGGGCAGTCCGTCGATGCGCCACTGCCCGCTCTTGCGGTCCTTCGTCAGGTGCAGCTTCTCCCGGTAGGAGCCGCCCGCGGGCTGGTACGCCTGCTGGGCGTCGACCGTGGCGACCCGGCTGCCGGCCAGCACACAAGTGACGCTGTTCGTCTCCTCCCGGCCGCCCGGTCCGCAGTCCGTCTCGATGCTCGGCCCGTTCGCGAGGACCGTGGTCGACCGCTCCGGCCGCCAGGCGTGCGCCACGTCCGTCGTCAGGTACTTGCGGGCCGTGTCGTACTGCGGGTCGTCGCTGGTCAGCGCCTCGAGGAAGCCCTGCATGATCTCCCCGGGGCCGGCGCCGTCGGCCGGCGGCATGGCGAACACCCTCACCCCGGTGTCCTGCCGCGGCGTGGACTCCACATCCCGCAGGTCCCCGCTGTCGGGCATCGAGGCGCAACCGGCCAGCAGTACGACACCCAGAGCGGCGTACGCCACCGCGCGCCCCGGCCGCCGCCGTGCGCCCCCCGTGCGGTCAGCGGCCACGAAATGCCTCCCCAGGCTCGGTCGAGTCCTCCGGCGTGCCGGCTCCCGGCCGGTCCTGGTGCGTCGGCGGCGCCGGCCGCACGGCCGACCCGTCAACCGGACGCGACCCGTCACCCGGACGCGGGCCGTCACCCGAACGCGCCCCATCGCCCGGACGCGGTGCGCCACCGGCCGGGCGGGACACCACGCGCGCGCCGTTGCCGTTGCCGGGCAGCGCGGTCGGATCGGTGGCGGGGGTCGCCCCGGACAGCCGCGGCGCGATATGTGCCCGCGGCGGCAGCGCGGACGCGGAGGTGCCGGTGTGCTGCACCGGAACGGTCGCCCGCTTCTCCTCGTCCCCGCCCGGCAGCCCGGCGTCGTCCAGGCCGCGGTTGCGGCGCGAGTCCTTGGGCTCCAGCGGTATGGGCGAGCCCCGCAGCGGCTCGTCCGCGGTCCTGGGCAGTGTCAGCCGGAACTGCGAACCGCCGCCCGGCTCTCCCCACGCCTGCAGCCAGCCGCCGTGCAGCCGGGCGTCCTCCAGGGCGATCGACAGCCCGAGGCCCGTACCTCCGGTGGTACGCGCGCGTGCCGGGTCGGCCCGCCAGAAGCGGCTGAAGACCCGGGTGGCCTCCCCGGGCTTCAGGCCGACGCCGTAGTCCCGCACCGCGACGGCCACGGCCCCGCCCGCGGCGGCGAGCTTGACGACGACGTCCTTGCCCTCGCCGTGCTCGACCGCGTTGACGACGAGGTTGCGCAGCACCCGCTCGACGCGGCGGGCGTCCGCCTCGGCGACGACGGGCTGCTGGTCACCGAGCACCCTCAGATGCGTGCCCTTGCGCTCGGCGAGCGGCTCGGCGCCGCTCACCACCCGCCGGACGACCTCCCTGAGGTCTATCGGCTCCGCCTCCAGCGCCGCGGCACCGGCGTCGAACCGGCTGATCTCCAGCAGGTCCGCGAGCAGGGACTCGAACCGGTCCAGCTGGTCGGCGAGCAGTTCGGCCGACCGCGCGGTCACCGGGTCGAAGTCCTCGCGGGCCTCGTGGATGACGTCGGCGGCCATCCGGACGGTGGTCAGCGGGGTGCGCAGCTCGTGCGAGACGTCGGAGACGAACCGCCGCTGCATCCGCGACAGATCCTCCATCTGCTGGATCTTCACCTGGAGGTTCTGCGCCATCTTGTTGAAGGCCTCACCCAGGCGCGCGATGTCGTCCTCGCCGGTGACCTTCATCCGCTCCTGCAACCGGCCGGCGGACAGCCGTTCCGCGATCCCGGCCGCCATCCGCACCGGCGTGACGACCTGCCGCACCACCAGCCAGGCGATGGCGCCCAGCAGGACGACGACGAACAGCCCGGCCGTGGCGAGCGTGCCCTTGACCAGGCTCAGGGACTTCTCCTCCTGCGTGAGCGGGAAGAGGTAGTACAACTCGTACGGGCGGCCGTTGGGGTCGTTGACCTGCTTGCCGATGACCAGGCCCGGCTGCGACTCCCTGCCACCGAAGTAACTGATCCGCGTGTTGCTCTGCACGGCCGTTGTACCGCCGTTGACCCGCTCGCGCAGATCGGCGGGCACGCTGGAGGTCGGGTTGACGTTCCCGGAACCGCGGGGACTGCGCCCGCCGCCGCTGTCGTCGCCGACGGGCAGCGTCACCACGTCGAAGGCTCCCGCGCCACCGCTGGCCAGCGACTCCACGAGGTCGCTCATCCACTGGATGACGTTCTGCGACTGCCGTCCGTCCGCGGTCGTCGTGCCGTCCCCGGTGGCGGTCCCGCCGGCGGCACCGGTCCCGGAGGCCGCCTCGTCGGCCCGCTGCTTGGCCACCGCGAACCCGCCCGTGGCCTGGCTCTGCGACGCCTTCACCTTGGCGTCCAGCAGGCCGTTGCGCACCTGCCCGATCACGACGAAGCCCAGCAGGAGAACGACACCCAGCGACATCAGCAAGGTGGTGGCGACGACCCTGAGCTGGATGTTGCGCCGCCACAGCCGCATCACCGGCAGCAGCGGACGACGTATCCAGCGCAGGAACAGCCGCAGGACCGGACTGCCCTGGACCCCGCCCCGCAGCAGCCCGCCCTCGAACAGCCTCCTGAAACGCGCACCCGCGGCCCGGCCGACAGGCCGCCCCGGCCGGGTCCCGGACCCGCCGGGAGCCGAAGCGGCACTGTCCCCGGACATGTCAGCTCGGTCCGGCCTTGTAACCGACACCACGGACGGTCACCACGATCTCCGGCCGCTCCGGGTCCTTCTCGACCTTGGAGCGCAGCCGCTGGACGTGCACGTTGACCAGGCGCGTGTCGGCAGCGTGCCGGTAGCCCCACACCTGCTCCAGCAGCACCTCACGCGTGAACACCTGCCACGGCTTGCGCGCGAGCGCGACCAGCAGGTCGAACTCCAGCGGCGTCAGCGCGATGGACTGCCCCTCCCGCTTCACCGAGTGACCGGCGACATCGATGACCAGGTCACCGATGGTGAGCTGCTCCGGCGCCGGTTCCTCAGACCTGCGCAGCCGCGCCCGGATCCGGGCCACCAGCTCCTTCGGCTTGAACGGCTTGACGATGTAGTCGTCGGCACCCGACTCCAGGCCCACGACGACATCGACGGTGTCGCTCTTGGCCGTGAGCATCACGATCGGCACACCGGACTCCGCCCGGATCAGCCGGCACACCTCGATGCCGTCCCGCCCGGGCAGCATCAGGTCGAGCAGCACCAGGTCGGGCTTGCTCTCACGGAAAGCGGCCAGCGCCTTGTCGCCGTCGGCTACGAAAGACGGCTCAAAACCTTCACCACGCAGCACGATGCCGAGCATCTCGGCCAGTGCGGTGTCGTCGTCGACGACAAGGACTCGTCCCTTCATAAACGACATCATCCCATTCTCGTAACGACGACAGAGGTGCAGGTGAGCAGGCTCACTGGCCCGTGACGATAGTCGTACGGAGCCGTCACTGTCTGCCCCTGTCCGCCCACGAGGATGTCAGTGGACGCCGTACCGACCACCGGCGGGGCGCGGCCGGGCCGCCGCGCCGTACCGCCCGGCGGCCGCCAAGGTCCCCGGCGGCCCCTCCCCGAGCCTGGCCCACGGGAAAGGAAAGCTTCCCGTGGGCCAGTTCGAGGATCACCAAGCCGGCCGGGCCGGGCCCGGCACCGGCCGGCCGAGCCGGCACCGCCCCGTCAGGTGGTCGTCACCTGGCGCGTACCGGCACACAGCTGCGCGAGAGCCCCGGCCGTCACGGGGGAAACCGCTCCCTCCTCCGTGACGATGGCCGTCACCAGCTCCGGCGGCGTCACGTCGAACGCCGGGTTGTACGCCTGCGTCCCCAGCGGAGCCACCGGAACCCCGCCGCCGGGCCCCGCGGCCTGCCCCTGCGCCGCCATCAGCTCGGTCACCTCGTAGCCGGGGCGCTGCTCCACCTCGATGGACGCCCCGTCGGGGGTGTCCGGGTCGACCGTGGTCACCGGTGCCACGACGATGAAGGGCACATGGTGGTACCGGGCGAGCACGGCGAGCGGATAGCTCCCCACCTTGTTGGCCACCGACCCGTCCGCCGCGATCCGGTCCGCCCCGACCAGCACCGCGTCGACCTCACCCGCCGCGAACAGCGAACCCGCCGCGTTGTCGGTGAGCAGCGTGTACGCCATGCCGGTACGGGCCGCCTCGTACGCCGTCAGGCGGGCTCCCTGCAGCAGCGGACGCGTCTCATCCACCCACAGCCGCCGCAGCCGCCCCTCCCGGTGCGCGGCGAGGGCCACCGCGAACGCCGTGCCCTCTCCGCCCGAGACCAGCGACCCGGAGTTGCAGTGGGTCAGGATCCGGTGCCCGCCGCCCGGCAGCAGCTCGTCCAGCAGCGCCAGGCCGTGGGCCGCCATCCGCGTGCTGGCCTCGGCGTCCTCCCGGTGCAGCGCCCGCGCCGCGGCCAGCGCCGCCACCGCGGCGGCGGTCGGGTCACCGGTTCTGACCAGCTCCGCCTGGTGCGCGGCCTCGGCCCGGCGCACCCCGACGGACAGGTTCACCGCGGTGGGCCTGGCCCCTTCGAGCGCCCGCGCCGCCTCGGACACCTCGAAGCCCCGCGCGGCGGCGAGCGCGACGCCGTACGCCCCCGCGATCCCGAGCAGCGGCGCCCCGCGCACGGCGAGCGAGCGGATCGCCTCCACCAGCGCCGACGCGTCCGTGCACACCAACTCGACCTCTTCGGCGGGGAGTCTCGTCTGGTCGAGAAGGACCAGTACGGGACCTTCTGGTGGTTCCTCCCATCGGATCGCCGGTATCTCGGTCGGCCGCTTGTCCTCACCGGTTCGCGCCTGCTGGTCAGCCATGCCGTCAGTCTGCCCCGGATCCGGCGGACAATTGAAGGCATCCGGCCGTCACCGTGGCCAGTCCCCTCATGACCGGCCCATGGCACGATGGCTGCCAACCTGCCGCCGCGACCGCGGACGGGCACCGAGAAGGAGCTTCGATGACAGACACTCCGGGCTGGGCCTCGCCCGGATCCTCCCCGTCGTCCGAGGGGCGGGAACCCGGTGCGTCCGGCCCCGCCGAGCCCGCAGACCACCCCGGCCCCACCGAGCCCGCTCCGCAACCGGGCGCGGACGCGCAGGGTCCAGGCGTGAAGTGGTCCAAGGAGCAGCCGCCACCCGGCCAGTGGCCGGCGCCCACCGGTGCCCCGAGCCCCGGCCAGGCCCCACCACCACCGCCCCCCGGCCCGGGCTGGGGCGGGCCGCACCCCGGCGGCCCCGGCGGTCACGCCGGGCCGCCCGCCGGTCACGGCGGCTACCCGGCCTGGGGCGGCGGCTGGGGCGGCCCGCCTCCCGCCGCCAAGCCCGGCGTCATCCCGCTGCGGCCGCTCGGCGTCGGCGAGATCCTCGACGGCGCCGTCTCCACCATGCGCACCCACTGGCGCTCGGTCCTCGGCATCTCGCTGGTGGTCGCCCTGCTCACCGAGATCAGCCTGGTCCTCCTGCAGGGCTTCGTCCTCGACGACGCCCTCGGCCGGACCTCCCTCGACAGCGAGACCGCCACACCCGACGAGGCGTTCCACGCCCTTCGCGACACCATGATCGGCACCGGCCTCGTCACGGTGATCTCCGCAGCCGCCATCATCGTCACCACCGCCCTGATCACGACCATCACCAGCCGCGCCGTGCTCGGCCGGCCGGTCAGCACCGGCGAAGCGTGGCGCGAGGCCCGTCCGCAGCTGCCGAAACTGTGCGGTCTGCTCGTCCTGCTCGGGCTCATCGTCGTCGGGGTGATCGTCGCCGGGGCACTGCCGGGCCTGCTGATCCTGCTCGGCGGCGGCAGCGACGCCGGCGGGACCGCGCTGTTCGCCCTGGGCATCCTCGCCGGCACCGTCGTCGCGGTGTGGCTGGCCGTCCGCTACTACCTGGCCGCCCCCGCCCTGATGCTGGAACGCCAGGGCATCGGCAAGTCCATGAGCCGCTCGGCCAAGCTGGTCCGCGGCTCCTGGTGGCGCGTCTTCGGCATCCAGCTGCTCGCCGCGCTCATCACCAGCATCGTCTCGGCGGTCGTGACCATCCCCTTCGCCGTCATCGGCGCCGCCATGAGCGGCGACGGCATGGCCGACTTCCTCGCCACCGACGGTGGACACGTCGGCTGGACGTTCCTGATCATCCGGGGGATCGGCTCCGTGGTCGGCACCACGCTGACCCTTCCGATCAGCGCCGGCGTGACCGTGCTCCTCTACATCGACCAGCGCATCCGCCGCGAGGCCCTCGACCTCGAACTGGCCCGCGCCGCCGGCGTCCAGGGCTACGGCACCGGCGCCGCCCCCGGGAGCTGACGGGGTGAGCCTCACGGGGGGAGTTCTCACGGCCGCCGTCCCACCGGGCGCCGCCGCGACGGTCGTACGACGGCTGTCGCACATGACGGGCCGGGCCGTCCTGGCGGCCGGCTCGGGGGACGAACCGCCGGTGACCGTCCCGCGCGATCCCGCGCGGGACGCGGCCCGGCGCGAGCTGTCCAAGCGGATGTACCACGAGAACGATCCCAGCCTGCTCCAGCGCGCCCTGAACGCCTTCTGGGACTGGGTCGACCGGCTGTTCGGCACGGCCGCCTCGGCCACGCCCGGCGGCACGGTCGGCCTGGTCGTCGTGATCCTCTTCGTCGTCGCCGCCCTGGCCGCCCTCTGGTGGCGCCTCGGCACCCCCGACCGCAGGGCCGTCTCCGCCGCGGCCCTCTTCGCCGAGCGTCCCCGCAGCGCCGCCCACCACCGCGCGGCCGGCGAGGCCCACGCGGCCCAGGGCCACTGGAACCAGGCCGTCCAGGAACGCATGCGCGCCATCGTCCGCTCCCTGGAGGAACGCGCCCTGCTCGACACCCGCCCCGGCCGCACCGCCGACGAAGCAGCCGCCGAGGCCGGCCGTGTCCTCCCCGCGCACGCGGACCGACTGCGTGCCGCGGCCCGGGAGTTCGACGACGTCACATACGGCGGGCGGCGGGCCGGCGAGCAGTCGTACCGCCGCCTCACGGAACTCGACCACGACCTGGAACGCACCAGGCCCACCCTCGCCGACAGCACCACCGGCACAGCCCGCAGCACCCGCCAGGGGGCAGCCGAGTGACCACCGGGGCCATGCCCACGCCCACCTCCACCGCGCCCACCGCCCGCCAGGTGTGGACCCGGACGCGAGGCATCACCCTCGCCGTCGTCCTGATCCTGGCCGCGGCCGTCGCCATGGCCGCCGTACGCTCCACCGCCCACCACGGCGAGCTGGACCCGCGCTCCGCCGACCCCTACGGCAGCCGTGCCGTCGCCGCACTCCTCGGCGAGCGGGGCGTCTCCACGCGCGTGGTCACCACGCTCGGCGGGGCACGCGCCGCCACCGGCCCGGACACCACTCTGCTGGTCGCCGAACCCGACCTGCTGACCCATCGTCAGCAGACCCAGCTGCACACGGCGACCGCCGCTTCCGGCGGACGCACCGTCCTGGTCGCGGCCGGCAGCTGGTCCGTCGAACGCCTCGCCCCCGGGGTCACGGCGGACCCCGCCACCAGCGACGACACCACGCTCGCCCCGCACTGCACCCTGCCCGAGGCCCGGCGCGCGGGCACCGCCGCCACCGGCGGCCTCCGCTACACCACCACCCACCTCGACGCCGACCGCTGCTACCCCAGCGAGCGCCTCGCCACCCTTCTGCGCATCCCCGCGGCCTCCGCAGGCGGCGACACCGTAGTGCTCGGCGCGCCCGACATCCTCTACAACGACCGCCTCGACGAGCAGGGCAACGCCTCCCTCGCCCTTCAGCTCCTCGGCTCCCGCCCTCATCTGGTCTGGTACCTCCCCTCGCTCTCGGACGCCTCCGCCGCCGGAACCGGCGAGCAGAAAAGCCTCTTCGACCTGCTCCCCCCGGGATGGCTCTGGGCCACCCTGCAGCTCTTCATCGCGGCGGTCCTCGCCGCCTTCTGGCGGGCACGCCGCTTCGGCCCCCTCGTGGCAGAGGAACTCCCCGTCGCGATCCGCGCCTCCGAAACCACCGAGGGCCGGGCCCGCCTCTACCGCAGGGCCAAGGCCCGCGACCGCGCGGCCGCCGCTCTTCGCGCCGCCACCCGCACCCGCCTCGCCCCCCTCGCCGGCGTCCCCCTCACCCAGGCACACACGCCCGAGGCCCTGCTCCCCGCCCTGTCCACGCGCCTCGCGGGCGACGCACAGGCTCTGCACCCCCTCCTCTTCGGGCCGCCGCCCGGTGACGACGCGGCCCTCATGGCACTGACCGACCAACTCGACGCCCTCGAAAGAGAGGTACGCCGTTCATGACGGACCCGACCACTGACAACGCCGGGCACAGCGGGCAACCGGGTATCGCCCGCGCCTCTCTGGAAGCCCTGCGCGCCGAGATCGCCAAAGCCGTGGTCGGCCAGGACCCCGCCGTGACCGGACTCGTCGTCGCCCTGCTCTGCCGTGGACACGTACTACTGGAAGGAGTCCCCGGAGTCGCCAAAACGTTGCTCGTCCGCGCCCTGGCATCCGCACTGGAACTCGACACCAAGCGTGTGCAGTTCACCCCGGACCTGATGCCGAGCGACATCACCGGCTCCCTCGTCTACGACACCCGCACCGCCGAGTTCTCCTTCCAGCCAGGCCCGGTCTTCACCAACCTCCTCCTCGCGGACGAGATCAACCGCACCCCGCCGAAGACTCAGTCATCGCTTCTGGAAGCCATGGAAGAACGCCAGGTCACGGTCGACGGCACCCCCCGCCCGCTCCCCGAACCGTTCCTGGTCGCCGCGACCCAGAACCCGGTCGAGTACGAGGGCACCTACCCGCTACCCGAAGCCCAACTGGACCGCTTCCTGCTCAAACTGACGATCCCTCTGCCCTCCCGGCAGGACGAGATCGACGTCCTCACCCGGCATGCATCCGGCTTCGACCCGCGCGACCTGCGCGCCGCCGGCGTACGCCCGGTCGCGGGGCCCGCCGACCTGGAAGCGGCCCGCGCCGCGGTCGCCGGCACGACCGTGTCCCCCGAGATCACCGCCTACGTCGTGGACATCTGCCGCGCGACCCGGGAGTCGCCCTCCTTCACCCTGGGCGTCTCCCCGCGCGGAGCCACCGCCCTGCTGGCCACCTCACGCGCATGGGCCTGGCTGACGGGCCGCGACTACGTCATCCCCGACGACGTGAAGGCCCTGGCCCTGCCCACTCTGCGGCACCGGGTCCAACTGCGCCCCGAGGCCGAGATGGAGGGCGTGACCGCCGACGCGGTCCTCAACGCCATCCTCGCCCACGTCCCGGTCCCCCGCTGATGGCGCTCACCGGACGCGCCGCCCTCCTCGCGGCTCTCGGCTCGGTCCCCGTCGGCATCCTGGAACCGGGCTGGACGGGCATCCTCACGGTCAACGGCTCCCTGGCCCTGGCCTGCGCCTGCGACTACGCCCTGGCCGCTCCGGTACGCCGTCTGCTGCTTACCCGCTCCGGCGACACCTCCGTCCGGCTCGGTGACACCGCGGACATCACCCTCACGGTCACCAACCCGTCCCGCCGCCCCCTGCGGGCCCGGCTGCGGGACGCCTGGCCGCCCAGCAGCTGGCAGGCGGGCACCGAGGTCGAGGCGTCCCGGCACCTTCTCTCCGTGCCCCCGGGCGAACGCCGGCGCGTGACGACCCGGCTGCGTCCCACGCGCCGTGGAGACCACCAGGCCGACCGCGTGACCATCCGTTCCTACGGCCCTCTCGGCCTGTTCACCCGTCAGGGCGCACACCGGGTGCCCTGGACGGTGCGCGTCCTGCCCCCGTTCGCCAGCCGCAAGCACCTTCCGTCGAAGCTCGCCCGGCTGCGCGAACTCGACGGCCGCACCAGCATGCTGACGCGCGGTGAGGGAACGGAGTTCGACAGCCTGCGCGAGTACGTTCCCGGGGACGACACCCGCTCGATCGACTGGCGTGCCACGGCCCGCCAGTCCGCCGTCGCCGTCCGCACCTGGCGTCCCGAACGTGACCGGCACATTCTGCTGGTCCTGGACACAGGCCGTACCTCGGCCGGACGGGTCGGCGACGCCCCGCGCCTGGACGCTTCCATGGACGCGGCCCTGCTGCTGGCGGCCCTGGCGTCCCGCGCCGGCGATCGGGTGGCGCTGCTGGCCTACGACCGTCGGGTCCGCGCCCTGGTCCAGGGCCGGTCGGCCGGTGATGTGCTGCCTTCCCTGGTCGACGCGATGGCGGCGCTCGACCCGGAGCTCGTGGAGACGGACGGTCCGGGTCTCACCGCCACCGCTCTGCGCACGGCGCCTCGCCGTTCCCTGATCGTCCTCCTCACGACGCTGGACGCCGCGCCGGTGGAGCAGGGCCTGCTTCCCGTGCTCGCCCAGCTGACTCGACGCCACACGGTCCTGATCGCTTCAGTGGCGGATCCGTACATCGCGCGTATGGCTGAGGCCCGGGGCGATGCGGACGCCGTCTATGAGGCGGCAGCAGCGGCTCAGGCCCAGGACGAGCGTCGCCGCACCGCGGAACAGCTTCGTCGTCATGGGGTGACGGTGGTGGACGAGACCCCGGAGAATCTGGCACCGGCGCTTGCGGACGCCTATCTGGCACTGAAAGCGGCAGGCCGGCTGTGAACAGCTGACCGCCCCTCGATCCGGCCATGTTTCCCGCCGGAGCGTCCGGCGGAAAAGGGCCTGGAACGCAGAAAACCCCCGCATCGAAGATGCGGGGGTTTTCCCAAAATTTGTTCGGCGGCGTCCTACTCTCCCACAGGGTCCCCCCTGCAGTACCATCGGCGCTGTGAGGCTTAGCTTCCGGGTTCGGAATGTAACCGGGCGTTTCCCTCACGCTATGACCACCGAAACACTATGAAACTGAACGCCGCACCACGCTGTGACAACGTGGGGCTGTTCGTGGTTTCAGAACCAACACAGTGGACGCGAGCAACTGAGGACAAGCCCTCGGCCTATTAGTACCGGTCACCTCCACCAGTTACCTGGCTTCCAGATCCGGCCTATCAACCCAGTCGTCTACTGGGAGCCTTACCCTCTCAAGGAGGTGGGAATACTCATCTCGAAGCAGGCTTCCCGCTTAGATGCTTTCAGCGGTTATCCCTCCCGAACGTAGCCAACCAGCCATGCCCTTGGCAGAACAACTGGCACACCAGAGGTTCGTCCGTCCCGGTCCTCTCGTACTAGGGACAG